>JBAQYV010000085.1:0-5402 GCA_049790315.1 Candidatus Acidiferrales bacterium | reverse complement strand
CCGCGCGCCATCGCGCGCAGCAGCAATTCGTTTCGATAGATCGCGCCCGAAGCGATCATCTGATCGATGCGGGTGATATCCATCTGCACGATACGCCCCGCGCCGATATTCAGGTGGCCGACTTCGCTGTTGCCCATTTGTCCGTCAGGCAAGCCGACCGCGGGTCCGGAAGTCTGGATCAATGTGTTGGGATATTTCTTCAGCAGGGAATCGTAAGTCGGCTTGCGCGCCAGAGCGATCGCGTTGCCTTCAATCGCCGGCGAATAGCCCCATCCATCGAGCACAGTCAATACAATTGGTTTCGGCCGCTTTGCCATAGAACTTCAGAATACACAAGCGGCGACAAAAATAAAAACGTTGCGGCGTTACGCGCCCGCAAGTGCTGCGCGGCCAAGGAACACCGCGGAAGTTCCCAGTTCTTCTTCGATGCGCAGCAATTGATTGTATTTCGCGACGCGTTCGCTGCGCGACGCCGATCCGGTTTTGATTTGCCCCGTGCCCATGGCAACCACGAAATCGGCGATGAATGTATCTTCAGTTTCGCCGGAACGATGCGACACCACCGAGCGGTACCCGGCTCGCCGCGCCATCTCAATGGCCTCGACGGTTTCCGTGACCGTGCCGATTTGATTGAGCTTGATCAGAATTGCATTGCCGATTTGGTCCGCGATGCCGCGCGCGAAAATCGTTGGATTCGTCACGAAGATATCGTCGCCCACCAGTTGCGCCAGCTTGCCGCACTTCGCCGTCAGTTGTTTCCACCCGGCCCAATCTTCTTCCGACATGCCGTCCTCGATTGAGACGATCGGGTATTGCCGCAGCCAGCTTTCCCACAGTGCCACCAATTGCTCTGAAGTCTTCATCGATTTATCGGATTTCTTGAACACGTATTTACCGCTCGCCCGCACGTAGAATTCGCTCGACGCCGGATCGATCGCCAGCGAGATGTGTTTGCCGGGTGTGTATCCCGCCGCAGCGATGGCCTCGAGCACCACCTCCACCGCTTCTTCGTTCGATTTCAAATTCGGCGCGAAGCCGCCTTCATCGCCCACCGCCGTTGAATATCCGCGCTTGTGCAGCACGGCCTTTAAGTTGTGGAACACCTCAACGCCCATGCGCAGCGCCTCGCGGAAACTGCTCGCGCCGATGGGCATGACCATGAATTCCTGAAAATCCACCGAATTGTCCGCGTGCGCGCCGCCATTCAGAATGTTCATCATTGGAACAGGCAGCGTGTTTGCGTCGCGTTCGCTCGAAAATCGCGCCAGGTATTTGTACAGCGGCAGCCTTTCGGCGCCAGCTGCCGCGCGTGCCGCCGCCATGGAAACGGCCAAAATCGCATTCGCGCCCATCTTTGCTTTGGTCGGAGTGCCATCGACTTCGATCATTTTCCGGTCGAGCGCCTTCTGATCCGTCGGGTCCATCCCGATCACGGCCTGCGCCAATGGACCGTTCACATTGGCCACGGCGTTCAGTACACCCTTGCCGAGAAATCGCGATTTGTCACCGTCGCGCAGTTCAATGGCCTCATGCTCGCCCGTCGAAGCGCCCGACGGAACCGCCGCGCGTCCCCAGATTCCGCCATCGACTACCACATCTGCTTCTACCGTAGGATTGCCGCGCGAATCGATAATTTCTCTCGCGCTCACTTTCGTAATACGACTGGACATCTCTCACCCCTTCCGCCCGCTCGGGCGACACCCCTGAATTAGAAATTAAGACCGGACTGCGCGAATCGCACTGCTGAAATGGAATGCCGCGGAAAGTTTAGCGTCTCTGGCGGTTCGGGGAAAGCGCGATTCGAGGTGGGGACCGCGGCGTGCTGTACGACACGCTGGCGCGCGGCGATCTACCGCGCGTATCGCCTAAGGGGGCAGCCGTAGAACCAGATCAGAATGTGGTGACGGATAAAATTATTTTTGCGGAGTTGTCGCTGGCGCCGGTGTTACCGCGGGAGCCGGATTCCGCATCGGCCGTGTAACAGTGTGGCCCTCTGAGCCATGATCGTACTCGTAGACGAACGGCTTCATATCCGCTTTTAGCACACACTTGTCCGATTTGCCGGTCCCGATCTTGCTGACGAGCATTTCCAATTGTTCATTCGGCTTCTTCCAGCGCGCACTGTAGCGCTCATCCCCGTGCGACACCATGAAAAGCCGGCCGCAGTCAGATTCGTAATCGAATCCTTGTTCTTGCTGGCCCGTAAAAAGGTCGGCGCGGCCCCACACGTGCCAGCCGCCGTAATACCCGTGACTTGTGTTCCTCCCCAGAATGAGCACCTGCAATGGGTAGTTTGGGTCCTGGGTTTGAGTTGGGCCACCCACGTCCACTTGAGCGAAGGCGACGCCTACTTGAGCCAAAACAAGGAACACTGGCACAAGAATTCGCATATTTAGGTCTTCGTGCTAGCTAGAAATTATCCTATTGGCAATAAGATAGCCGCCATACGACGGCGAAACATATCATCGAAGCTTTTCGATTTCAACTATTTGGCGAGGGCGTGAAGCCGATCCGAAACGCTGCCGGTCTACTCCGGCTCCTCGAGCATGGACTCGTCGCGGATCACTACGGCGATCCCGCTTTCGGTCACATGATATTTCTTGCGGTCTTCCTCCGTATCGTAGCCGATCACCGTGCGCTCCGGCAGATTCACATGCCGGTCTACGATGGCGTTGCGAATCTTCGAGTGGCGGCCGATGTTGACGTGATTGAACACGATCGAACTTTCCACCTCGCAGTAGCTGTTGATGCGCACATCGTAGCCCAGCACCGAGCCTTTTACTCGTCCGCCCGAAACGATGCTGCCCGGCGAAACGATTGAATCCACGGCCACGCCCATGCGCTCCGGATCGGCGAACACGAATTTCGCCGGCGGGTATTGCTGCTGCCAGGTGCGCAGCGGCCAGCTCTTGTCGTACAAATTGAATACCGGCGCCACGGAAATCAGATCCATGTTTGCTTCGTAGTACGCATCGAGTGTTCCAACGTCGCGCCAGTAATGTTCCTGCGGTTTGTTCTCGTCCTCGAAATTGTAGGCGTATACGCGATACTTCGAAAGGATGCGCGGCAGAATGTCCTTGCCGAAATCGTGACTCGATCCCGGGTCTTCAGCGTCGGCGATCAGCGTAGGCAGCAGAAATTGCGTGTTGAAAATGTAGATGCCCATCGACGCGTTCACTTTCGCGGGATTGTGCCGCGAGCGCTTCGGCTCCGCCGGCTTTTCCTGGAAGCCGACCACGCGCCAATGCGCGTCGGTTTCAATCACGCCGAACTGTTTAGCGGCTTCTTCCGGATCCACTTCGATGGTGCCCACGGTGGCATCCGCGCCGGCGTCCACATGCTGCTGCAACATTTTTCCGTAATTCATTTTGTAAATGTGATCGCCGGAAAGCACGATGATGTAGCTCGAGCGATCGCTGCCGATGGAATAAATATTCTGATAGATCGCGTCCGCCGTTCCCTGATACCAGTTTGCGGAAACGCGCATCTGCGGCGTCAGTATCTCGACGAAATCGCCCAGGCCCATGATGCTGCTCCATCCACGCCGGATGTGGCGGTTCAGGCTGAGCGCTTTGTATTGGGTGAGAACGTAAATGCGGCGCAGATCGCTATTGATGCAATTGGAAAGCGTGATGTCAACGATGCGGTAAATTCCGCCGAACGGCACGGCCGGCTTCGCGCGATCGCGCGTCAAGGGCGAAAGCCGCTCGCCCTGGCCGCCTGCCAGGATGATCCCGATGGCGTCTCGCATCAGCGACATCGCCGTCCCTCAGCGTCGCGCGCACGCGGCGTTAGATCCGAAGCTTCCGTCATTCTAGTTGGGTCGCCAGCGCTTTGCGAGCGCCTTTCCGTTTGACGTACGCCCGGGTTGCTGCGATTCATGCTATGAAGACTACGGGAGTCCAATGGGTTTCGATCCATGAATCGACGAGAATTCATCGCAAGAGCCAGCATGCTTACGGGCGCCGCCGTTCCGATTCTGTCGCGCGCTTCGCGTGCTCTCGATCGAGACGCGCTCTCCTTTGATGCATCGGCGGCGAAACCCGCGCCCCGAATCTCGTTTGAGACAACCGATCCGCTTCTCGCGCGCACCTATCGCCACGCTCTCGACGTTCTCGCCGCCAATGTGATGGTGCTGCCTTACTATCCTCGGCCAGTCCTGATCGAAGGTAGCGTATACCAACGCCTCTCCGGCGAAGGAGGCCCACACGAAGGTTTGATCTATGGCGTGATTCGGCCCGATGTGGCCCGCAACAATCAAATGGCTTTTTTCGCGCTTCAGCGTGAAGACGGCCTGATTCCTCACGCCATGAAATCGAATGAAATCGGCTGGCGCCATTTGCAACTCGCCGTGCCACTCGTCGCCACAGCGTGGGAACTTTCGCAGCAAACCGGCGATAGCGAACTTTTGGAGACGGCGTACAACGGATGGAGCCGCTTCGATGCCTGGCTGCGCCGCTATCGCGATACTCGCCACACCGGACTGTGCGAAGGCTTCTGCACGTTTGACACGGGCCAGGATAAAAGTCCGCGCTGGGCCGGCATTCCCGATAGTTGTCCCGATGACGATGCGCGGAAATGCCCGCCGCTCGCGTCGTTGCCGCGCTTGTGCCCCGATATGTCGGCGACGGTGTATGGCGGACGCGTGGCGCTCGCCGCGATGGCGCGCGCGCTCGGCAAATCCGCCGAAGCCGATCGTTGGCTCGCCGATGCCGACGCCATTCGCGCTGCGATTTTGAATCGTCTTTACTCGGCTGACGATGCCGCATTTTACGATCTCGACGCGCAAAACCAATTCGTGCGCGTTCGCGGCGAAGTGATCGCCCGCGTCCTTGGCGAGCATGTTGTCGACGAAAAATTATTCGCCACGATTTACGATCGCCAAATACACAACCCTGCCGCCTTCTGGGCGCCCTATCCTTTGACTTCCATCGCTCTCGACGATCCCAAATTCGTTCGCTCCATCCCCGAAAATTCCTGGGGCGGCGCCTCGCAAGCCCTCACCGCGCTTCGCGCCACGCGCTGGATGGAATATTACAAAAAGCCCGCCGATTTTGCGCACCTCATGCAGCAGTGGGTCGCCTCAATTTGCCGTGCCGGCGAGTTTTATCAGCAGATCGATCCGCTCGATGGCACATCCACGCAAGCTCCCGCGAACTATTCCCCCGCCGCGTTGGTCCTTTTCGATTTCACGTGGCGTTTAGCTGGCGTCCGCCACGTTGATGGCAATCTCGAATGGAATATCCGTCCGCCCGCGCACGAAGTTCGCGCCACATATCGTCTGAAGGTGACGCCGAGGCAAATTGCCGAGATCCGGTATGCCCAGGGCCGAGCCGAACTTTTTCTCAATGGAAAACTGATCTGCCGCACCGGCGGTACCGTCCGCCTGCTCAGCGACCTCG
>JBAQYV010000084.1:0-2052 GCA_049790315.1 Candidatus Acidiferrales bacterium | reverse complement strand
ACGCACTCCGACGAATTCCTCCAGCGCTAGCCCCGCTCGCTCCAATGTTTGTTCCGCGTCGCGGCCGTCTCCGCGAATCGTATCGGTCGTCGCCCTCGCGTCGTCGACGCTTTCGCCTTCGCCGTCGTCTCGGATCCGCCGTCGCCTTTGCGTGGGATGCGCCTTCGCCGTAACACCAGACCTCGGCCGTCCCGCGCGGATGTAGTCGTTTTGTCGTAGCGGCGACTTTCAGGTTGCAATCTCGGCGCTTGGTCCCGCCACGGAAGGCTCATAGTATTCGAAACTTTATCAACAGTTCCACGTTACCCAAATCGACATTCCCCGTGCTATGATCGTTCCATGACCGCGCGATCCCCACGACGACCCGCTAAGCCCCCGGTTCCCGGCAATTTTCGCGGCCATGCCGAATCCCTCAAGCAACCCATTTATTTTCAAGCAATTAGCAAAAGAGTGCTCAACATACTGAATCCAAACGTTTTTAAGTCCCTGTATCTTCATGCTCATCCGCACTCTTTCGCCGCAGCCCCTTTGTTTTCATCAACTTCGCAAAATGCACCGGGGGTGTATGTACCCCCTACGCTATCCCTCGTGTTTTCAACAAAGCTGCCGTGCCCACACGCGCCCGACGCGCATCGAAAATGTGACGCTCTGGCCGCTTCCATGAGGATCACGCCATGATCCACCGCAAGCTCGGGAAATCTCCGCTCGAAGTTTCGCTCGCCGGTTTAGGCTGCAATAATTTTGGCAATCGCTGCGATTTGGAGACCACGCGCCGCGTCGTCCACAAAGCCCTCGATCTCGGCATCACTTTTTTCGACACTGCCGACATTTATGGCAACAAGGGCGGCTCCGAAACATTCCTGGGCCAGAGTTTGGGAAGCCGCCGCAAGGACATCGTCCTCGCCACGAAATTCGGCATGGTGATGGACGACGCAAAAACAATGAAAGGCGCGTCGCGCGCCTACATTATGTCCGCCGCCGAAGCCAGCCTGCGCCGCCTCGGCACCGACTATATCGATCTCTACCAACTCCATCGCCCTGATCCGAAAACGCCCATCGAAGAAACTCTGCGCGCCCTGGAAGATTTAATTCAGCAGGGCAAAGTTCGCCACATCGGCTGCTCGAATTTACAAGCCTGGCAAGTCGTGGAAGCGCAGTGGACCGCGCGCAAAATCGGATCGCACGCTTTCATCTCCTGCCAGGACGAATACAGCCTGATCGTCCGCGAACCCGAGCGCGAATTAATTCCCGCGATCCGCGCCTACGGTCTCGCCCTCTTGCCGTATTTTCCGCTCGCCGGCGGTTTCCTCACCGGCAAATACAAACGCGGCCAGCCCATGCCCCAGGGCGCGCGCTTAAACACCGCGAAGCACCTCACCGATCGCTACGTCACCGATTCCAACTGGGAAATTGTCGAGCGTCTCGAAAAATTCTGTGCGCAACGTGGCCGCACTCTGCTCGATCTCGCCGTCGCATGGCTGGCCGCGCAGCCCGAAATACCCAGCGGAATCGCCGGCGCCACCAAGCCCGAGCAAGTCGAACAAAACGTCCGCGCCGTAGAATGGGCTCTCTCCGCCGAAGAGCTAGCCGAAGTCGATCGCCTGGCCGCGCCATCTCCAAGAGTGGAAGAGGTCTGATGCGACTTGCCGGCTTCAATCGCGATCGAGGTCGGATTCGTAGCCGGTGCACGAGCGAACTGGCAGCGTCGGATATTTCGCGAACGATGGATTGCTGAAGGAAAGTTCGCAGAGATAAAAATTCGCGCCGCGATCTGAAATTATTTTTTGCGCGTGCCCGCAATCGGCGCAAAGTCCGGCGGCGTTTCGCGCGCGCCGCATTTCGTCGTCCGTTTTCTTGCCGCCGGCCTCGGACATTGGAGGTTACATTTGTTTCGGAGTTAGGATTCGCGCCCGCGCAGCAGGCGTGCGGCTTGCGCGAGACCGCTTTCGGTATCGGCGGAACCGTTGCCTTCGCCGTTGGTCGCCGCGGCGCTTTCGGCATCGCCCGAAGGCGCATCGCCCTCGCCGGGAGCGAGGAACAAATTCGATTCGA
>JBAQYV010000083.1:0-10457 GCA_049790315.1 Candidatus Acidiferrales bacterium | reverse complement strand
GCCCTCGGGATGCCGGGCATTATGGCCCAGATTGCGGCGCTCGAATACTGTATTAGCAAGCAGGTTTGCCGAAGTATGAAGCCGCGCGCACACACGCATGCTTCAAGTGTCGCGATAAACACAACCGATAACGTACAGGCCGCCGCGAACTAAGAGTTGCTCGCCCGCGCTGCATTTTTCCGGCAGTGCTAAGTTTTTTTGGAATCGTTAGCGTTTTGCCGCGGGCACACCAACAGCAAACGCCGCGCGTCGGCAAGCATGCGCACAGACTGGCGCAGCGCGCGCGGAGCCAATCGTTCGGCTTGCGCGGCCAGCGCCGCCGCCTCTGGCGGCTCAAGACCGCGGCCATACACATCGGCGCGGCGCGCATAAGAGTAGCCTTCATAATCGGGCGTGAGGCGCGACGCCGCCTCCAGCAAAAACTGCCAGACCGTCCCGCGCTGCAACCATCGCCGCGCCGAAGCCGCCTCTCGATCGATCTCCGCGATTTCG
This sequence comes from Candidatus Acidiferrales bacterium, assembly GCA_049790315.1. Taxonomy (GTDB): domain Bacteria; phylum Acidobacteriota; class Terriglobia; order Acidiferrales; family UBA7541; genus DASPOJ01. The sequence continues at coordinate 9,965 of JBAQYV010000083.1, read as the reverse complement.
CGCGCGGCCACGCCGCCGGATTCCAGAATTACCAGCGTGCATACATTCGCCGAAAACGCTCGACCAGGATCGGCGTCCGGAAAAACCGCCAGCGCAGCGCGCAAGTCCGCGTCCTCCGGCTCGAATCCCGTCCACCAATATCGATACGAACGAAACGCCACCGTGCCTGCGCGCAAAATTTGCCTCACGCGCGCGATATCTTTCCCCGTCACCGACAAAATCATGTCCAGCAATTCATGAAAACTAAATGTCTGCCGGACCACCGGCCGGAAACTTACGTAGCCAGCTTCTTCTTCGGAGTAGCGAACGGGGATGTTTTCCGGCGGCGTCACGCTTACAGAATACCGCGCTTGCCAGCGCAGCGCGACGCGTTGGGTGTATCTAGGTTTGCCCTTGTGCGGAGGGAACTTGCCTCCGCCCGCGTGCCGCTTGGCACTCAGGCAGGTTTTGACAATATTTCGCGCACGCGGTCGGACAGCGCCTTGCCATCCACCGTTTTACCTTCCAGATGCGCGCGCGCCGCCTTGATTACCGCGCCCATTTGTTTCGGCGAATTGGCCCCGGTTTCGGCGATGGCCGCCGCTATCGCCGCATCCAGCTCGGCGCCGCTCGCGCCGGCAGGCAAATACGTCTCGATGATGGCGATCTCTTTCGTTTCTTTTTCCACTAAATCTTGCCGCCCGCCCTTGCCGAACATTTCCACCGACTCGCGACGCTGCTTCACGAGCGTATTCAAAACCTGCAACGCTTCCGCATCGTCGAGCGGGCGAATTTTCTCGATCTCTTTATTTTTGATCGCGCTCTTCATCATGCGCAGCACACTCAAACGCAATTCGTCTTTCGCCTTCATCGCCTGCGTCAAATCGTTCTGAATTCGCTCGGTCAGCGTCATGGAATGTCTTCAAACTATAACATACGCGTAAAGCCGCCTCAGTCCTCCGCCGCACTTGCGAGTGGCCCGGCAATTGCTCCTACGCGAATGCTTGCGCAGTTACTGGGGGCCGACAAGTTGTGGGAAAGAGCCTGTTGAAAGGCGTTTTGCATCGCGCTGTAAACCTTCATCCGCGATTCCGACGATTCCTATTACGGCTATTTTTCCCAAATCGGGATGTCGAAATCGAACTTTTCGGCGCGCGCCTTTGGGTGAACCCTCGCCAGGAGGTCATCTATCTGGCCGCTCACAAGATGGCTCGCATGAGCACGCCTCTCGATACGGAGGCCGGAATTCTGGCGACGCTCGCCCTCGTGATTGAACCGGAAGATACGTTCGTGGACATCGGGGCGAATGTCGGGTTGTTTTCGGCCGTGATTGCGCGCGCCGGCGCGGTTTTTCCACACATGAAGTTCTACGCGTTTGAAGCGCACCCCGATACTGCAAAGCGTCTGCGCGCCACACTCGAAGACCGTGCCGTCGAAATCCACGCGTGCGCGCTTTCCGATCGCTCGGGCGAACTGGACTTCTGCGAAGGGGGTGGATCGTGCTCGTTCGGCGCGATCGATCCGCGAAATCCTTTTCAAATCCGTGGCCGCGCCATGCGCGTTCCCGCTCGGCGCCTGGACGATGTCGCGATCGAGGGCGATTCCATCGTCATGAAGATCGACGTTGAAAATCACGAAGCCGAAGTTCTCCGTGGCGCCAAACGCCTGCTCGCCTCTGGCCGCGTGAAAGCACTCTACATCGACGGTTACGCCGATCCGGCCCTTCCCAACATTCTGCGCGAACTTGACTTTGCCCTCTTCGATGGCCGCACGCTTGACAGCGACACATCCGACCGCAAACTCCTGGCCATTTCGCACAGATGCCTGGCGCGCTGGGCGCGCCGCAAAAGAGATTACAAATATGCTTCATCAGCGAACGCGTGACGTTTATTTCACGGCCCTGCGCGGCGTAAACAAACTCAATTATTGGCACTGGAAACTTCGCGCTCCGCGCGCTACTACCTCCCTTGCCACGCATTTGCATCTCGGCTGTGGACCGAAATATCTTCCCGGCTTCATCAACGTCGACGGCAATCTTTTTCGCAAGCGTGACGTCTGGCTCGATCTGCGCAACGGCCTGCCGTTCGCCTCAAATTCGATTGCCTCGATTTATTCCTCGCACGTTTTCGAGCACTTTTACGCCGAAGAGCTCGCCGCGCTTCTCCGCGAATGCCATCGCGTCCTCGCGCCCGGAGCTTTTCTTCGCGCCGTCGTGCCCGACATGGCCGCCGCCGCGCGCGCCTATCTTTCAAACGACGCTGCGTTCTTCAGCGATTTTCCTCGCGCGCATCGCTCCCTTGGCGGCAAACTCTCGAATCTCCTTTTCTGCGAAGGCGGCCATCGCCAAGGCCTGGATTTTTCCTATCTCGAAGAGCTTCTGCTTGACGCCGGTTTTTCCGACGTTTGGGACCTCTCGCGCGACGAAACGCGCTTCTATGCGCCCGAGGTTTTCACCACTCTCAAACGCGAAGAATCCGGTGTCGCGCAATATTCCGTATTTATTGAAAGCCGCAAATAGACGCCCCGGCTGGAACACTCCCACGCGGACCGATTTGACAGGCCGGTTGCCGCCGAATACGCTATTTGTCCTATGCGAATCATTGTTGCCGACCCCATCAGTGAACGAGGTATCGATCTGTTGCGTGCCGTGGGCTGGGAAGTCCTGCGCCCAACCAAAGAAACGCTCGACGCCGAATTGCCCACGGCCGACGCGCTCATCGTGCGTAGCGCCACCCGCGTCACTTCCGCCGTACTTGAGCGCGCCACAAAACTCCGCGTCGTAGGACGCGCCGGCGTCGGTGTTGACAACGTAGACCTCGACGCGGCCACGCGCCGCGGTGTGCTCGTCATGAACACGCCCGGCGGCAACGCGCCCAGCGTCGCCGAACACACGCTGGCCCTCATGCTTTCGCTCGCCCGCAAAATTCCCGCGCTCAACGCCGCCATGCACGCCGGCCGCTGGGAAAAATCGAAAGGACAAGGCTCCGAGCTGCGCGGCAAGACGCTTGGCCTCGTCGGCCTTGGCCGCGTAGGCGCCGAAGTGGCGCGCCGTGCGCGCTCTCTTGAAATGCGCGTGCTGGCCTGCGATCCGTTTCTCACCGAAGATGCCGCGCGTGAAGCCGGCGTCGTCCTGGTACAGCTCGATCGGTTGCTCGCGGAATCGGATTTTCTCTCACTGCACACCGCGCTCGTGCCGGAAACCGAGCGCATCATCAACGCCGCGAATCTCGCGAAAACAAAACGCGGCGCCTACCTTGTGAACACCGCGCGCGGCGAACTCGTGGATGAAGCGGCGCTTGCCGATGCGCTGCGTTCGGGCCAGTTGGCCGGCGCTGGCCTCGACGTCTTCGCAACCGAGCCGCCGAAAGATTCGCCGCTGCTCGGTTTGCCGAATCTGGTCGCAACGCCGCATGTCGCCGGTTCCACCGCCGAAGCGCAAGAAGAAGTCGGCTCGCTGATCGCGCAGCAGGTGCGCGATTTCCTGGCCGATGGCGTGGTCCGCAACGCCGTGAATCTGCCCTCGCTTTCCGCTGAGCAGTATCGCCGCTTGCAACCGTATCTTCTGCTCGCCGAGCGCCTCGGGTCGATGGTCGCGCAAGTCGTTGCCGGCCGCGGAGCGCGCTTGAGTCGCGTGCGTATCGCATTTGCCGGAGAACCCGCCGAACTCGGCACGCGCGTCCTGCGCAGCGCCGTGCTCGCCGGTGTGCTCAATTCCGCGCTGGCCGAAAAAGTGAACTTGGTCAATGCCGAAGCGATCGCATCCGCGCGCGGCCTCGCCGTGGAAGAGCGCGGTGGCCGGCGCGAGCACGGATTCCCGGACACAATCGAGGTCTCCGGCGAGGCTGCGACGACCGATCCGGCAACGCCTGCGTTTTCCGTCGAAGGCACTGCTCTTGCCGACACGCCTCCACGCCTTCTTCGCGTCGACGGCATGGCGCTCGAAGCGCCGCTGGAAGGCACGCTCCTACTGCTACGCAATCGTGACGTTCCCGGCGCGATCGGCAAAATCGGCACCCTGATCGGCACGCAAAACTTGAACATCGCCACATACGCGCTCGGCCGGCGTGAAGCGGTACCGGGCGCCGAAGCGATTTCCGTTGTTCGCCTCGATGGCGACGTATCCGACTCCGTCGCCAGCACCATGCGCGAGCTGGAAGCGATCACGGAAGCGCGCCTGATTCGTCTGCGCGCATAACACCCGAAGGAAAAAGAAAATGCCCATCTACGAATACATCTGCGAAGAGTGCAACGAGCGCTTTGAACATCTCGCGCTGCACACCGCCGATCACACCGAAAAAGCCGCCGCTTGTCCTCGCTGCGGTTCGCGCCGCCATTCGCTGCAATTCTCCGTGTTCGCGCCCGCCGCCGGCAGCAATGGAAAATCCGCATCGTCCGCGTCTACGTCCGCTTCCGCTTCTTCGTGTTGTGGCGGCGGATGCGGTTGCGGTCGTAACTAATGCCGCCCACGCGGCGGATAGCCAAGTCCCGCGCCTCCGAATCTGGGAGTCGGAGTGTAAGTTCCGAGCGATCAGGATCGAGAGGTGCTGCGATGAAACCGCAGAGCGCGATTTTCTCCGAAGGCACGCTCCGTTTTTTCCACGCGCTCGCGCAGAATAATTCCAAAACCTGGATGGACGAACATCGCGATTGGTATCGCTCCTCCGTCGTCGAGCCTTTCCGCGCCATGCTTGAAGCTTTGTCGCCCGCGGTGTTGAGCCTCGATTCGGATTTCGACATCAACTACCGCACCGGGACAAATTTCTCGCGCATCAATCGCGATATCCGTTTCGCGCGCGATAAGACTCCCTACCACACGCACATGTATCTCTATTTCTGCGCGCGCAAAACCAATGGCGGCGAACTTTACCTCGGCCTTTCGCCCGAATTCGCCACAGCCGGCTTCCGCATCTACGCCGACTCAAGTGACAAATCTTCCGCGATCGAAACATTAGCTCGCGCGCGCGTCGCCGCGAACCCCAAATGGCTAGCGCAACAAAAACGCCGCCTCGGCCGCCGCTACGAAAGTTATTGGTACTCGACGGAAAAGCGCGAGTGGACCAAACACACCGGCTGGCCACTCGATCCCGCCGATTGGAATAAACTCCTCGCCTGGATCGTGCGCAGAAAAATGCCGGTGGCCGCAGCGCTGCGACCCGGCTTCACAGCGGAAGCCGCGAAAATCTTTCGCGAAGTATTTCCTCTCTATCAATTCACTTCCTTTCCCGACGCCAAACACCGCGCTTGAATCTGTGACGGAAGCTCGCTCGGACTTGCGCGCATTCGTGCACTCGATGTTAAAATCTTGCTCCTATGACTCAATCAAAACGCATTGGCATTCTCACCGGCGGCGGCGATGTTCCGGGCCTCAACGCCGCAATCAAAAGTGTGGTGTACCAAACCACGAGCTGGGGCTACGAAACGATCGGCATTCGCCGCGGCTGGGAGGGGCTCACGCATCTGAAGCCTGGGCCCGCACCTGACACGGATTACATTCTTCCGCTCACTTGGGAGAACACGCGCAAAGTCGATCGTGATGGCGGAACGTTTCTGCACACTTCGCGCACCAACGCTCTCAAGATGAAGCGCTCCGGTTTGCCGGCGCACATCTCAGCCGAGCGCTTGAAAACTTTGGCGACCGGGCCTGACACGTTCGATTTCACGCCGATCGTCCTGGAAAATATCGAACGTCTCGGTCTGCATTGCCTGGTGGCCATCGGCGGCGACGACACGCTGAGCTTCACCAAAACGCTCGAAGGCAAAGGCGTGCGCGTGCTCGGCATTCCGAAGACCATGGACAACGATGTGCGTGGCACGGAATACTGCATCGGATTTTCCACCGCGATTACGCGCGCCAAAGAAATCATCACGCGCCAGCGCAGCACGCTCGGCTCGCACGAACGCATCGGTGTGTTTCGCATGTTTGGCCGCGACGCCGGTTTCACGGCGTTGTTCAGCGCCTACGTCACGTCGGGCCGCTGCGTAATTCCGGAAGTCGAGTTCGATCTCGAAGGCCTCGTCAACATCGTCGCCGAAGACAAACGCCAGAACTCCAGCCGCTATTCGTTCGTGATCGCATCCGAAGGCGCGGTGTGGAAAGGCCACACTGTCAGCGAGTACGGCGAAGCTGACGCGTTCGGGCACAAGAAAAAAGTCGATATTGGCCAAGCCCTGGGCGACGAAATTCGCAAGCGCACCGGCAACGAAATCATGCTCGCCGATCTCACGTACGAACTTCGCAGCGGCGCACCCGATTCCACCGATCAAATCGTGGCCATCACATTCGGAAATATCGCCGCCGATTTGATTCGCGAAGAAACTTTCGGCCGCCTCATCGCTCTCGAAGGCGGCAAATACACGCACGTGCCGCTGCCCGATCCGAAACTCGGACCGCGCAAACTCGACGTCGAAAAACTGTACAATGTCGCGCGTTTCCGTCCGCACTATCGCGGAAAAATCGGCTCACCGATGTTGCTTAACGTCTAAAAACGTTACTCAACGTCAAAAGCTTTACTCAACTTCTAAAGATTTGCGCTACGCGCTCGACGCTGCTCGACGCCTGACGCGCGCGGCGAGCTGTTCGCTGGCAAAGCCCGGCTGGTTGGGCGAAAATGTTCTCATGGCCGATGAAGCACCAGTACCACGAACATTCACGTTGAAATCGGCTGAACGTGTTCGCCGCGAACTCGAGCCGACGCTTGCCGAAGCCGTCGAAAGCCGCCAGAAAATGACGGCACTCGACGACGAGCTGGGCCGCGTGTCGCAGCGCATCCTGATGATGGGCGGCGTCACGCTGGCGCACGAAAGTTTGGGCCGCGTGCGCATCGAGCGCGATCAACTGGAATCGGTGGTGCGCGCCGCAGTCGATCGAATCCAGGCGGCGGGCTGCATCATCAAAGACCTCGACGTGGGGCTGGTGGATTTTCCCGCTCGCCTTAACGACGAAGAAATTTATTTGTGCTGGCGCCTTGGCGAAGATCGCATCCGCTTCTGGCACCGTCCCGATGAAGGCTTCGCCGGCCGCAAGCCGATCGATCCGAACGATACCGGCGCGAAAGACCTGATCCAGTAGCGCGCCACCCCGCGCGCGCCGCCAAGCGCGCTGCGCAGCTAAAGACGAACGATCGTCGAACGAAACAAGGAAGAAGGACACTTCGTGGCCGACTCCGCCGCTGCCGCACAACGCCTCGCTCGCTCCGCTAGTCCGTATCTTCGTTCCGCCGCGCATCAGCCGGTGGAATGGTACGAATGGGGCGACGAAGCATTTGCGCGCGCGCGCGCGGAAGACCGGCCGATTTTGCTCGATATCGGCGCGGTGTGGTGCCACTGGTGCCACGTGATCGACCGCGAAAGCTACGAAAATCCAGAAATCGCCGCGATCATCAATAAACTTTTCATTGCCGTTAAAGTCGACCGCGACGAACGGCCCGACGTGGATGCGCGGTATCAAACCGCGATCAGCGCGGTTTCGGGCCAAGGCGGTTGGCCGCTCACCGGTTTTCTGCTGCCCGATGGGCGGCCATTTTTCGGCGGCACATACTTTCCGCCGAATGATATGGGCGGGCGTCCCGGCTTTGGGCGCGTGCTCGCGACGATGGCTGACGCGTTTCGCACGCGTCGCAAAGAAGTGGACGAAGCCGCGGAGGCGCTTTCGAGTGCGGTGGCGCGCGCGGAAAGTTTTGAAGGCGCGGCCGGAACTTTCGATGCCGCCGTTGTCGATCGCATGGTGGATTCGATCGCGGCGCGATTCGATCCGCGCGACGGCGGATTCGGCCGGTCGCCGAAATTTCCGCATCCATCGGCGCTCGATCTAATTCTGGATCGCTGCCAAGCCGCTTCCGTCACCTCCACTTCTTCCCGCACTTCCAGCTCTTCCGTAACCTCCGCTTCGTCCGGATCGACTTCCGCGTCCGAACTTTTGAACGTTGCGAAATTCACGCTCGAACATATGGCGCGCGGCGGTGTTTATGATCAGCTCGCGGGCGGATTTCATCGCTATTCCGTCGACGAGCATTGGCGCGTGCCGCACTTCGAGAAAATGTCGTACGACAATTCCGAATTGCTTAAAAACTATCTGCACGGATATCAGGTGACGCGCGAGCCGCTGTTCCGCGAAGTGGCCGAATCGATCATCGGCTGGGTTACGACCACGCTTTCCGATCAAGAACATGGCGGCTTCTACGCCAGCCAGGACGCCGATCAAACACTCGACGACGACGGCGACTACTTCACGTGGACGCTCGAAGAGCTGCGCGCGGCGCTCGATGCCGATGAAGCGCGCGTGGCGGAACTTTTCTACGGCGTCGAGCCGGTCGGACAGATGCATCACAATCCGTTGAAAAACACGCTGTGCCGCGCCGCGGAACCCGCTGAGATCGCGCGCGAACTAAATCTTGCCGAACCGCGAGTTGCGGAATTGCTGGCGTCCGCGAAACAGAAACTGCTCGCGGTGCGCGAAAAGCGCGCGGCACCGTTTGTCGATACGACGTGCTACGTTTCGTGGAACGCGATGTTCTGCTCGGCGTTCCTCGAAGCTGCGCGCGTGCTCGGAAACGAGCAAGGCCAGCGCGCTGGACAATTCGCGCTGCGTACTCTCGATCGCATCCTCGACGAAACCTGGGACGCGGAGCGTGGCTTCGCGCATCGCTTCGGCGGCGGCCCGAGGCTTGATGGCTCGCTCGACGACCAAGTTTGCACCGCCGCTGCGCTTCTTGACGCGTACGAACTCACGCTGATTCCGCGCTACTTCGACGCCGCTCGGCGCGGGGCGGACGTGATGATCGCGCAATTCGCCGATGCCGCTGGTGGCGGATTTTTCGACCGCTCCGCGGCGGCGGCTCCGCTCGGCGGGCTCGATGTGCGCCGAAAACCATTTCAAGATTCGCCTACGCCGGGCGGCAATGCGGCGGCGGCGATTCTGCTGGACCGGCTCTACGAATTCACCGGCGATAAGCGATATCTCTTCCACAGCACGGCGACGCTGAACGCCTTCGCCAAGATCGCGCCGGATTACGGTCTGCACGCCGCAACTTACGGACTTGCCGCGCTGCTGCATGAACGTGGCGCTTTGCAAATCGTGATCACGGGGCCGGCCCTCCATCACTCGGCGCAGCAACTGGAACGCGTTGCCAACGCTTCGTATCGCTTCGGCAAAGTCGCACTGCGCGTTTTACCAGACAGTGCGACTGCTGCGGCGCTTCCGCCGGCGCTTGCCGAAACTTTGCCCCACCTTAACGCCGACGTCAGCCGAGCAACGGTCTGCGTTGGCACGTCTTGCCAACCTCCCATCGACGATCCCGCGGAATTGAAAGCGCTTTTGGTCCGATTGGCGTAGAGATTCCGCTGATAAGGCGTGCGTCGAAATGGTTTTGCTACGGTGCTCCCTCCTGATATTCCGCGCTTTTTTGCAAACTGGGCCGCCGCATTCCTCTGAAAACAAGAAAGATAATTTGAGGGGGTATACACCCCCCGGTGCATTTTGCAAAAGTGTTGAAAATGCGTGGCTTGCAGCCAAAGAGTGCGCACGCGCTTGAAAAGACAGCGAGTTAAAAATGCCTGTTATGAATGGGTTGCGCACTCTTTTGCAAAAGTGCTGAAAACAAAGTAGATGCGGACGCGAAAATCGCGGCAGTAATTGCACACCCGGCGAGAGCGTTGGTTGGCGAGTGCGGGCGTGAAGATTATTGCAGGTCGACGAATCATCATCCGGCTCCGCGAGGAACCGAGGCGACTGAAAATTCGATTTGGTGGGAACGAACATAAGCCAGGATAGCACATATGTATACAACTGTCAATTACTATGTGAGCATTCGAACAGATACCTTGGGCTGGGCGCGCGGCATCGCCGGTGCTCGGTGGGTTCGACTTCGCAGGTCAACATCGCGAGGTCGAGCCAATCGGCGGTGCGGAAAACCGTTTCCGGCTTAGACATTTGGCGGCTGCGCACATAACGCTCGAAATCCAAATTATCAGGCGTGGACTTCCGACAC
>JBAQYV010000082.1:0-27129 GCA_049790315.1 Candidatus Acidiferrales bacterium | reverse complement strand
GTGGTCGCGGCGCTGCAAGTGACCGAAGAATCCGACGTGATGATCATCACTTCGGTGGGTAAGGTGATTCGCGTGCACGCGAACGAAATCCGTGAGGCCGGCCGCTCGACGCAGGGCGTGCGGCTATTGCGTTTGGAAGAAGGCGACAAGATCGCCGCCGCCGCGGTGCTGTTGGAAGAAGACGCTGCGGAGAAGGAACCGGGAAAAGCCTAAGTAAGAACTGAAGAACCGCGGTCGTAAATCCCCACGCAACCGTCGCCGCAACGCGCTGGCGCCGGTCCACCGCAGAAAATCAGCCGCCAGGCGCCGTCAGGTAGTAGCCCGGGCGGGCGCGGACGCTCAAATTCGGACGCGTTACACGAACTTCAATTTCGTGATAGCCGTATTGCGTCGTGGCGGATGGCTGGTAAGCGAGCATGTATTGGCCGTGCAGTTCGGCGCCGATCTGATCGATGGCATCCTCGATGGAGTGGTCGCGGAAAGTGGATTGGTAGATTCCGCCGGTCGCCGCGGTCGCAACCTCAAGTGGACGTTCCTTCACGACGGCCTTGGCATGCGTTACAGCCCACATCACTACGTTCATCAGGTTTGCGTCGCCGTCGGCGGGATTCGCGCCGGCTTGTTGCATTTGCGGTATAGGAGCTTCGCCGGGAATTGTGGGACCGCCGATAATGCCGGGGGGCGTGGCTGACGGCGGCGCGCCGCTCGTCTCGGCCCCGCGCGTCGTTGCCTGGGTCGAAGAAAGTCCAACGGTGAAGATCGTGATGTCGTTGGCCTGCGCGTCGCGAAGAATCTGCCCGAGCTTGGCTTCGCTTCCAGTGTCAACCGCTTCGCCGATCACGATCATGACGCGGCGCCGCGTGTCAGGCCGCACAAGAAGCAAGTGCAGCGCCCCAGCCATAGCGTCGTAGAGTTTTACGCCCGACGTGCCCGGCGCGAGGTTGGTGACCGCTTTTTCGATTTGATCGTGATCGCTTGTGAATCCCAGCAAATGATCCACGCTGTCGTTGTAACCCAAAACAGCAGCGTCGCCGGTGGGCCCGAGGACGTCCTGCGTGAAAAGAATGCCCGATTTCCGGATCGCGGGCAGCAAGGGCGTGACGCGGGAGCTTGTTTCAAAAACCAGCACGGCCGACACAGGATCGCCACCCTGGTCGACTGAGTCTATGGTCTGCTCGACACCGTTGTCGAAGACCCGGAAATTTTTCGCGGTGAGATCCAACACCAGCTCGCCCTTCGAATCTTTCACGGTGACCGGCGTCGTGACTTCTTTTGTCTCGACGCCGATGCTGGCCTGCCGCCTGGGCGCAGTTGTGGGGGCTTGCGGGGCCGGCGCCGCCGGGAGGGGCTGCGCAGGACCGGTTCCGGACTGCGCAAAAGCCGGCGCGGAGACAAGCGTAAGACTGCCAAGCGCGAGGGCGAATTTCGCAAGATATCTCATAGGCTCCAGTCTACCGGATTTGATGCCTTATGGCGCTTTAACGTTGACGCGCAACGTTTGCCAGCCGGAGACGGACGGGTAGAATGATGCGTTGCCCGGCGGCCGTCTTGTCGCCGCCACCCGGAGGATACATGCCGATCAAACGCCACGGTGCCGCGCCGCAAGCTGCGTATCGCGACCAGGAATTTATTGAAAGCATGGCCGCGCGGCCGGTGCGCATCGTTTCTGAATACCTCGATCCGCTCGTTAGGCTGCGCCACGAAGGCGTGGGCGACACGATCGTGATTTTCGGATCGGCTCGAATCCAGCCGCGGGAGAGGGCGTTGCGGGAGTTGAAGCGGTTGAAGGGAGTTCGTGCGGGAAGCCGCACCGCGGAGCACCGCGCGGCGATAGGCCGGGGCCAGGCCACGCTCGAAATGTCGCGCTACTACGAAGAAGCGCGCGAGCTGGCGCATCGACTGACGACGTGGTCAATGACGCTGGGCGAACGGCCGCGGCGGTTCGTGATTTGCTCGGGCGGAGGACCCGGCATCATGGAGGCTGCCAACCGCGGCGCGGCCGAGGCCGGAGGAAAATCCATCGGCCTGAGCATCGAGCTACCTCACGAACAATGGCCCAACGGATATATCAGTCCGGAACTCAGTTTCATGTTCCACTATTTTTTCATGCGCAAATTGTGGTTTGCGCAACTGGCCAAAGCGCTGATCGTTTTTCCTGGCGGGTTCGGCACGATGGACGAACTCTGGGAGATGCTCACGCTGATGCAAACCGGAAAACTGCAGCGGCGCAATTTGATCCTGATCTACGGGCGGAAGTATTGGGACAAGGTCTTGAACTGGAAACACATGCTGCGGAGCGGGACCATCAATGAAAAGGAATTTCATCTGCTCGAATTTGCCGACACCGTGGATCAGGCCTTCGATCGAATCCGACAGGGGCTCGAGATGTACCACATGACGCCGGATACCCTTCTCACCGAATAGCGCCGCAGCCGAATCCGACTGGTGTCGAGACCGCGACAAAAGCGCAAATTGGAAAGACAACCCGAGCGGCGGTTAACTCATCCCTTTTAGTGCGAAGCCCGACCCAGGACTGGACGAAACCCGGGCCGCTGCCGTAGTTCGGCAACCGCTGAGGAGGTGCTTCATGTACGCGAAAAGGCTCTTCAGGAAGACCGCACTCGCTGCTGCGCTAATTGCAACCTTTGTGGCACTGGGCGGTGCAACGATGTCGGCCCGCGCCGATGATTGCTATCACAAAATCCAGACGCGGGAATGGAAGCTGCGCGAGGCGATTCAGCGCCACGGTTATAACAGCTGGGAAGCCAGGCATGATCGCGACGAATTGGCCAAGGCGCGCATTAGCTGTAATGCTCGTCCCTGGTAGAACTGCAAGCAAATCCGTGTTGAAACGCAGAACGGGCCGGCCCGATGAGAGCCGGCCCGTTTTATTCTGCGTACCTTGCGGTGGGGGGAATTTAGCTGGCGACGGCCAGATCCTCGGCGAAAACGGCCTCAAAGCGCCGCTTTTCGTCTTGATCGTGCAGCATCACAACGGGAGAAACGTGCAGAGCAGATTTGCAGCTCCGGCAGGTGGTCTGCTCTCCCTGAACGTCCTGCAAAAAGCCGTCGGTAAAATGATATTGCGCACGCGGTCGTCGTGCCGCCTTCTCTCCGTGCTGCCCGCAGTGGGGGCACACGAACTCGATTGCGTCTTCCTGCGGGTCCCGATTAAGGGCTGCCCAACCTGTATACCGAACTCCCACGACCTCTAAATGGTGGCGATTCATAAGCTTGCATCCTCCCTCTTCCCTGACGTGAGGGAACTTTTACACAGGCTAAGATGCGGCGGGTTGGCCTCAGGATACCGAGCCCCGTACTAAATCCGCTTAAGTCTATGGCAACCGAGTAGGGGTGGCCGTCAGTGCTACCTCCTCGGCACGCGACTATCAGCATCGGATGCTATAGGAGGGGTTCCCCGGCTTCCCGGGCGATCCAGTCTCGGGCGGTGTCGCGCAAACGAAGGATTTCCTGCCAGGACAGCGCTGCTTCGGTGGGGTGCGGTTGGATTGGGGGACCGACGCGAATCTCAAGTCGCGTGGGACGCGGCAGGTAGGTATCGTCGCGCAGAAAACGGCGCGTGCCGCAGAGCGCAATCGGGACGACGGCGTGGCCGGCACGCACGGCCGCTTGGAACGCGCCTAATTGAAACGGGCGCACGCCGACCTGCGGGGTGAACGTGCCTTCGGGGAAGACGTAGACGGATTCTCCCTCGCGTAGCGCCTGTTCGATTTGCCCGGCTTGGCGCAGACGCGCTTGGGAATCGCCGCGGTCAAACCAGAAGTGGTCGAGCTTATGAAGGAATGTCCCGATGACGGGCATTTTGCGAACTTCACTCTTAGAGACGATGTGGAAGTCCGTGCCGAGTCCGGCCATGAGCACGAGCACGTCCATGTAGCTTGCATGGTTGCTCACGAGGACGTAGCCGCCCGGAACTGCGAGATGCTCGCGTCGTCCGGAAACGCGAATCGGGCTTCCGATCAACAGGAAGCACAGGCGTAGGAACCCGACGGCGACGCCAGCTACGAATTTGCGGTTGCGCACGGGAAGCACGATCACCCACGCCGGCACCATGATTATGCCGAAGACCACGGCTGCGTAAACGCCGTAAAGTTTCTCAGGTACGCTTCGCGCGATGCGAAACGCAGTGCGCGCGAAACCCTTCAGCGCGAGACGCGCGACCTGCAACCATGGCGGGCTGCTTGGCGCGCCACAGACTCCGGCTTGGTAAAGCTGTTTTGTGCCATCGCGGCGCAATTTTCCGCTGGAAGTTTTCGGGATGCTGTGCGGCGGCACAGTCAAGACTGTGTCGGGAGGCACGCCGACAGCGCGGGCCACCTGCTGGGTGATGGCGGCGGCGAGTTTCTCCCGCACCGCGGACGAGCGCTCGCGGGTTTCCGCGACTACCACCAGGCGTTCAGTTCCGCTCGCGGCATCTTTGATACCGAAAGCCACCACGCATCCTCGCCGCACGCCGGCGACATTCGCAACGGCATTTTCGATTTCGTGCGGATAAAGATTCCGGCCCGCTTTGACGATGATGTCTTTCGTGCGGCCCGTGATGTAGTACTCGCCATCGGCGCGATACGCGCGATCGCCGGAGTTGACCCAGCCTGCGGCGGCGCCGAGAGGAAAGAGGCCCGCGGTCGCCTCGGGATTGCGATAGTAGCCGCGCGTGGCGGAAGAGCCGCGGAACCACAGTTGTCCTTCGCGACGTTCCCCGGCGTCGCGGCCTTGTTCAACGTCGGGCTGATCGCTAGCATCGGCGACGATGCGGACTTCGCAACTGGCGACAGGCCGGCCGACGCACACGAACGACACGCTTGCGGAATCATTCGCGTCAGTAACGCCTTGAACGGCAGAAGCTGCGACAGAAACGGCCCGCCCCGTTTCCTCCAAGATCTTGCGATCAATGCGATCCACGCGCGGTCCTCGGCCAAGCGACGGGAATGTGACGCCGAGCGAGGCTTCGGCAAGGCCGTAGACCGGTGTGAGCGCTTCGCGGCGAAAACCGTAGCGCGCGAATCGCTCGGCGAAGCGATCGAGCGTTTCGGGCAACACGGGCTCGGCGCCGTTGAGAGCCGCGCGCCACGAACTCAAGTCCAATCCATTCAGGTCACGCTCGTGCGTCTTGCTCACGCAAAGTTCGTAGGCAAAATTTGGCGCGGCGCTCAGCGTGCCGCGGTAGCGATGCAGCGCCCAGAGCCAGCGCTCAGGACGCGTTAGGAATTCGAGTGGCGACATAACAACAACCGGAATGCCGAAGCAGAGCGGCCCGAGCCACGCACCAATCAAGCCCATATCGTGGTATAGCGGCAGCCAGCTCACACCGACGTCGTTCGGACGCACATCGAGGGCTTCGCCGAGAGCGCGAATGTTCGCGACAAGATTATTGTGGCTTAGCGTGACGCCCTTAGGGTCGCCGGTCGATCCCGATGTGTATTGCAGCAGCGCGATATCGTCACCATGACCGAGACCGGGTAGAGGTAAATCGGAACTGCGCTCGGCGAGCAATTCCGCGGCCGTCACCACGCCATCAAGCGACGGGATGCGCGGGCGAAGCAGGCGCGCGATACCAGCAGCTTCGCGAAACGTCACCAGAAGCTTGGCTTGTGCGTTCGACAGAATCGCCGATTGCCGGTCGGCGTACTCTTCGATGCGATCGGCGCGAATGGGCGGATAAATTGGCGTAGGGACCGCGCCGGCGAGCAGAACGCCGGCAAATGCGAAGAAGAATTCCGGAGACGTCGGGAGCATCAGTGAAACGACGTCTCCGGGAGAAACGCCGCGATGCGCGAGTTCGACGGCGAAACGATGGGCGCCTTCGTAAAGATCACCGAAGGTAACGGTTGTGGCGGACGCGTGGGGTGATTCGCTGGACGCATCGGCCCAAAAGATGAGATGTGCACGCGTGGCCTCAGCGCGGCCTCGATGCGACAGAGCTTGTTGTAACGTCTCGAATTTCGGTGTGCTCACCGCGGTTGCGGTACCCGGTTGCGGTTGAAGCGGAGTGGAAACCGGCTCCGCGCGGTGCGTGTCGAGCGTCGCAGCGAAATCCGCCGAAACGAGCGCAGTCGCTACATCGGAAAGTGTTTCCGCTTGCGCCATAACGCGATCCGGAAGGCGCACACCAAGCACGCGTTCCACGCGCACTAGCAACTCAACGCGCTCGAGGCTGCCGAGGCCGAGATCGCGTTCGAGGTGCGATCCGATGTAAACATTCTGTTCGGCGCGCGAATTGCCCAGCTCGCCGAGCAAGCCTCGAACGACTTCGAGCAATCGGACTTGTACGGAGTGAGGATCGAGTTTTGTGGTCGACGTGGCCACAGCGTTCAGACACCCAGGAACAACGAAGGGGCGGAGGCAAGCGCGAGGCTAACACGGCGCCCGCGGAGGTTCAACCACCGCGGCGGCGGTACATTACGAGAGCCGGCGAGGGTTATCGCGGCCGGCGTGTGGGCCGATACATACCGAGCGACCTGGGACGCAGGCGCAAACGCGGGCCGAGCGGCGGCGGTACATTGTGCAACGGCGAGCCGCAATTGCTGCATGAATCGGGACCGGAAGAATTCACGCGGAGCCAATGCCCGCGAGCCAGGCAATCAGCATTGATGCATTGCACGGTCCAACCCGGAAGGTATTGCACGGCGCCTCCAGGCGGTCCGCCCGATCATCCCACCAGGACCCGGTGCGGGCGAGAACGCCGCTGGGATTGTGGGGCGACGCACTTGTGGTGTCAAGAAAAAAGCCACTAGGGATAGTGGCTTTGTTGCAAGCCGATCGAGGTGCGCGGGGACACGCGGGCGAGCCGTCGCCGAACGGCAGGGCCACACAGCGCTGCTTGTGAACAGTTCGGCGCGGGACTATGCTTCCGACGTTCCGCAAAGAATCCGAGTCGGGGAGAAAATAACATGAAGCGTTTGGCATGGGCCGCGTTCGTCCTGCTGCTGATTCCCACCGCAGGCCTCGCGCAAGATCAAAGCAATCAGCCGGTACCTAATCCGGTGAGCTCAAACATCAAGCAGCAACTCGCGCGCTATAGCAAGATCATGATCGCGGCAGCCGATTCCATGCCCGCCGAGAAATTCACATATTCTCCGACGCCGCAACAGATGACTTTCGCGCACCTGACAGCGCACATCGCCACTTCCAACACATTTCTTTGCTCGAAAATCTCAGGCACTCCCGCGCCCGACTTGAAGCTGGCCGACACGGATCCGAAGGACCAATTGGTTGCAGGCCTAAAAGCTTCGTTCGATTACTGTACGACGGCGCTGGCGACGGTGGATGATTCAAAACTCGGCCAGTCGATTGTGCTGTTCGGCAATCGCCCCAATACGATCGCGGGCGCGATGATTTCGATCACGAACGATTGGGCCGATCACTACAGCGCGCAGGCGAGCTATCTGCGGCTGAACGGCATCCTGCCGCCGACAGCGCAACCCGCACCCGCGCATTAACGTGCGGCGGGGCTGTCGATCAAGTGCTTATTTGCAGCCGCACCAACTTTGCTGGAAAATATCGATCACGTTAGACTCTAAGTCCGATCACGGGACCCCAAAATGGAATTACCAGTCGAGCGAAAAGTTTTTGTCAGCTATGTTGAAGAGGACGGAGACGTTGCGCAGGAATTGGCGCGAGGCCTTGAGGCCGCGGGCTATAGCACGTGGTATTACCAGCGCGATTGCCCCTCGGGCGCTTCCTACCTGGTGGAAATCAGCAAGGCTATCGATCGGTGCGATGCGTTTCTGCTGCTGATCTCTCCACACTCGTGCGATGGACCGGATGAAATCACGGCCGAAGCGGTACGTGCGTACAAATCGCGAAAGAAAAAAATCCCCGTTCTCTATCAAATGTCCCACGACGAATTCGAGGCGCGTCAGCGCACCTCCGACCAGATTCGCGAGTGGGGACAAATCATGGGCGCATCGAGCGGCGTCGCGATCGGACTCGCTGGCGCATCGGCGGTGGTGCCGCGAATCGTGGCGGGACTGAAGGCCGGAGGTCTCGGGACCGATTTGGAAGTTCTGCCCGGCGCGTTTCGAGCGAGCGAATCTTTCACAAGCTTTCCAAATCCCGCCAGCGCAATCACACATCCAAGCACGACAAAGACTCCGGTCCCGCCAACGACTGCGTTCCCGGCGGCGATTCCGAGCGCTCCGTTTCCGCACGCCGCAGCTGCTGCGGTAAGCGCTTCGCCTGCCGGTGGCGGGCTTCACCTGGCGATTTTGTACAAGAGAAACGCCCAGCCAGACGAAGCGCTGACGCGCTGGCTTGAGGATCAATTGAACGCGCAAGGGCACCAGGTGTTCGTCGATCGACACACGCAAAAAGGCACCGAATGGCTGCTCGAGGTCGAGAAGCAGATACGCGCTTCCGATGCAGTAATCCCGCTCATCTCGGCGGCCTCGGCGTCGAGCGAGATGATGGAGTGGGAGGTAGAGACGGCGCACGGCGCAGCCGATCTGCAGAAAGGAAAACCACGTTTGCTTCCCGTGCGTTTGGCCTACTCGGACGCGCTCACCGAACCGCTCGGCGGCATTCTGAATGCGTCGCCGCATCTGGCGTGGACCGAACCGCAGGACAACGTGCGCCTCGTCGCCGAGCTCGCGGCCTCGCTGCGGGACCCAGCTCCAGTACTGAAGGAACCGGAGCCAGCCGGCGGAGCTGTGCCTCTCGATTCCGAGTATTACATCGAGCGGCCCACGGATGCGGAATTCCGCAAGGCCATCGATCGCCGAACGTGCGTTGTGCTGGTAAAGGGCGCGCGCCAGATGGGCAAAACGTCGCTCCTGGCGCGCGGATTGCAACAGGCGCGCGCGGCCGGCGCCACCGTGGTGACTACGGATTTCCAGACGCTCAACACCGATGATCTTTCGAGTATCGACAAGTTCTATCGGGCTCTGATGAAACAGATGATCAAGAAACTCAGTCTCAAAATCCGGCTCGACGAAGCGTGGCGCGCCGAGGATTCCGCCAACGACAATTTTGCGGCGTTTCTCGAAACCGTGCTGGAAGGTGTTCCGCAATCGCTGGTGTGGGGCATGGACGAAGTGGATCGATTGTTCACCAGCGAATTCGCGAGCGAAGTATTTGGACTTTTCCGTTCGTGGCATAACGATCGCATGCTCAATCCGGATGGTCCATGGACGCGACTAAGCATGGTGATCGTCTATGCCACCGAAGCATATCTATTTATCAAAGACATCAACCAATCGCCGTTCAATGTTGGCACCAAGATTGAGTTGCGCGATTTTGGAATCGAGGAAGTCGCGGAACTCAACCGGCGATACGGAATGCCGCTGAAATCGCCGGCGGAAATCCAACGATTTTTTGCGCTCGTCGGCGGCAGTCCTTACCTCGTGCGGAGGGGGCTACAGGAGCTGAAGGCGCTCGCGCCGAGCGCGGGTGACGCGGGATCGCTTGAGGCGTTCGAGAACGTTGCGGATCAGGACGAAGGGCCTTTCGGCGACCATTTACGCAGGATTTTGGTGACACTGGCGAAAAACACTGCGTTGACCGAAGCGGTGCGGCAAGTGCTCGGGGCGGCTGGGGCCAAGGCTTCCATTTCAATGGACGACTTCGTACGGCTGCGGAGTGCCGGCGTGATGACGGGTGCATCGTCCAACGAAGTGATGCCCCGCTGCGAGTTGTACAGGAAATTTCTGCTTCGACATTTGACGTAGCCGCGGGCGCAATACAGTAAGTGGCCACGCGCGGACGCTTGTGACGCTGCTGGAAAGGTGGCCCTGTGACCGACACGACCGGAAGCGAATTCTTTGTCGTTGGAGGAACGCTCGGACGCGATGCCGCAAGTTATGTGCGACGCCATGCCGACGAGGAGCTGCTTTCGGCATTGCGTGGCGGTCAATTCTGCTACGTCCTGACTTCCCGGCAGATGGGTAAATCGTCGCTGATGGTACGCGCGGCGGTGGCTTTGCGCGCGCAAGGCGATACGCGCGTCGCGGTGCTCGACTTAACCGCGCTTGGCCAGAATCTCACTCCCGAACAGTGGTATCGCGGGCTCATTACGAGAGCCGCGCAGCAGTTTGGCTTGAAGAAAGAGATTGAGGAATTCTGGGCGGCGCACGCGGAGTCATCGCCTCTTGAGCGCTGGGCGCATGCGCTGCGCGAGGTTGTACTGGAGCGGCTGAGCGAGCGCGTGGTTATTTTCGTCGATGAGATCGATGCCACTCGCAGCGTGCCGTTTGTGACCGATGAATTTTTTGCGTCGATTCGCGAGCTTTACAATCGCCGCGCCGAAGATCCCGAGCTGCGACGCCTTACTTTCTGCTTGATCGGGGTGGCCACGCCTTCAGATTTGATTCAGGACGCGCGCACGACTCCGTTCAACGTCGGCACGCGCATCGATTTGGCGGACTTCACCGAAGCTGAAGCGCAAACCCTTCTGCCAGGGCTGGGCCGTGCGGATGAAAAAATCGGGCGGATGCTGCTGCAGCGAATCATGTATTGGACCGGCGGGCACCCGTACATGACCCAGCGAATGTGCCTGGCTGTGGCTCAAGATGCCACGGTGGATAGTGTTGCCGGCGTGGACCGTGTCTGCGAGGATCTGTTCCTTTCGGCTCGGGCGCGCGAGCGCGACGACAATTTGCTGTTCGTGCGTGATCGGATTCTGCGCAGCGAGACCGATCACGCCGCGCTGCTGATGCTCTACGATCGTGTCCGCAAGCACGATCGCTTGCGCGACGACCCCGCGCACCCGCTGATTTCCGTGCTGCGTCTTTCGGGAATTATTCGGGTTCGCGAAGGTTTTCTGTTCGTCCGCAACCGCATTTATTTCCGGGTCTTCGATCGCGAGTGGGTGCGCTCGAATTTGCCGCTCGACGAAATCGCACGGCAGAAAGCCGCCTATCGCCGCGGCGTGATCCGTGTGGCACGCATCGCGGTCCCCGTATGCCTGGTGCTGCTGGGCTTGACGCTGTACGCAGTTCGCGAGGAACGCCAGACCAAGGCCATCGCCAGCGCAGCGGCGGGATATGTCAACGATTCCACGTTTGCCGTTTTCCAGCAGATCAGCAACGATCCGGACATGATGCAGAAACTTTCGCCGTTTTTTGACAGCACAAACACCTTTTTTTCAAAAATGGCCAGCGAGCTTGGAAACAAAGCGCAGGCCAATCAGGACCAAGCCTTCGGCTTGCTGATGAGCGGCTTCGCCAAAGGTCTGCAGGTCAAGACCGACAAAACGGCGCTGGCCGGCGCCATCAAGGATTATCAGGCCGGAGTGAACTACGCCAACAAAGGGAAAGCCGCGGACAAGAAAAGCGAGCGGTCCTACTCGCTTCTCTATGCGCTCTACAATCAAATCGGCTTGTTGTACCAGGGCGAGAAGGACTATGCGGACGCGTCTAAAGCTTTTCAGCAGAGTTTGCAGGCGGCGCAGGACTTGGTCCGCGTGCACGATTACGGAAAATCGGAAGACGATGTTCAAAGCGCGGACTTGCAGATGGGCGTCACATCGTACGACCAGAAAGAAACCCAACGGGCTTTGCAATACTATGACGCAGCTCTCAACGCCGGCAAGAAGGCGGCTGCCGATCCAGCGTACGATGACGATCCGTGGTACACGTACGAGCAACTTGGACTGTTCTACGAAGATGAAGCGGACTATCCCAATGCCGCACAAGCTTTTCAGCAGAGCGCGCAGGCCGCACAAGACTTAATCCGTCAGCACGACAATGCCAAGTCCGAAGACCATCTTGCGGACGCGGAAGATCACCAGGGCATAATCGCGGACGCACTGAATCAGCCGCGGCAAGCGGTGCAGTTCGATCGCACAGCGATTGCGACAGCCCAAAAAGCTGTGGCCGGCGATCCGCAGTACTACGACGACTTGTGGGTAGCGTTCGATGGTCTGGCCAGCGAGCAGGATGGCAACGCCGCCGACTATGACGGGGCGCAGAAGACCTATGCCGACGAGTTGCACGAGCTCCAGAATGCCTTGGCAACCGCATCCGACCCCGCAATGAAAACTAAACTACAGACGCAACTGGATAACACGTACGGGAATCTGGCGTGGGCGGAACTTCTGGCGAAGCAATATCCGGAAGCCTTGAATGATGCGAAGGCTCTACTGAAGATGGACCCGACGCAGGATTGGATGAGGGTGAACTTGGCGCACGCTTACTTGTTCACGGGTCAACTGCAACAGGCGGAGACTCTCTATTTCAGCGACCCCAACCGCGTGCTTCCTGAAAGCGGCATGACGTTCGCAAATACGGTGCTGGGCGACTTCCAAAAATTCAAGGAGATGAAGATGGTGCCGGCAGGAATGGATACTATCCAGCAGAAGATCATAAGTATGCAAAAAGCGCCAGCAGCGCCGTCCGCTGCGAAGCCCGCTGCGCCTGCTGTTCCGGCAACACCCGCGAGCTAAGAAATATAATTCAGTGCGCTAAACGGACACACCCTTCCCCGTGAGGATTACTTGGCGAAAAATTCACAGGGGCGAGCGAGCTTAGCTGCGTGCGGCGGCCGCGACCGCGGCAACTGCGCGGCGGGACCGACGCTTGGGGCGCACGGGCTTCGTGGGCGCTTCGCCGATCAACTCGGCCGTCATCAACGTGGTGACGAATTTCTTCGTGCCGTGCGCGTCGAAGTCGATCGTGGTTCGTTCGGAATCGGAGTCAGTGATCGTGCCGAGGCCGTAGATCTCATGCTTGATGCATTGTCCTGTGGCTAGAACCTGCACAACTACCTCCTTGGTGGCGGTGCCAGCCTTAAAGGCACCGGAATAGCGGGAAGGCTGATCTTGGGAGAAGCGCGCCCGGCGGGTCCGCCGGAAGTGCTCCTGTCTTGCTAGAGGCCCGAAGCGCTAACGGCCTGTAAGCTCTTGGGAAGCTTGATGATATCGAACGCGACCCTTGGACTCGCAGCCGTTGGAGCAGTCAGAACGAACACAAGAGAAACAAACAACAACTAATCATAACACGATTGGACGCCGAAGTCTACGGCCATGCTCCAGATTCGCAGGCAGCTTTCGGCAGCCCCACAGGAGCCAAACCTCTGATAATAAAGACGATGACGTCTAAAATCGCGTCGCCGTCGGCTCGCCTATCGCCGGACCGCCACCGTCTGGCCGGATCTACAGCGTACAGAATTTGTGTTCTATCTATCTTCTATGCAAACGTGGGAATCTAACGCGCCAAGAATATGGGTCGCCAATCACTTGCGGAGTTTGTCGGTGGATTCGCCGCTCGCGGAAAAGAAATCGCCTACGTCCAGCGGGTAGGCTACAGGCGCGTCCGCTGGACCTATGCGCAGATCGGAGAGACCGCGGCGAGATTCGCCCGAGAGCTCGAAGAGCGCGGCGTCGGCACGGGCGATCGAGTTTTCTTGTGGGGCCCAAATTCGGCGGAATGGGTGGCCGCGTTTGCAGGGTGTCTGCTGCGGGGCGCGGTCGCGGTGCCCATGGATTATTCTGCCACGCCGGAATTCGCAGCGCGCGTCGCGGACCAGGTGCAGGCACGCTGCGCGGTGATCTCAAGCGAACGAGCTTTGCCGACGAGCGCCACAATATCCGTGCTCCAACTGGAAGGTTTGGCCGCGCACATTGAACGGCATTCGGGCGCCGCCTATCCATCGCCGTCGCTCGATCGCGCGGCAATCGCCGAGATTTTGTTTACTTCCGGCACCACGTCGGAGCCGAAGGGCGTGGCGATTTCGCATGGCAACATTCTGGCGAATCTCGAGCCCCTCGAACTCGAGATCCAAAAATACAAGAAATACGAGCGGTACTTTCACCCGCTGCGCTTCTTGAACGTCGTGCCGCTGAGCCATGTGTTCGGTCAGTTCATGGGCGTGTTCGTTCCTTCGTCGATCAATGCCACGACTGTGTTCGGCGAATCTCTCAACCCTGCGGAAATTCTGCGGACGATTCACGACGAACGCGTCAGTGTACTGATCGGCGTGCCGCGCGTGATCGAGAGCTTGGCGGCCAAGATCGAGCGCGACATCGAAGCCGACGGAAAGATCGAAAAGTTTCACCGCGAATATGCCGAAGCCGCGAAAGAGCGTTTCATCTGGCACATGTGGCGATTCCGAAAAATTCACCGGCGCTTCGGCTGGAAATTTTGGTCGTTTATTTGCGGCGGTGCCGCGCTGCCCGCCGAAACCGAGGAATTCTGGAACCGCCTCGGTTTTGCCGTGATTCAAGGTTACGGGCTGACGGAGACGACTTCGCTTGTGAGCGTGAATCATCCGTTCAAGATTGGCCGCGGCTCGATCGGGAAAATTCTGGATGGGCGCGAAGTTAAATTGGACGAGAAGGGCGAGATTTTGGTGCGCGGAAAGAGTGTTGCGGCCGGCTATTGGGACGCCACGGGAATGCACCCGCTGGCGGACGGCGATGGAGGTTGGTACCACACGGGAGATCTCGGATCGATTGACGCCGAGGGCAGTCTGTATTTTCGGGGACGCAGCAAGGATACAATCGTCACTCCGGCGGGAATGAACGTCTACCCCGCGGATTTGGAGGCGGCGCTGCGGCGCGAGCCCCAAGTGGCCGATTGCCTGGTTTTCGGACTCAATGAAGGAGCGAACGCCGAACCGTTTGCCGTCCTTTTGTTGCGCGATCCTTCAGCGGACGCGGCTGCCATCGTCGATCGCGCCAATCAGACCCTTGCGGAATATCAGCGCATGCGCCGGTGGTGGGTTTGGCCTGAAAACGATTTTCCGCGCACCGGGACAGGGAAGCCTCAGGCCGCAACCATTCGCCGCGCAGCCGAGGCGGCGCTCGCCGGGAAAAATCAAACTCCGAGCGGGCAAGAGACACAAGCGATTCTGAACAAACTTGTCGGCCGGGCTCGTGCCTCCGGTACGGCTGCTGCGCCGGGCAACGCCGCGACCGACACACTCAGTCTTGATTCGCTTGAACGCGTCGAGTTGATCGGCGCCCTCGAGGACCGTTATCAGGTGGAACTCGATCAGACGAAATTTTCCGAGGCGCGCACGGTCGAGGATTTGCAGCGCCTGGTTGGCGAATCGGCGCCGCTCAGCGAAAAACCCCAATTCGTATATTCACGTTGGCCCCAGCGCTGGCCGATCACATGGATCCGCGCCGCGATCTATTACATGTTGACCTACCCTGCCACGCACTTGATGGCGCACCCGCGCGTGTACGGCAGAAGAAATCTGCGGGGCGTGCGCGGTCCGCTGCTAATCGTCGCGAATCATCAGATGGACTACGACGTTGGCTTCGTGATGGCGGCGCTCACGCCGCGACTGCGTTACCGGATGGCTGTAGCGATGTGGGGCGAGCGGTTAGTGAAGCAGAGGCATCCACCGAAAGAGTGGTTTTTCTTCCGGCGCTGGCTCTGGCAGGCTGGCTACTACCTGATGTACGCGCTCTTCAATGTTTTTCCGCTTCCGAAATCGGCGCTGTTTCGCGAGAGCTTTCGATTCGCCGCCAGCCTGGCCGAGCGCGGCTATAGCATCCTGATCTTTCCCGAGGGCGACGAGACTCCCGATGGCACGATGAAGACTTTTCGTCCCGGCATCGGCTTACTCGTGAACGATCTGCGTCTGCCAGTGCTGCCGATGCGCGTCGAAGGACTGTATGCAATTCGCATGGCCGGCACGCGATGGAACAGGCCGGGACGCGTGCAGGTTTACGTCGGTAAGCCCATCGAGTTTCCGGAAGTCGGCGAGCCGCACGAGATCGCCAAGAAAATTGAGGATGCCGTGGCGGCGCTAGGGGCCAGAGACAACAGGGACGCAGCAACAAAAGGCCAGAAGAACGACGGCGGCACACCCGCGTAAACTCTCTCACGACGCCGCGCGCGGCAAGGTGGCTCGCGGGCAATGTTTGACACACCGCGAAGCGCGCCGGTATGCTGTCGTTTCCGGGAAATCCACAGACTCCCCAGGAGCCCTTACGCATGCGTTCCCCGCGGCCTCTGAGTGTGGCGTTATATGCTATGGCGTGGATCTTTCTCGCCGGCGCTGTGGCTGGCGTCACAGTTCGCTCAAGCAGCTCGATGAGTCGTGGATTCGACCTGTCTGATCTGGACACGACCTGCAAGCCGTGCGCCGACTTTTATCAGTACGCCACTGGCGGCTGGCGCGCGCGCAACCCTGTGCCCCCCGCCTACGCCTCCTGGGGGCAGGGCAACGTGATCGGCGATCGGAACCAGGAAATTCTGCACCAAATTCTGGACGCCGCGGCGAAGGATAAGCACGCCGCGCCCGGTTCGGTCGAACAGAAGATAGGCGATTTCTATGGAAGCTGCATGGACGAGGCGCGCATCGAGGCCGCTGGAAGTTCGCCGCTTCAGCCCGAACTAGAGCGCATCGCCAGGATTTCGAGCGTGGCGGACCTTGAAGCCGAGACGACGCGGCTGCAAAGCATTGGCGTGGACGCGATGTTCGGGTTTGGTTCCACGCAGGATTTCAAGGACAGCACGCAGGTGATCGGTGTCGCCTGGCAAGGCGGATTGGGGATGCCCAATCGCGACTACTACCTGCGCCCGGACCCCGCTTCCCAGAAAATGCGCGATCAGTACGCCGCGCATGTGGCACGAATGTTTGTTCTACTGGGCGACGCGCCCGATGCGGCCGCCGCCGAAGCCAAGACGGTGATGACCATGGAAACGCAACTCGCTCAGGCTTCTTCAACGCCCGTCGAGTTGCGCGATCCCGCGGCGAACTACCACCGCATGACGCCGCCCGAACTTCAGACGCTGACCACACATTTCGTGTGGGCGGATTATTTGCGCGAGACCGGCTTCCCCGATATCGCAGCCGTCAATCTAGGCCAGCCGAAATTTTTTCAGCAACTCGACCAGATGCTTCAGGACGTACCGCTTGTCGATTGGAAGACGTATTTGCGCTGGCACTTGGTTCACGGCGCGGCAACGTTGCTGTCCTCGAACTTCGTGAACGAGAATTTCGATTTCTACGGCCGAACACTGCAAGGCACCACAGAGCTTCGACCGCGCTGGAGGCGTTGCATCACGGCTACAGATCACGATTTGGGCGAAGCCCTGGGCCAGAAATACGTCGAGAAGGTGTTCCCGCCGCAGGCGAAAGCCGCGGCCTTGCAAATGGTGCACAATTTGATCGCCACGTTGCGTGCAGACATGGAGACGCTGACCTGGATGGGGCCGGAAACGCGCAAACAAGCCGAGGCAAAGCTCGACGCCATGACGCTCAAGATCGGTTACCCTGACAAGTGGCGCGATTATTCGACCTATCAAGTGACGCGCGATTCATACATCGAGAATGCATTCCGCGGCGAAACGTTTGAGTTTCGGCGGAATCTCGCGCAGATAGGCAAGCCCGTCGACCGGAACGAGTGGGATATAACTCCGCCCACCGTCAACGCCTATTACAATCTACCGATGAACGAGATCGTGTTTCCTGCGGGAATACTCCAGCCGCCTTTTTTCGATCCCGCCGCTGACGATGCGCTCAATTACGGAAGCATGGGTTCGATCATCGGCCACGAAATGACGCACGGCTTCGACGACCAGGGCAGCCAATTCGACGCGCAGGGCAATCTGCGCGACTGGTGGACGCCCGAGGATCACAAGAACTTCGAGGCTCGCGCCAACTGTGTCGCCCGTCAATTTGACGCATTCGTCGTCGACGGCGACCTGCACGAAAACGGCAAGCTGGTCGAAGGAGAGAGCATTGCGGATCTGGGAGGTCTCACAATTTCGCATATAGCTTTTGAGACCGCCGAAGCCGGCAAGAGCACGGCGTCTATCGACGGCATGACGCCTGACCAACGGTTTTATCTGAGTTATGCGCACAGTTGGGCGGAGAATTCGCGGCCAGAGCGAGAGCGGCTTCTGACGAATACCGACCCGCACCCGTTGCCCCGTTTTCGTGTGATCGGCCCACTGTCAAACCTTCCGGAGTTCGCTTCGGCGTACGGATGTCAGGCGGGCGATGCGATGGTGCGGCCTGGAGCGGAGCGCTGCCGCATCTGGTAGCGTCTGGCCGGGCCGTCAAATCTCGGAGTATTGCTGAACCCCTGAATCAATTCGTGCGTTCGATTTATCTAATGCATACCCGGAGCGTCTAAGAACTTTGGCGTCGGAGAAATCGTGAGAATGAAAAGCCGAATTTCGATCGGAATTCTAATCGTCGCGGCGCTGGCTGCCGTAGGTTGCGGCAAACAGCAAGGAACGGGAGGGCCGCCGCAACTTCCTCCCACGCTGGTCACTGTGGCCGTCGCGAAACCCGCAACCGTGCCTATTTATCTCGACGAAATCGGAAGAAGCGGCGCATTTGAATCCGTCACCGTGATGCCACAGGTTGCGGGACGCATTACCGAGCGCAAATTCACGGACGGCGCCGACCTGAAAAAAGGGCAGATCTTGTTCGTCATCGATCCACGGCCATTCCAAGCGCAACTCGATGCGGCCACAGCGCAACTCGCGCAGAGCAAAGCCGCGCTGGACTTGGCCGACTCGCAATACAAAATGTATCAATCGCTGAACGATCCCCGCGCGGTCTCGCAACTCGACTACCAGACGAAAAAGAACGCGGTCGAGGTGGGCCAGGCTGGCGTGCAGGCCGCCGACGCTGCGGTTGAAAACGCCAAACTCAGCTTAGAGTACTGCACGATTCGCTCGCCGATCGATGGGCGCGCCGGTGCCCGCCTGGTGGACGTAGGCAACATCGTTCAAGCCAATATGACGCCGCTGCTTTCCATTCAGCAGATCAACCCGATCTACGCGGACTTCACAATTACTGAGCAGGACCTGGCGAGCGTGCGGAAGCAGATGTCGCGCGGAACGTTAAAGGCTATGGTGCGCCTCCCGTCGGACACCGACGAAACTGCGCGCGCCGGCTCGCTCACATTCGTCGATAACGCCGTGCAAAACGCAACCGGCACCATCAATTTGCGAGCCACCGTCGCGAATGCGGATCATCATTTTTGGGCCGGCCAGTTTGTAAACGTCAGGCTGATTTTGGCGACCGAAGCGAACGCCGTCTTGATTCCGAACGAGGCCACGCAGATCAGCCAGAAAGGGCCCTTCGTTTATGTGATCCACGCCGACAACACGGCCGAATTACGGCCCGTAACGCTCGGCCAGCGCCAGGGTGATGACGTCGTTGCGACAAGTGGCGTCGCGGCCGGCGAGCGAGTGGTGCTCACCGGGCAATTGGCAATCATTCCTGGCGGCAAGGTAATCGTCGCGCCGCCCGCCGCCGCTTCTTCGTCCGGCGCGCCCGGCGCCGGCAATACGGAAGGCCAGTAGTTGTGAATTTCTCCGAACCATTTATTCGCCGCCCGGTGATGACGGTCGTTCTGACCGCATCCGCAATTCTGTTTGGCCTGCTCGCATATATCGGCTTGCCGGTGAACGACTTGCCGGCTGTGGACTATCCCGTCATTCAAGTGAGCGTCGGTTATCCGGGCGCGACGCCGGAGACCATGGCCAATAACGTGGCTACGCCGCTCGAACGCCAGTTCATGCAAATCCCGGGGCTTGAACTCGTGACGTCGAGCAGCGGCCAGGGCCACACAAGTTTCACGTTGCAGTTTGCGCTATCAAAAAGCGTTGACGCTGCCGCGACCGACGTGCAGGCTGCGATCTCTCAGGCCGAAGCGCAGTTGCCAGTCGATCTGCCGAGCCCCCCGACTTTCAGCAAGACCAATCCTAACGACCAGCCGCTGATGTACATCGGCCTCACAAGCGATAGCGTCACCGAAGGGCAGCTGTGGGATTACGCCAGCACGCAAGTTGGCGAGCACATCAGTATTTTGCCGGGCGTCAGCCAGATTGCCGTGTACGGTGCGCAATCGGCCGTGCGCATTAAGGCCGATCCTTCGGCGATGGCGGCGCGCAACCTCACTCTCGATGATTTGGTGAACGCCATCCACAACGGCACCAGCTATACCGGGGCCGGGCAATTTGATGGCTCGCACCGAACGTTCTTGCTTGAAACGCAGGGGCAGCTGACCGAAGCGGATCAGTACAACCAGCTGATCGTCGGACAAGTGAATGGCGCGCCGATTTATCTGAAAGATATTGCGACGGCGCGCGAGAGCGTTGCGGACGAGCGCATCAATATGCATTTCTGGGTGCGCGGGCACCACGTGCCCTCGGCCACCGTCGTCGTTGCGGTGTTTCGCCGTGCCGGCTCGAACGCTGTGGAAGTTTCAAAGGCCGTGCGCGCGCTTCTACCGACCGTTCAGGCGCAATTGCCCAGCTCGGTCGCGATCGTGCCGATCTACGATCGGTCACTGACGATCGTTCACAGCGTACTGGATGTTGAGACGACGCTGGCCATCGCGTTCGTTTTGGTCGTGCTCGTAATTTTCGTGTTCTTGGGACGCGTTCGAGACACGTTGATTCCAGCCGTCGCGCTGCCTCTTTCATTGCTGCTGACCTTCGTCGTGATGGAGATTCTGGGATACAGCCTCGACAACCTCTCGCTCATGGCGCTGACGCTCGCCATAGGATTCCTGGTGGACGACGCCATCGTGTTTTTGGAGAACACGGTGCGGCTGATGGAAACGGGCTTGGGCGCGCTTGAGGCTACGCTCGAATCAGCGAAGGAAATCAGTTTCACGATTCTCGCGATGACGATCTCGCTCGCGGCCGTTTTTATTCCGCTGGCGTTCATGACCGGCCTTGTAGGACGCATCTTCCGAGAGTTTTCGATCACCATTATCGTTTCGATTTTCGCCAGCGGAATCGTGTCGCTCACGCTTACGCCACTGATGTGCTCTCGTCTGCTGACCGCGCGCGGCGAAGGCGCCAAGAAAACATGGATGGAGCGCACGAGCCTGCGCCTTGAGCACCGCGTGCTTGATTACTACGGGCGCACTCTGTGGTTTTTCCTGCGTCGGCGCTGGATATCCGCGCTGATCTGGGTGATTTGTCTTGCCGGCACGGTCTACCTGTTCATGATAGTTCCCAAAGCCTTTCTTCCCGTGGGCGATAGCTCATTCATTCGCGGCGTGATGATCGCGCAGGAAGGTTCGTCGCCCGAGCAAATGCGCGGTTATCAGGCGCAAGTGGACCAGGCCGTGCAATCGAATCCCGCCGTGGATATGTCCTTCACAATTAGCGGAGCCACTGGATTTTTCCCGTCGAACCAGGCTTTCGTGATCGCGTTTTTGAACGACCCCAGCAAGCGGCCGCCGATCGCGGAAGTCGCGGGGCAGCTTATGGGAAAAGCCGCGATGACTGTTCCCGGTGTAATCACATTCCTACAGCCAAACCCAGTGCTCGAAATCTCCACCGGCGCCACGGCCAACACTCAGGGCCAATTTGCATACGCGCTTTCGGGATTCGATCAGGAACAGCTTTACGCCGCCGCCGGCCAATTCGAGCAGAAGATGATGCAGTACCCGGGATTTTTGTTCGTCAACTCCGATCTGTTCAATCACACGCCGAGCTTGCAGGTGGACGTTCTTCGGGACCAGGCCAAGCTCTACGGCGTTTCCGAAACGCGAATCCTCAACCTGATCCACGAAGCCTACTCACAGAACTACGTGTACCTGATCAAGAAGCCGACCAACCAATATGAGGTGATCGTCGAAGTCGCCGACAACGATCGCTCGGACCCCGAGAATTTGGCGCTGCTCTATATCAAAAGCGACGACGGGCAACGCATGATTCCGCTAAGTGCCGTCACCAGTTGGCACACGTCGCTCGGTCCGCAAGCCGTGAATCACATCGATCAATTTCCCGCCGTCACGCTATTTTTCAACTTGAAGCCCGGCTACACCATCGGTCAGGCCACCGACTACGTTGAAAGCACGGCCAAGCAGATGCTGCCCGCGGGCGTGCGCGGTTCGCTGCAAGGCGAAGCGCTCACGTTTCGGGACACCGTGCGCAGCCTCACGATCCTGATGTTTCTGGCCGTCTTCGTGATGTACGTGATTCTGGCGATCCTCTACGAAAATTATTTGCATCCGATCACGGTGTTGTCATCCCTGCCGGTAGCTCTGGTCGGCGGCCTCTTAACTTTATGGATTTTCGGCGCCGAAGCGTCGCTGTACGCGTTCATCGGAATGTTCATGCTCATGGGAATCGTGAAGAAGAACGGAATTCTGATCGTGGACTTCGCCCAGCAGCGCGTGGCGCAGGGAATTCCCGACGACCAGGCCATTCACGACGCCAGCATGGAACGATTCCGTCCCATCATGATGACCACACTCGCGGCGCTGATGGGCGTGGTACCGATCGCGCTTGGCTTTGGCGCCGACGGTGCTTCGCGCCGCCCGCTCGGTCTCGTAGTCGCCGGTGGATTGATCGTTTCGCAGTTCATCACGCTGTATGTGACGCCGGCAATTTACTTGTATCTCGAAGAATTTCAAGAACGGGTGCTGGACCGCACGACTTTCTTCCGCTCGAATCGCGCTCGTCCTTCGCATCCCGCGCAAGAGCCCGGCCTTGCGGGCGGGCACGGCTCCAATGACTGAAATGATAATCAAGAAGAAAACTTTTGGTTTGCGCAGGCACTTGTTCCCGCGCGCCGTCGTGATTGCCGCGACATTCTTATCATTGAGCGGCTGCAATGTCGGGCCGAAATATCAAAGAGCGTCCGTCGATACGCCCCCGGCCTTTAAAGAAGCCGGAGACTGGAAAGTCGCGCAGCCTCAAGACGCCGCAACGCGCGGGAAATGGTGGGAAACGTTCAACGATCAGGAGTTGAACGCGCTCGAAGACCAAGTCGACATCTCTAACCAGAACATCGCCGCCGCGGCGGCAAATTTTCTCTCCGCGCGCGCCATGGTGAAGCAGGCCCGCGCGCAATTATTTCCAAGCGCAGCGACACAGCCTTCAATCACCTATACCCGCCAGCCATTTGCCGTTGCCGCGCCCACTACGTCTGGTTCGACAGGTTCCACGGGGACATCGTCCACGAGCAGTAGTTCCAGCGGTCTTCTTGAGAGCGGCACATTCGCCGAATACGTCTTGCCGTTTGACGCGTCGTGGCAACCGGACTTCTGGGGCCGCATCCGAAACGGCGTGAGGGCTAGTGTCTTTGCGGCCCAAGCTTCCGCCGCTGATCTACAAAACGTGCGCCTCACGGCGCAAGCCGAAGTCGCCGTGGATTATTTTTCGATTCGCACCCAAGACGCTCAGCAGCAGCTCTTGAACGACACCGTGAAGGCCTATCAAGATTCGTTCGACATCGAGAACGAGCGCTTCAATGCGGGCCTCAGCTCGAACGAAGACGTCAAGCAAGCCGAAACACTATTGGAAACTGTGCAAGCACAAGCTGCCGACATCGGAATCCTGCGCGCCCAATACGAACACGCCATCGCGCTGCTTCTAGGTAAACCGCCGGCGGAATTTTCGTTGCCTGCCCGCACGCTGGAATCGAATCCGCCGGCGATTCCCGCCGCGATGCCGTCGGAACTACTCGAGCGTCGCCCGGATATCGCCGCCGCGGAACGCGGCATGGCTCAGGCCAACGCCCAAATTGGCGTGGCCAAGGCCGCATACTATCCAACGATCACGCTGAGCGCGGCCGCCGGCTTTGAAAGCGTGTCGGCGGCAAGCTGGTTTACGTGGCCCAGCCGTTTCTGGTCTGTCGGCCCCGGACTTGCCGAAACGCTCTTCGACGCCGGCGCGCGAAGAGGAGTTCTGCAACAAGCTCAGGCGCAGTATGACCAAACCGTCGCCGTCTACCGCCAAACTGTGCTTACGGGTTTCGTACAAGTGGAAGATAGTCTCGCGGCGTTGCGCATTCTCGTCGGCGAAATTCAGAAGCAAGATGCCGCAGTCCAATCGTCGCGCGAGAATCTCGCACTCGCGACAGATCGCTACAAAGTCGGCGTCGATCCATATCTCAACGTGATCACCGCGCAGCAAACGCTGCTAACCAACGAACGCACCGCACTAGATCTTCGCATGGAGCAAATGACCGATAGCGTTCAATTGATCGAAGCCCTGGGCGGCGGTTGGGACGCCTCGCAGTTGCCTTCTGAGCAAGATATTCGCGTCGGACGGCCTTCTTCTCAATCTGCTCCCGCCGTTACAACGCCTGCTGCGGCTCCCGCCAATCCGTAGCACGAAAGCGCCGCCGCGCATCCTGGGCGTGCGCCTGTCTGAATTATTCGTCGCGAAAATTATGGTAAAGTTTAATTCCCTGCACCAATGCAACGTTAGGCCCGTAGCTCAGTTGGTTAGAGCGCTACCTTGACACGGTAGAGGTCTGGGGTTCGAGTCCCCACGGGCCTACCACTTATCTCACTGAATCTAATGAGTGACGGCAGAAACGTCGCCCGCAATTTGGTTGAATTCGTCACCATTCGTCACCAATTGCGAAAGATTCTCGACCGCTTCCCGCAGATGCGCGGGCGTAGGCAGGGTATAGATCTCTAGGGTAGTGGACATTTTGCTGTGGCCTAACTGTGCTTGAGCATCCCGCAAAGAAGCCCCGACCACCTGTAGCAGCGTGGCATGTGTGCGCCTGAGTGTATGCCAACTCAACCAGGGCATTCCCAGCGCCGCCCCTGCCGGTTTCAAGTCCCGATGCAGCAGGTTCGTGTCGCTGAAAGGTGTTCCGTTGCGAGTCTGAAATACTAAGTCGTCTTCCCCTGTTCGTGCTGCCCGCTCGAATGTCCGGACGAGCGGATTTACGAGGTCCTTCGCCAGAGGAAGTATGCGTTTGCTGCCTTTGGTCTTGGGGGAACCGAGCGAGCCGCGATAGTAGGCTTGCTCGATCCAAATCTGGCCGGAAGAAAAGTGCACGTCCCTTCGGCGCAGCCCCAAGATTTCCCCGATCCGCATTCCCGTCAAGATTCCCAAGAGAACCATCGTGCGTACGGGCTCTCTCAGTAAAGCCAACAGTTGCGGAATCTGTTCCGGTTGCAATGCGTGCTTTTCCCGCACCGCAGTTTTCTCCGGCAGCGAAACCCCACTCACGGGATTGCTCCCGGAGTAGAAGTTCCATCGCCTCGCCATCTCGAAGACCTTCGACATCAAATTGCGGAAGTGGTTGGCTGATTCCCAACCCAAACCGCTTTCCATTTTCTGCAACACAAAACGTTGCAGATCGACGGTCCCGATTTCGCAGAGGCGAGAGTCTCCAAAGGCAGGTAATAGGTGTGTGTTTAGCGTTTGGCGGTAGCGTGCCCGTGTGGATGGCTTGAGCGTTGGAAAGAATAACGGAATGAGATGCCGGTCCACGAAGTCTATAAACTTCATCGTGGATTGCGGCGTCACAATCCCTTGATTCAGGGCACGTAGGCGGTTTTCGGCGAGCTTCCTCGCTTGACGCAGTGTCAATTCGGAGACCAAACCCAGCGTCACCGATTTGCGCCGCCGTCCGATGCTCCCATCGTCTTTTATGTAATCTTCCCACCACTGTAGCTCCCATGCCGGATTACGCTTGCCGCGTTTGCGAATACTTCCTTTTTGATAGCGTCGGCGAGCCATCTGTTTCTGCCAGTCTCCTTTCGGATCTGGCCCGCCTTGCTTTTCCGTGGTGGGAAGTATAGGCATAACGAACTTCGCAAGCACGCAAATTCAAAAATTCACATACGGTTCGCAAATTTAGTTTTTTATTTATTGTTTGTTTCATTTCGCGTCGAAATGCGCGTGAGGTCCACCAATAACGTTTGAATGCGTGTTTTCAATAACTTACGAGCCCGGACTTTCTCTTCGTCCACAACGAATATTCCAATTTGGCTATCGAGTGTTGTTATCTCGGCTTTAAGGCCGTCGATCTCGGACAGGATGGCTTGAATCTCGTAGAGAAAATGCGCGTGCTGACGGACCGGAATTTCGCACGCGCTCAAATTGCGAACTAGCTCCGCGATTTTTTCAATTCCTTGTTGTCGGCGCACAAAAAACTGCGTTCCACACGGCTCACACATGAAATAGGGCTTGCCGTTCTTATCCGTCCGCTGATCCAGCTTTTTCCCGCACAAAACGCATGGAAGATAAGGCAACTCAGCCTCCGGCCAACGTTAACGTTGGTCTCCCTGGTCTGTAGGACCCACAAGATGCGGTGATGAATTTCTTGATTGCCACGCGGCGATTACACTACGGACGGGGAAAACGCGACAGAACGCGAACGCGGGCTTTCTGCTGGAAGTCGTTACGCTGGTCGATTCATGACAATACTAATGGCAACCACTAGGTCAGACATCCCGAAAAAGTTCATTTCGAGACGTTCATAGTTGCGCCGACGCCACATTCGATGCGCAACCTCATTGTAATCGGGCGAATGAACGACTTCACCAATCAAGCCGGATACGTTTCTGTCATGAAAACTTCCGGTCATCCGTTTAACGTAGCTGGACAAAATGTATTTGGAAACTTCAGCAAGTGAGTGCACTTCGGTATCGCCGCTGAGCGACTCGGCGAGTTTTATGAGTCT
The DNA here is from genome assembly GCA_049790315.1 of Candidatus Acidiferrales bacterium. Taxonomy (GTDB): domain Bacteria; phylum Acidobacteriota; class Terriglobia; order Acidiferrales; family UBA7541; genus DASPOJ01. Next base: position 801 of record JBAQYV010000082.1, on the reverse strand, counting down.
ACCGTAAACGCGAAGCTCCGAAATCATGCGCGAAGGCGGAATCCGTACGCCCTTAGCGAACTCCGTCCAGTCCTCTTCGTTCTCCAGCAATAGCGGTATCTTGAAGACTGCTTCGAGCGATGCAGCGGCATTTTCGAGGGCTCTAATAACCTTCTGTCGCTTCTCGGGCGGCCCCACAATCATTTTCCAGAAGTCCTCAAGCTGCGGGCAAAATCGGATGAGCGTGACAATCGCAGCCACTGCTTGAGCGTGGCAGCCGTCTTTGCAGAGTTCGACGAAATCTCCCCGTGCACCTGGTGAAGGAAGTCCTTGCCTTACATGCTCCGCGCAGTCTGCGTAGAATTTGCCAACGTCGATACCCGCAGACTGGCGCGCTTGTCGATACGAGTTCCAAAGAGCCTGCTCATCTTCGTAAGGATCTGGGACGGTCATTTTGCTCTTGCCCATTTCGCCGCTTTGGTCGACTCCGTTATAGCCTATCCGCGTGCATATGCATGTGCATCGAAATGGAACCGGCCCCTACTTATACTAATGGCCAAAAAGCCGACAAAAATACCCAAAGAAAATATACTCGTTCAACGTGAAAAATATTTCAGGGCTCAGCTAGAGAGTTCCTCGAATAATGGGGCTAAGAAGTCTATCAATTCCATTGTGTTACGGGCTTAACGCTGGGCTGCTTCAGTAGGCGATGACGTTCTCGGAGCGCGGGCAAGTACATCGTGCATTACACGATGCAAAAGGGCGGGAGCGACCCCGCGTCGCTTTTCGGGCCGCAGGCCGGGCGAAAAGAGGGGGTCGCTC
>JBAQYV010000081.1:0-1573 GCA_049790315.1 Candidatus Acidiferrales bacterium | reverse complement strand
CCGAAAAAATCGGGCGCGCGCAATCGAGACGGCGGCTGAAACGCGCGCGCGCGAAGAGCGAATCGAATTCCGCGACAACCGCGGCCGCCGCGCGCAGCGAGGCTAGGGCGCCCTGCACTCGCGCGGTTAGCTCGGCGAGGAGGCGCACAATTTCCGCGGCTTCTTCTTCGGAGAGTTCGACGAGGCGATTGTTCAGCTCGACGGTCTCGAAAGGCTCGACGAAAAGCGTCTGCCCCGTGGCGCTCGCGGAGTGAACCACGCCGGGCACGGCGCTACGTTCGCCGGCGCGCACGGGAAGAACCAGGCGATCGTTGCGGCGCGTGACGTAATCTTCGCCGGGCGGCAAACCGCGGCCGCGCAGGATTCGCTCGAGCGCTTTTTCGATGGAGCCGCGCGTGCGGCTGAGCGCGATACGCGCGCGCTTGAGCGCGGGCGAAGCATCGTCGGCGATTGAGCCGTCGGGCAGAATTACGCGGCGGATTTCGCGAGCGAGGGCGCGCGAATCCGCAAGGGAAGCGGCGCGCGCGGCCAGCAATGGAAATCCGGGCGCGTCGCCTCGAAAAGCCTGGCGCAGAGCTTCGGTGGTGTCGACGAGCGACGCGACCTCGAGCAATTCGAGCGGCGTGAGACTGGCACTCGGGGCTTCGACTTTTGCGAGCCACTCTTGGGGATCAGGCAGCGCGCCGAAGCCGAGATCGTTACCTGCGCGCAAGTACGCAATGGCTTCGACGATGAGATCGAATTGGGAGTCGAGATACGCGCGATCGGTCGAGAACGCAAGGGCATCCACAGCGCGGCGGCCGAGCGCGCAGGTGGTTTCGCCGCGCACGAGATCGCGCAGGCGATCGAGTTCGAGAACGTCTTGTGCGGTGCGGGACACGTTGGTTTCAGAACAGCGGGTGCGAGGCGGAGCGCCACGCGGGCGCTCTCGCGTTGCGATTTGCTAGCGCCGATTCTCCTTCGGAATTTGTGGAGCTGCCGCAGAGCTCTTCACCATGGGCGACGATTTGATTTCTTCGACCATGGCGATGGCGATGGCATCGAGCACGGCTTCGGCGTCGTGGCCGGGCATGGCGTGATCGTCGCTGAGAAAAGAAAAGACCAGATGCGCGCCGCCGGCAGTTGTGGCGTAACCGGAAAGCGAATTGACATGTTCGAGCGTGCCCGTTTTGGCTTGGATGCGGTCCGCGGCGGGCGTGGCCTTCATGCGATCCGTGAGCGTGCCGTCTTCGCCAGCGATGGGAAGCGTCGAGCGGAAAAGAGTTCCCCAGGATTGGTGCGACGCGTATTCGAGCAGCGCGACGACGGCGCGCGGCGTCACGAGATCCTCGCGCGAAAGGCCCGAACCGTCGGTGAGCAACGCGCCGCCCGCGGGCAGGCCTGCGGCGTCGCGCCAGGATTCGGCGAACGGCAGCGCGTCTTCGATCGTCATGGCGCCGGCTGTTTCTCGCGCGGCTACGCGGAGGAGCAATTCGGCGTGGAGATTTTCGCTGATTTTATTTACGAGGCGCACGTCTTCCGAGAGCGGCAATGAGATGTGCTCGGCGAGCACGGTCGGCGGCAACGCTGGGGC
>JBAQYV010000080.1:0-2288 GCA_049790315.1 Candidatus Acidiferrales bacterium | reverse complement strand
TGCGCGTTGCGAATCAGCACGGGGCTGGTGGAATCGGTCAGGTCGGGCAGAGAGGCCTGGTAGCGCAGGCGAATCTGCGTGTCCTGCGTGGCGCCGAGGAACCACAGGCCATCGCTGCGCCACTCCCAAACGCCGAGCACGCTTCCCTGCTCTTGCGAAGGCAAGCCGCCGTGATCGGTCATGTCAATCATCTCGGCGAAATCGTCGTTAGTACCGCTGGGGCGTTCCCACAATTTCACGGGCACCAGTAGGTCGGGCGGCAATTGATTCGGCGGCGCGGTGGAATCCGTGATGGAAACCTGCATCGAGGGATCCACCGCGCTGACGGCCGGAACGACGAGCAATACGTCGTCCGTGAGAAACGACGCCGAGCCGATATTCGCGAGCGCACGTTGCACCTTGCGATATCCGGCGTTGGCGTATGGCAGCAGCAGCGTGTCGGTGAAAAGATTGCCGGCGGCGTCGTTCAGCAGCGAACGGACCAGCGACGTGATTTGTCCCGCGGTGTTGTAAGCGCTCGTGGCGACGACGGGCATGAGGAGATCTCCTTCAGCGTGAACATGCGAATGGTTGTGTAGCGGAGGCCTTCAGGCCTCCGGCCTTTTTCGCGCAAACCAAGATGGAGGCCTGAAGGCCTCCGCTACATGAAAGCAGATGGCCGCAGCGCGCGACGAGGTGGGCATTCCCGGCGCGCGGAAAACCGGCAGCGGATTAGCGCCACATCCGGTTCCAGATGAATTCGATGAGTGGATCTACGATTAGCGTCGCGCCGAGAATGCGAAAGCCCCACGTCATGATTCTCGTATTCAATTCGCGGGCCTCTGGAGTCGGCGGCCGAGAAATCTTCGGATGCCGCTCACGTAAGCGCGTGGTCCACGCGTTGTAGCCCCGCGAGAGCGATTCAGAATAGATGATGAGAGCTATACCCAGACGAGAAATCCCAACACAAGGATCGTCAGGAGCACTCGCGTTTCATCGGGTATTCCCATCGCGTCGCCAGGAGCATAACGCAGGCCGCTACTTTTGTGCCCCTAACCGCGCAGTTTTTTGCCGATATACACGGCGGCGGCGCCGCCCACCAGGCACGCGGCGATCGCGTAGTGATGAATGCTCAGCACGCCGCCGGCGATGAATGCGCCGAAGCCGGCGAGTTCGACGATTTCGCCGATTTTTTGCAATTCGGTTGTAGCGGGGGTGATCGTGGTCATGGTTTTCTCCTGTGATTTGGAAATTCGTTCTTTCGCGCGCGCCCAGGCGTTCTTAGTTACACGGCGATGAAAATTAAAATCGCGGCCTGAACCTGTCCGCCGTGGCGGAGGCCGCCGCTACACAAACCGCGGCTTTCAAGCCGCGCGGGGTGTTCCTGGGAACGCCAATCTCCGGATTGGCGGGGTGAAAAACGCCATTCGGGAGAATGGCGTTCCCAGGGAAAGCGGGCGGAGACAAGCGGAACATCCGCCGTGGCGGGCTTCGCTCCTACAAAACCGGTCCGTGATTTGCACACGTGACGCGCGCTAGTCATCGCTTTCGGGATCGGGATCGGGGCCGGGGATATCCCACACGACGGGGATGTCAACGGGCGTGACGGATTCGGTGCGCGTCTTGCCGAAGCCGAATTCGATCAACTTTTCCCACACGCGAACTTTGATCGACGCGCCCTTTGTGCCGTCGCTTTTGAGAAGTTCGCACGCCATGTCGACCGGGTTATGGCGCTTGAATACTTCTTGCGCGAGCTCGCGTTGCGTTCGCGGCGTGCGTGCGCACGGTTGAGATTTTGCTTTCTTTGGCATGCGAGTGATCCTTGCGGTACGGAGAAAAGTGTCCGGCACCGAATGGCCTACGACGATGGATATGGTGTTCTGTAGCGGAGGCCGGACCTGTGCGCTGCGGCGCGGGCCTCCAGCATTTTCCCGCGCACAGGCAGGATGGAGGCCTAAAGGCCTCCGCTACATGATGCAAAATCGGTTTCGGTAGCACAGCCACGCCTGGCTGAGTGCTTCCGCCGTTTATCGCTTGTGTCCTAACTTCTAAACTGCGAATTCGCACAGGCAAGAATGCCTGTGCTACGCAAACCAAAGCCTGCGTAGCCGCGCGACTTGCGCGACGATAATCAAAATGCCGCCCTGAAGGGCGGCGCTACAAATGCCATACGCCGAACCGGTTCACGTTCGACTTTCTCGCGCCGCATGCCGCTACCAGTTGCGGCTGTGCGGTTTGTTTTGCGCCGCCGGTGCGGCCGGTGCGATGGGCGCGGGCGGCCTGCCGGGCGTTGCCGGTGGGCGCGGAGC
>JBAQYV010000079.1:0-5996 GCA_049790315.1 Candidatus Acidiferrales bacterium | reverse complement strand
GAGGCCGCGGTCGCCGGCGCAAACCGGGCGCGGCAGTAGTTCCTGGAGCAGCAGCGGCAACAGCGCCGGCACTCGTACCTACTCCGGTTCGTTCCGACGAACCCGCCGACGAAGAAACGCCACCGCGCGTCGCCCCTTTTGCGGTTCCTCCCGTGCGCCGCGAAGCGCCCGTCTCATTCTTGCGTGATCCCGATTCCACGCCCGCCGCGACGTCGTTCATGTCCCGCGGCCGCGCGGGCGACCCTGCGCTTTCTTCGCGCCTCGCGCCACTCGAATCGCAATTGCGCCGCTTGCTCGCGGCCGCGCCGAGCCCGGTTGAAGAAGCGCCCACCGCGCCCGCGGGCCCCGGCGTTTTCCTGCTCTCCGATTCCGACCAGACAACCTACTACTACATCGAATCCTGCCAAACTCTGCGCATCGGCATCGCCAACTTGCTGCGCACCGCCAGCCGCGGCCGTGGCCCAGCAGTCCAAGGCGATCCAGTCCGCACTCGACTAGCCGAGCACCTCGGCATCAATCAGGCGAAAGCGCCAAAATATCTCAAAGATTACTGCGTCGTCCGCTGGCTACAGCTCGACGAAGGCGCCTCTCACTTGGCCCACTTCGCAATCGCGATTCTCCGGCCCGCGTTGAACGACTGAAAACGTTTTCCGCCGGCCTCCCTCCGCCGAATTACCCCCAATTGCCCTTTGGCCCGTCGTCGCCGCTCCGGCCTCACCCCCCATTTGGCTGCGAATTAGCGCCATTCACCCCTCGAAAACTACCCTTAAACGCATCTGTGTAGACCTATCACCCAAGTCACGGGAAACTATGGAAGAATTTGGACTTAGCAGGCGCACCGGGTGCGTCGTCTGTGGGGTTCAGGGTCCCATGGACCGGACTCCAAACGACTTTGTTAGCGATCGCATCTAAATGAATGTAGGCCATTTTTCGGGGCGAGAAGTCCCTTGGTACTTTGGCTCTGATTTTGGGAACCACAAAAGAGAGGTCACCTCACATGCCGAAAACACTCAAATCTCGAGCTTGGAAAGCTATCGATTACTCTGTCGCGCGCACGGCCGGCGCGGTATTTAACACGATCCAGATCTGGAACAAGCGCAATCCGAACCCCTCGTTCACGCCTGCGTGGTCGGAGAAGCCGCTGCTGAAATCGTGGGAGAAGACCAAGCCGACGCTCGGCTGGCCGCGCCAGACCGATTCGCTCTGCCCGGGCTGCGTGAAGGAAGCCCGCGAGGGAATCATCAACGGCGAAAAAGATTGGAAAGACCTGATGTACGAAAAGGTCGGCGAGATCAAGGCGCAGATCATCAAGCGCGACGGCCAAGTCTGGATGATCAAGGAGTGCCCGATCCACGGCAAGTACGAAGACATGATGGCCCTGGACGAAAAATTCCTCGGCTGGATCGAGCAGAATTTCCCCGGCCGCGACATCCCCGCGCACAACGACGAAGGTTTGCACAAGCATGGTTCGAGCACGGTGCGTTACGGCCGCGGCTCCGTTCTTACCGTCGACCTCACGAATCGCTGCAACATGATGTGCGATCCCTGCTTCATGGACGCCAACCAGGTCGGCTACGTCCACGAGCTCGGCTGGGATGAAATCCAGGAAATCCTGGACAACGCCATCAAGATCAAGCCGCGCCGCCAGATGTCCGTGCAGTTCTCCGGTGGCGAGCCCACCATGCATCCGTATTTCGTTGACGCCGTGCGCTACGCCCGCAAGATCGGCTACAACAGCGTGCAGGCCGCCACCAACGGAATCGAATTCGCCAAGAGCAAGGACTTCTCGAAGAAAGCCTTCGAGGCGGGCCTGCGCTACGCCTACCTGCAATTCGACGGCATCGGCAACGACGCCAACAGCCATCGCCAGGTCGGCAACTTGTTCGACGTGAAGTTGCGCGCGATCGAGAACATGCACGAGGCCGGAATCGAAATCATCCTTGTGGTCACCATCGTCAATAGCGTGAACAACGATCAAGTGGGCGCCATCGTGAACTTCGCGATGGAAAATCCCAAGAAAATTTCCTTCGTGGCCTTCCAGCCCGTTTCCTTCACCGGCCGCGACGAAGACATCACTCCCGAGCGCCGCTTGAAGCAGCGCTACACGCTTTCGCATCTCGCGAAAGACGTCAGCAATCAGATTGGCAAAGTTGAGCCCACGCGCGATTGGTTCCCGATTTCGATCATCAGCACCTTTTCGGCCTTCGCCGATTTGGTCCACGGACCCCAGGAACAATGGGGCTCGCTCTCTTGCGGCTGCCATCCAAACTGCGGCGTCGGCACCGCGCTCATGATCAACAAGGAAACCAAGGAATGGGCGCCCGTGCCCCTGTTCCTCAACGTGCCGCAACTCGTTGAGGACACCAAGAAGGTCACCGACGCGGCGCGCGGCAAGAATTTCTCGAACTTCATGATGGCGCTCGCGCTGCTCAAAAATTACAACTCGTACAAATCGCCTTCTGATTTCCGCCTGAAGGATCTCTGGCAGAAATTCGACAAGTCCTACGGCCTCACGAAGAACCAGCGCGCGAAGTACGGCACCGCCGGTCCTGACCGTACCTACGACGATGCCATGAAGCGCCGCAAGACGGACAACTGGAATTTCCTGTTCATCGCCGGCATGTGGTTCCAGGATTTGTTCAACTACGATTTCCGCCGCACCGAAATGTGCATCATCCCCTACGCCACGCAGCAGGGCGAAATTTCCTTCTGCGCGTACAACACGGGTATCGGCTGGCGCAAGATTATCGAGAACATGTACAAGAACGCGACCGTCGCGCAGTGGTACCGCACGCACGGCAAACATGAAATTTACGCCAAGGGCAAGAGCGTCACGCTGCCCACCTACGAGCATTCGCTCGTAATCGACGCCGAAGACGCCGCCCGCGTTCGCGCCAAGGACGATGACGACGTTCCGGCAACCGCTGCCGATGAAGACCGCGCACGCCGTCGCGCCCAATTCATCTCGGAAGAAGCCAAGGTCCGCCAGATCTACGAAGAAATGGTCCTGAAGAAGCCCCAGGATCCGGTCGTGAAGATCGGCGCCATGAGCGACATCCACAAAGCCGTCCCCGGCGCGCTGATTGCGCCGTCGTCGATCGCCAGCGCCAAGCCGAATGGAAACGGCAATGGCAACGGTAACGGCCACTCCAACGGCAATGGCAACGGCAACGCCGCCAAGCCCGCCGTGGAAGAACCAGCCGCTCCCGTAGCCGGCGACTAGCTTTTTCAATCACAATTCAAAATCAAAAAAGGCCCTCGCTGATCGCGAGGGCCTTTTTCTTTTCCGTGAACGCGAAAGCGCTGAAGCTTTACGATTCCTCCCACGCCCCCAACGCCCTTCTCAAATCCACCACCTGCGCCAGGTGATACGCATTGTGGTCCGCAAGCACCAACGCCTCGCGCAGCACAGTCTGACCGTCTCCACGCGGAATCTTCGCGTACAAATCGGTCTTCGGATTCTTCACTAGCTTGATCATCTCCTGCAATTCCTTCTTGTAAGTAGCCACGCTGTTATCCCAGGCCGCGCCGTCCGGCGCCTCGGCCGTCTTCGGCCAATAGCCATCCGGGAATTTCGGCGAAACGTGCTTCGGATTCCGGCTGAATTCCAGAATGTCCCATTGCGCGATCCGCAGATGTTCCAGCAACTGCCAACCGGTATGTACCGACCCATCCGCGCGCGCCCCGCGCTTCTCTTCCGGGAAATTGCCGATCGCCTTCGCAAAGTCCGCGTGCGCCTCGCCGCCCTTTAGGAGCGCCGCAACATGCTCGCGCAGCGCCGCGTCGTTATTGCCCCCGCCGCCCGTCTTCTTCGCCGCCCGCTTCACTTTTTTCTTGGCCATCGCTTCCCTCTTTCTTTCGGCATATTCCCGCCGCCGCGCCGCGTCTTTGTCTTTGATGCCACGGTCCATCGCAGCGGCGCGCGGTTCTTGACGTTTTCTCGCCCGTAGTTCTTAATGCAGCCTGCGTTACCGGGGCTATGCCGCAACCATGACAAAATCCATCGCAAAACTTTCCGCCGCCTGCTTCATCATTGTCGTCCTGGCGCTCGCCGCGAATTTCCCAGCCGGCGCGGGCGTCGCCTCAAATCCCGCCGCGGTTTCGCTCGCCCCCACTCCCCCCATGGGCTGGAACAGTTGGGATTCCTACGGACCAACCGTCCGCGAAGACGAAGTCAAAGCCAACGCCGATTACATGGCCGCTCACCTCGCGAAGTTCGGCTGGCAGTACATCATCGTCGATATCGAGTGGTATCAACCGAACTCCAAGGCGCACGGTTACATTCCCGGCGGAGCGGTCACCGTCGATGAATTCGGCAGATTCGTTCCCGCCGTGAACCGCTTCCCTTCCGCCGCCGCGGGACAGGGATTCGCTCGTCTCGCCGCCTACGTTCACAGCAAGGGCCTGAAATTCGGTTTCCACATCATGCGTGGAATTCCGCGCGAAGCCGTCGAAAAAAACTTGCCCATCAAAGGCACTCCCTACCACGCCGCCGATATCGCCGACAAAATCAACGTCTGTAAATGGCAAGGAATGGAGGATACCTACGGCGTGGATATGTCGAAGCCCGGAGCGCAGGCTTATTACGACTCACTCGCGGAACTCTACGCTTCCTGGGGCGCCGACTACATCAAAGCCGACGACATGGACACGCCCGCCCGCGCGTCCGAGATTCTGGCCCTGCACGAAGCGCTCAAGAAAACCGGCCGCCCGATCGTCCTCAGCCTTTCGCCCGGACCGTCGCTTCCCGAATATGGCGATTTCCTCGCCGCGACTTCGCAATTGTGGCGCATCTCAAACGATTTCTGGGACAACTGGCCTTCGCTGAAGCGCCAATTTGAGATCGCACACTCATGGGAATCCTATTCTCACCCCGGAAGCTGGCCCGATGCCGACATGTTGCCCTTGGGCCGCATAGGCATTCGAGCCGAACGCGGAGACGACCGCTCGTCCCTGTTCACCCACGACGAACAGCAAACCGTGATGACGCTCTGGTCCATTTTTCGATCCCCTCTCATGTTCGGAGGAGATTTGCCCAGCAACGATGCCTTCACACTTGCCTTGATCACGAATCCAGAAGTCCTCGCGGTCAATCAGAACAGCGCCGGAGGCCATCAGTCCTACCACCAGGGTGACACAATCGCCTGGACCGCCGGCGAGCCCGGCAGCTCCGCAAGATACGTCGCCGTTTTCAATGTCGGAGACTCCGTCGAATCCACGGATTTGGCTTGGTCCGACGTCGGCATCGCCGCGAAACGCCCGAACGTCCGCGATCTATGGGCGCACAAGGATTTGGGCCCACAGGATCGCATTCGAGTGTCCCTCGCGCCCCACGCAAGCGTTCTCTACAAGATCGGACCGAAATAACAGGAAGGCATGCGATTTAATACCGAGCCTGCTTGGCCCGTCGGCATGAGTTACAATCCAACAAGCAACTGTTAAATTAGCTCATGCCCATTAACGCCGATAAGCCGCACTTATGGAAGGCAGACACCCGCGCCTCAGTTGATCAGTTCAATCGCTGGTTCATGAAGTTTGCGCCCAAGGCCTACCGGGATACCCGCAAGAAAACGATTGAAAGCGTCGAGCGGAGCCTTACCCTCACCAAGGATCTGACGATCATCACACCAGATCTAATCAAAGCTCATCCCGGAATTCTGCCAACCCTGCGCATGTCTACATGTCCGCCGCTAGCACGTGACAGGCTCATTGGACTCGCCGACTCCACGAAGAATTTTGTGGGTACGCTCGAACAGGGCAAGCTTCCCCCGCAACTCGCAGAGAAATTCCTAAAGGTACAACTCAAGAAGATTGCGGTAATTTTGTTCCAGATGCGGGACATTGATATTTTCCCGTGGATCGAAGAGAAGCGAAAACCCACGAAGGAAGAACGCTACCGTTCTTCCACAATCGTGGCCGACCGGCGCTGCGGTGCTGTCGCGGAACCTATCGTGAGAAATGCGCAGGAAAAGCGTCAGCTCGCACTCATCGAGAAG
>JBAQYV010000078.1:0-15697 GCA_049790315.1 Candidatus Acidiferrales bacterium | reverse complement strand
GGGCACACGGTCACTTGTCTCGATCTTTCGCGGCAAGCGCTCGACGAAGAATCGATTCGCGGTGCCGATCTGATCGCGTTTCACTTGCCAATGCACACCGCGACGCGTTTAGCGGCGGAACAGATCGAGCGTGTGCGGCGGCTGAATCCGCACGCGCATATTTGTTGCTACGGCCTGTACGCGCCGATGAATCAGGAATTCCTCAGGGCGCTCGGCGTCGTGACGATTCTCGGCGGAGAATTTGAAAATTGCCTCGCCGATCTGGCCGACCGGCTGGCCGACGCATCGGAACGCATGAAGTCTCGCGCCAGCGGAATCGTGCCGGGCGAGCGGGGCGGGCGCGCCGCGCAAACCGAGCCAAACATTCAGCCGGAGCCAACAATTTCAATGGCACGCCAAGAATTTCTCGTGCCGCAGCGTGCGGATTTGCCCGCGCTCGATCGCTACGCGCGTCTGCAATTGCCGGGCGGCGAGGAAATCCTGGCCGGATACACGGAAGCGAGCCGCGGCTGCAAACATCTTTGCCGCCACTGTCCCATCGTGCCCGTTTACAACGGAACTTTTCGTGTGGTCGGCCGCGAGATCGTGCTAGCCGATGTAAGGCAACAAGTGGCCGTGGGCGCGCGCCACGTAACTTTCGGCGATCCCGATTTTTTCAATGGGCCTACGCACGGCCTCGCGATCGTTCGCGCGATGCATCGCGAATTTCCTGGCGTGACTTACGATGTAACCATCAAGATCGAGCACTTGCTGAAGCACTCCGACCTTTTGCCGGAGCTTCGCGACACGGGCTGTCTCTTCGTCACCAGCGCCGTAGAATCCGTCGACGACGCGATCCTCGATCGCCTCGACAAAGGACACACGCGCGCCGATTTCCTGGCCGTCGCGCAAAACTTCCGCGAATTGGATTTGGTCTTGCAGCCGACATTTGTGCCGTTCACGCCGTGGACAACCGTGTTGGGCTATCGCGATCTGCTACGCGTGATCGCGGAAAATAATTTCGTGGCGAACGTTCCGCCCATTCAACTCGCGATTCGTTTGCTCATCCCCGCAGGCTCGCGGCTCCTGGAATTGCCTGAGGTGCGGGAGCTCGTGCAGCCGTTCGATCGCGCGGGACTCGCCTATCCCTGGCTCCACGCCGATCCGCGCGTAGATCTCCTGGGCCGGCGCGTGCAGCAAATTGTCGAGCAGGGCGAAGCCGCGAAATTGGGTCGCGCACAAATTTTCGCGGCAATCTGGAAAGCCGCAGCCGAAGCCGACGGAATTTCGCCGGACGAGGAAGCTTCAACCTGGCAACCGCCACCGAGCGCGCAAGCCGCGGTCCCGCATTTCGATGAAGCGTGGTATTGCTGCGCCGAGCCGGCTCGCGAGCAATTCGTCACCATCGGCGTCGCGAGGCCCGCAGCAGTTGCGTCGAAAGAGCCGGTAGTGCGCACAACTCCTAGCGCGATCGACGGCTTTGTCTGACGCACGGACGAGCGCGGTGAATACTCACGAAAAAAAGCGGCTTCTGATTCTTGCCAGCAAGCTCGGCTACCAAACGCGCGGCTTCATCGATGCTGCGCGACGCCTAGGCGCCGAAGTCGCGCTCGGCACAGATCGCTGCCATCAGCTTGACGATCCGTGGAACGATCGCGCGTGGCCGCTCGAGTTCGCCGAGCCGGAAGCCGCTGCGGCCGGGATCGTATCTCGCGCGCACGATACTCCAATCGCTGCGATCCTTGCGCTCGGCGATCGCGCGCCGCTTGCCGCAGCCATCGCCGCGCAGTCGCTGGGTTTGCCGTACAACTCGCCCGAGTCCGTGGCGAATTGCCGCAGCAAGTTGCGCCAACGTGAAGTGCTCTCCGCGGCCAGCGTGCCCGTGCCGGGATTTTTCTCCTTCGCTCTCACCGAATCGCTCGACGCAATTCTGCCGCGCGTAAATTTTCCGTGTGTTGTGAAACCGTTGCGTCTTTCCGCAAGCCAGGGCGTGATCCGCGCCAACAACGCCGAGGAATTTCGCGCCGCGGTAGCGCGAATTCGCGCGCTCATGGAATCGCCTGAGGTGCAAGTTACGCGCGAGGCCGAACTAGATCGTGTGCTCGTGGAAGACTATCTGCCGGGCGCGGAGGTTGCGGTTGAGGGCTTTCTGGATCGCGGCCATCTGCGTATCCTCGCGATTTTCGATAAGCCTGATCCGCTGGAAGGCCCCTATTTCGAGGAGACGATTTATGTGACGCCGTCGCGATTACCTGCCTCCGCGCAAGACGAGTTAGCGTCGTGCGCGCGGCGCACGGTGGTGGCACTGGGGTTAAAGCACGGTCCAATTCACGCCGAATTTCGATGGAACGATCGCGGGCCGTGGGTTCTCGAATGCGCGCCGCGGCCGATCGGCGGGCTGTGCGCGCGAACCTTGCGCTTCGGCGCGGCGCGCATGCCGCTGGAAGAATTGCTCGTGCGCCACGCCCTCGGTTTGCCGGACGGCGATGCCGAGCGCGAGATCGATGCCGCGGCCGTGATGATGATTCCTGTGCCGGCCACCGGAATATTGGATGAGGTAGAAGGTTTGGATCGCGCGCGCAGCGTCGCGCATATCGATGCGATTGAAATCACGGCGCGCATTCACGACAAGGTGGTGGCGTGGCCCGAAGGCGCGAGCTATTTAGGCTTTATTTTTGCGCGAGCGGCGCGCGCGGAAGACGCCGAAACGGCGGTGCGCGCGGCGCACGCGGAATTACATTTCAAATTGCGAGCGGAATTACCCGTCGAGCATGCGGCCACGGGACATTTGCCGGTTCGCGCGCGATAGGCGATGAGCGAGAATCGCGGCGGCACCGCGTAGTACGGGCAGCGGCGCCCGCGGGATAAAATGATTAGCCCTTGGCGCGCTGCGGAACGTAACCTTCGGGGAGCTTGGCGCCTTCGCCGAAGAAAAATTCCTGGAGCTGCTCTTCCATGATTTTCTGCGATGCGGGATCGAGCGGATTGAGCCGATATTCGTTCATCACCATCTTCGAATGCTCGATCCAAAGTTTCCAGGCTTCTTTGGAAACGTTCTCGTAGATGCGCTTGCCCAACTCGCCGCGCCACGGCGGGCGATCGAGGCCGGGTAGGTCCTTGTCGAATTTCACGCAGTGGACGATTCGCTCGCCGGGTGCCGGGGGCGTGTTCGGAGGCGCAGGGTTCGTCGGTCCGCAGTCGTCTGCCACAGAGCCATCCTCTGCGGGCCGATTCGTAGCGATCCATTCGGACCCCGCAGCAAAATCTTACCACATTGCGCGCATGCCGAACCGGCGGCCGAGAGTCACGAATGCCGGCTTGCGGGATGGCTCGGATTTTGAGACAACAGATGACAGACGCCATGGAGCGGTGATTGCCGGAAATTACGACGATATTTTTCGACGTGGGTGGGGTGATGCTGTCGAACGGGTGGGATGAAACCGCGCGCGCGGAAGCCGTTCGCAAATTTGATCTGGCCGCCGGAGATTTTGAGACACGTCACGAATCGGCGAACGGCGCTTGGGAATGCGGCCGAATCACGCTTGAGACATACCTGGAACGCACGATTTTTTATCAGCCGCGGCCATTCACGAGGAATGAATTCCGCGATTTCATGTTTGCGCAGTCACGCGACCTGCCGGAAGGGCATCGAATCGCTGACGACCTTGCGCGCACCGGGCGGTACCTGATGTCCACGCTGAACAACGAGGCGGTCGAGCTGAATGTTTACCGCATCCGGAAATTCGGCTTGCGAAGAAGCTTCAGCGCTTTTTTCAGCTCCTGCTTTCTTGGCACGCGCAAGCCGGGCGAAGAAATTTATCGCCGCGCGCTCGAAGTGACACAGCGCGAAGCGGGCGAATGCTTGTTTATCGACGATCGCGCGGGAAATCTGGATAGCGCGCGACAATTGGGAATGCATACGATTCAATTTCGAGACGGCGCGCAGTTGCGCAAAGAGCTGAACGAAAAGGGAATCGTCTGGCAGGTTTCCGCCTGAGGGCGCAAGAACGACGAAATCAGAAAGAGGAGGCAACGCAATGGAAATCGGAATGGTGGGCCTGGGAAAAATGGGCGCGAATATGGTGGAACGCCTGGTGCGCGGCGGTCATACCGCGATTGGTTACGACCGCGACGCGGCAGCAGTGGCGAAAGTAGTGTCCGTGGGCGGCGGCGGCGCGAGTTCATTGGCGGAATTGGCGTCAAAGCTGAAGGCGCCGCGCACGATTTGGATCATGGTTCCGAACGGTCCGCCGGTGGATCAGACGATCGCCGATTTGCTGCCGCATCTCGCGAAAGGCGATTTGCTGGTGGATGGCGGGAACAGCAACTACAAAGAATCGATGCGGCGCGCGGCGGAATTGAAAACGAAGGGTTTTCTTTTCATGGATGCGGGCACGAGCGGCGGCGTGTGGGGGTTGAAGGAAGGCTACAGTCTGATGGTCGGCGGCGAGAAGGAAGCCGTCGCGCGATTGACGCCGGCACTTGAAACGCTGGCGCCCGCGAAGGACAAGGGCTGGGGCCATGTTGGGCCTGCGGGCGCGGGTCATTTTGTGAAGATGGTGCACAACGGGATCGAATACGGAATGATGCAGGCGTTCGCCGAAGGTTTTTCGGTGCTGCAGCACAAAAAGGATTTCGCGCTCGACTTGCATCAAGTGGCCGAGATTTGGCGCGTGGGCAGCGTGGTGCGTTGCTGGCTCCTGGACCTGACGAGTCTGGCGCTTCAAGAAAATCCGAATCTCGATGGCCTGGCGCCGTACGTTTCCGATTCCGGCGAAGGCCGATGGACCGTGGCCGAAGCGATCGATTTGGATGTGCCGGCGCCGGTTATTACACTTTCGCTCTTGCAGAGATTGGCTTCGCGCGACACCGATTCGTTCTCCGATAAATTGCTGGCGGCGATGCGGCAGAAATTCGGCGGACACGCAGTGAAGACCGAAGCGAAAAAGTAAAGTAAGGAAGACGAGGAACCTATGGCGCCGAACGCAACGGTTGTAGCTGACGCCCCAGCAGCCAAGAAATCGCCTCAGAGCGCGCAAGCCGATCCGTGCACCATTGTGATCTTCGGCGCCTCCGGCGATCTTGTGCAGCGCAAGCTGATCCCCGCTCTTTACGGACTGGCAGCGGATAAATCGCTGGCGCGAAAGTTTGCGATCGTCGGTTTCGCGCGTACAGCAATGAGTGACGAGGCATTCCAGGCGAAGGCGGTGGAAGCCACAAAAGGGAGCGCGGATTCCGGGAAAGTGGAAGAGGACACACTAAAGACTTTTGCGCAGAGTTTTTCGTACGTTTCCGGCGATTATGACAAAGCGGAGGGCTTCGAAAAACTATCGAAGCGTCTGGATGAGATCGAGAAGCAGTCCGAATCGGGCGGAAACCGGCTCTACTACCTGGCGACGCCCCCGGAAGTCTATCCGTTGATCATCGAGCAATTGAAAAAGGCCGGCCTGGCGAAACCGAAAAACGACAAATCGTGGGTTCGGATTATTATCGAAAAGCCGTTCGGCCGGGATTTGCAATCGGCGATGAAGTTGAACCAAACCGTGCTCAGCGTATTCGACGAGCCGCAGGTTTACCGCATCGATCACTATCTGGGCAAAGACACGGTTCAGAACTTATTGGTGCTGCGGTTCGGCAACGGAATCTTCGAGCCGCTCTGGAACCGGAATTTCGTGGATCACGTGCAGATCACGGCAAGCGAGGCGCTGGGCGTGGAACAGCGCGCTTCGTTCTACGAAAACACGGGCGCCGTGCGCGACATGATCCAGAGCCACATGCTGCAATTGACGGCGCTCGTGGCGCTCGAACCGCCAGCGGTATTCGACGCGACCGCCGTGCGCAACGAAAAAATAAAAGTTCTGCAATCCGTCCGCGGGTTTACGGCGGAGAGCGTCGCAAGCGACGTGGTGCGCGGGCAATATGGCCCCGGCAGCGGCAAGGATGGACCCGCGGCCGGCTACCGGCAGGAAAAAGGAGTGAAGCCGGAATCGGAAACGGAAACTTTCGCGGCGATCAAATTACAGATCGACAACTGGCGCTGGGCCGGCGTGCCGTTTTACTTGCGCACGGGCAAACGCCTGAAGCGCCGCATGACCGAAATCGTGATCGAGTTCCGTCACGCGCCCCACCCGCTATTTCGCGGGCAAGACGTGGACTCGAATCGGCTGGTACTGAACATTCAGCCCGAGGAAGGCATCTCGATTTCGTTCGGCGCGAAATTGCCGGGCCAGGAAATGCGCGTGCAAAGTGTGGCCATGGATTTCAGTTATCACAAAGCGTTCGGCGGCGCCGAGCGGAGCGCATACGCGACGTTGCTGAACGATTGCATGCGTGGCGACGCCACGCTGTTTGATCGCGCCGACAGTGTGGAGGCTACCTGGGCACTGGTCGATCCGATTTTGGAAGCGTGGCGCGGCAAGAAGCCGGCATTTCCGAATTATGCCGCGGGAAGTTGGGGTCCCGCGGAATCCGATGCGCTACTGGAGAGAAATGGCCGATCCTGGCGCAATTCCGAGTAGCGTGACGCGCGAAATTTTGCCGGGCGTCAAGGTTTGCCGCGATGCGGATGCCGTGACGCGCGCGGCGGCGCGTCAATTCGTGGATTGGGCCTGGCAAGCTATCGCGCGCGACGGCAAATTTTCCGTCGCGCTTTCGGGCGGCCACACGCCGCTCGGACTTTATGCGCATTTGGCCACGGCTGAATTTCGCGCGCAAGTGGATTGGCCGCGCGTGCATCTTTTTTGGGGCGATGAGCGCGCCGTGCCCCCCGATCATCCTGAGAGCAATTACGGCGCGGTGCGGCGTGAGCTGCTGCTGAAGGTGCCGATCCCTCCGAAGAATGTCCATCGCATGGAGGCGGAGAGCGCGAACATTGGGCGCGCCGCGCATGAATACGAAGAAGTGTTGCGGCAGAATCTTCCGCTCGACGACCGCGGCTTTCCGCGATTTCATTTGATTCTGCTGGGCATGGGTAGCGAGGGGCATACGGCGTCGTTGTTTCCGGGCTCGCGCACCCTGCGGCACACGTCGCGCTGGGTGAGCACGCCGCTCGTCGCGAAGCTCGGCGCGCGCCGCATGACGCTCACATTGCCGGTGCTTGACGCCGCCGAGCGTGTGCTATTCCTGATCACCGGGAGCGCGAAGGCCGCATTGCTGAAGCAAGTGATCGATGGAACCACCGAACCACCGGTGCCCGCGCAATTGGTGCAGCCCCGCAATGGCGAGCGCTATTTTCTGCTGGATGAAGCGGCGGCGGCTCTTTTGCCGCAAGGCGCGACGCCTGAGCCAGGCACGAGACGCGATCGTAGCGACAAAGAAAATCTATGATCCTGGGCTGCGACGTCGGCGGAACGAAATGCAATCTTGCGATCTTCGAGCCGCACGGCGGGCGCCTGGAAGCCGTGGCCACGCGGCGGTACCCGAGCCAGCAGTTCGATCAATTTGAAAAGATCGTCGCGCAATTTCTGCTGGACGCGCACACCGATCTAGGAAGTGCGCCAATAAAACTTGAAGCCGCGGGCCTGGGTGTCGCGGGGCCCGTTGTGGATGGCCGTGTGCACGCGACGAATTTGCCGTGGAGCGTGGACGCGGCAACGCTCGCGAAACAGCTCGGTACACCGCACATCGTGCTGCTGAACGATCTGGAGGCATGCGGCTACAGTATTGAATTGCTGCGTCGCGAAGAACTCGCCACACTCAACGTTGGCGAGGCCGCGCCGCGCGCCGCCAAAATTCTGATCGCTGCGGGCACCGGATTGGGCGAAGCGTTTTTGTATTGGGATGGCAATCGCTACTTCGTGGCTAGTTCCGAGGGTGGGCACGCGGACCTGGCGCCGCGCACGGATCAGGAAATTGAATTGCTGCGCCATCTCAAAAAAACTCAGGAGTTCGTCGGCTTTGAAGCGATACTTTCCGGGCGGGGATTTCTAGCCATCCACAATTTTCTCGATCCCGCCGCGAAGCACCCGAATTTCGATCAGCCGGGAGTTGACGCGGCTCCGGAAATCACGGAGCGAGGTTTGGCGGGAACATGCCCGGTATGCGTCCGTACTCTTGATCTGTGGACCGCGCTGTATGGGGCGGAGGCCGGCAATCTCGCGCTGAAAGCGGTGGCGCGCAACGGCGTATACGTCGCCGGCGGAATCGCCGTGAAGATATTGCCCAAGCTCAAGGACGGAACATTTTTCCGCGCGTTTTGCCAGAAGGAAAAGCTGGGCGAGATGCTCTCGCGAATTCCGATTCACGTGGTGCTCAACGAGAAAGCGCCGCTGCTGGGCGCGGCGAACCAGGCGGCGCGGTCGGTGGGGGACTGACGCGCGCAGGATTCTCTTCAGGAACGGTTGCGGCATGCGTCGTAGACCGGGGTTTCAATCGGAGTACCGCCGCGCTGCCTTGGCGCGAAAAATCGCTTGCAACCGACAGCGATCTGGTTAGGATACGCATCACGGTAGACCCCAGTAATGCCTATGACACAGAAATGCTCGATGGCGGAGTGTTCTCGCGCGGCGGTCGTTGCGCTTGACGGCGGGCCATGGTGCCCGGAGCATTTTATCCTGGCGGCATATCGATTTCTGGACGAAGCGGCCGTGCAACTGCGCCACATGTCGCAGCACGGGCCCGCCACGAGAGAGTTGGCGCGGCGATTGGACGATTGCACGCGCGGCACGACGACTCTCGCGATGGCCCCGGGCGAGACCAACAATCTGGCGCGCGCACGGCTGATCGATATTTTACTTTGGTCCGCCGAGCTGCTGAAGCAAGTGCGCCGCGGTCCCCGTACGGGCATGGAAGTTTCTGTGGTGTTGGCGGGCTCGGTGGCCGGAATCGATTGGGAAGAAGCTACGAAGACGCAGACCGTTTCGCGGCATGGTGCTTCGCTCAGTTGCCACAGAGCGCTTGCTCAAGGCGAAGTGGTTAAGGTCACGCGCCTCGACACGGGACAGCTAGGAACAGCGCGCGTGGTGTGGTCGTCGCGCAAGGACGCTGGCATTTTTGAGGTCGGCCTGGAACTTTTGAACGAACAGAATCTCTGGGGGCTCGACCTCGATGTGACTCAATCGACGGGCGATCAGGCGGGGTCGGGCGCGCAAGCAGATTAGCGGCGCCCAGCGAATTTGTTCCACTCAAAGATTTGGCCGGCAGGGAAGCGCCTCGTAGCGCGCGGGAAAACTTTCACATTACAAGTTCATTTCTGCAGGACCGAACCGCACATTATTTGTGTGGCGCCCTACTTGCGGTCCATTCTGGGGCGCATGGCGGCGATGGTACACTCTAACTTCTAAGCAACAAGTGAGCGCAAGACCGCGGGTTGCGCGAAACGCGCGCCGCGGTTTCCGGGGAGCAAGCAACGCCAATGGCGGTTTCGATCTCGTTGCCGGACTTGCAGGAATTCTACACCGCTGAGTTCGCGCGCATCCGGAAGGCGTTCGAGGCCGATGGCGACGGGCCCAAGGCCGTCAGCGCGGGAACGGATCTGATCGACGCGCTCGTTACGCGGCTCCACGCGGCATTTTTCTCGCAAGATCCGGAAGGGCCGGCGAAAACATGTTTGGTCGCGCTCGGCGGCTACGGGCGGCGCGTGTTGTTGCCGCAATCCGATGTGGATTTGCTTTTTCTTCACGAAGACGCCGCGGCGGCGGCGCAAGCCAAGGAACCTACAGCCGAACTCTGCCGGATTTTGTGGGATCTGCGGCTGCGGCTTGGGCAGAGCACGCGAACTCTAACGGAACTTGAGAGCTTCGATCCGGATAACGCGGAGTTTTCCATCGCCGTGCTGGATTGCCGGCGAATCGCGGGCGATCCGCGCCTTTTTGTGCGCATGCGCGAAAGCATTCTGCCAAAAGTGGTGGCGCGCGAGCGCGGGGGGCTGATCGCAGGCCTCGCGCAATTAACCGAAAAGCGGCACGTCAAATACGGCCACACGATTTTCCATCTCGAGCCGAATATCAAGGAAGCGCCCGGAGGAATTCGCGACTACGACGTCGCGCGGTGGCTGGTGCGCATCTCGGAGCTCGAGAAAAACAAGAAGTGGGTTGAGCCTTCCGACCACTGGCCACGTGGATTGGGCGAAGAAGCCACGCGCGGATTTCGCTTTCTCTTGACGGTGCGCTGCTTCCTTCATTATCGCCGCGGCCGCGACGACAATTCGCTTTCTTACGAATTCCAGGATGAAGCGGCGTCGTTAGGGTTGGGGCTGGAGCAGCGGCAGGCGGTCGATCCGGCGGATTGGATGCGCGCGTACTATCGCCACGTGCGCGCGATTGACCGTCTGGTGACGCAAATGATCGACGAAATTCCCGCCGCGCCATCGTACCTCTACGATTCGTACAAAGATTGGCGCTCGCGACGATCGAACTCCGATTTCTGGGTGCGGCGTGAACACGTCTCCTTGCGGAATCCGCAAGCGCTTGACGATCCGGCGGCGCTGCTCGCGCCGTTTGAATTCGTCGCGCGGCACGGAATTCCGCTGAGCGCTCAGGCCGAAGAGCAAATTGAGCAGGCCGCGGCTCGCGCGGCATCGGCGGCGGGAAGCGCGGCCGGACTGTGGCCGCGGCTTGCCGCGATTTTGAAACTGCCGCATGCGGCGCGCGCTTTGCGAGCCATGAACCGCGTAGGGCTTCTGGGAACGCTGATTCCCGAATTCCGCGCGATCGACGCGCTGGTGATCCGCGATTTTTATCATCGCTACACCGTGGATGAGCATACGTTTCGCACCATCGAAAACTTACACCGGCTGCGCGAGCCCCAGCAGGATTGGGAACGCGGCTTCGCGGATATCTCGAAGACGCTTGAGCGGCCCGATTTGCTGTATTTCGCGCTGTTGTTGCACGACGTCGGTAAAGGAATGCCGGAGGACGATCACGTCGTCGGCAGTCTGCAAGTGGTGGAAG
This sequence comes from Candidatus Acidiferrales bacterium, assembly GCA_049790315.1. Classification (GTDB taxonomy): domain Bacteria; phylum Acidobacteriota; class Terriglobia; order Acidiferrales; family UBA7541; genus DASPOJ01. Next base: position 4,829 of record JBAQYV010000078.1, on the reverse strand, counting down.
CAGTGACGAAGCGTCTGAAGCTTGATGCCGAAGAAGCGGCGATGGTGCGATTCTTGGTCGGCGGCCATCTTGAAATGTCGGCGACGATGCAGCGTCGCGATGTTTTCGATGCCGATACGATTCGCGTGTTCGCGGAGAAGATGGCTACGACCGAGCGCTTGAAGATGCTGTGCCTGCTGACCTACGCCGACATCCGCAGCGTGAACCCCGAGGCGCTGACGCCGTGGAAGGCCGGCGCGTTGTGGCATCTTTACGCGCGCGCGTCGAATTACCTGATCGAGAGCGTCGACGAAAAGCGATTTCATTCGGGCGGCGAAGCGGTCCGTGAGGTGCAGCGCATTCTGCCTTATCTGGACGCTTCGGCGGACGCCGGCGCTCTGGCGTCTTTTCTTGAAGGACTGCCGCTGCGATACCTGGCGAGTCATGGCCCCGAAGAAATCGCGCAGGACTTTGCGATGTCGCGGCGCGTCGCTGGTGATCGTGTCGAGCTGCGCGTGACTAAGCGCAATCATCTTTTCGAGTTGCGGTTGCTGACCGGCGACCGGCCATTTCTGTTTGCCAACATCGCGGGCGTCCTGTTTGCCTGGGGCATGAACGTGGTGAAGGCCGATGCGTTCGCAAGCCAAGCCGGATTGGCTCTCGATAGTTTTGAGTTCGCGGATCTGCACCAAACGCTCGAGCTCAATCCATCCGAAGGCGAGCGCTTGGCCGAAAGCGTGAGCGATGTTCTTGCTGGCCGCGCAAGCCTTGAAACCATGCTCGCGCGCCGAGGCGGAGGAGCTATTCCGGCCGGCCTCGAGATGAAAGTCAAAATCGCGACGCAATTGCGCTTCGACGATTCCGCGTCGACACACAGCACACTGCTTGAGTTGATCGCGCAAGACCGGCCCGGCTTGATTTATCGAGTCAGCCGCGTTCTGGCTGAGTCCGGTTGCAACATCGAAATCGCGCTCGTGGACACCGAGGGCCCAAAGGCCATCGACGTTTTTTATCTAACCGCTGGCGGCAAGAAACTCGACGCTGCACGGCAAGAGACGTTGCGGGCAGCCCTTCTAACTGAACTTGGCGCCGTGTAGTTCGCGATGCGGCTCGGTATCTTAATCTTGACTTTGCCGACGAATGCCCTATTATCGTTTTGGAATGATTTCTTTCACCCGAACGTCGGGCACGATTATTATTAGCCGTGGAGGTACGGCCTCCACGACGCGCGCCGCGGACCGTGCGGGGGAGGCAAGTTAAGGCAGGACAGCAATCGTAAGTCTCCTCGAAGCGGCCCGCGGCGGAAGAAGCCGGCGGGCCGTTTGCATTTTTGGCCGCCGGCGCCGCGGTACGCCTCAAATGGCGGCGAGCGAGTCTGATCTTGAAAAGCTCAACAGCGAAAGGAAAGACGAACCATGGCATCGCGAAAAATTCGTGCGGGAATCCTGGGCGCGACCGGCACAGTCGGCCAGCGATTTCTGCAATTACTCGAAAACCATCCGCAGTTTGAGGTCACGGCGCTGGCGGCGTCGGATCGCTCGCAGGGCAAGACCTACGCGGAGGCGTGCAAGTGGCGGCTGACGGGAGAAATGCCGGCGTCCGCAAGATCGCTGCCCGTTGAAGCGCCGGAGCCCCCGCTCGATTGCGATTTCGTTTTCTCCAGCTTGCCATCCGATTCCGCGCGCGAGGTCGAAGAGAAATTCGCGCGAGCCGGATATCCCGTGGTCAGCAATTCCGCGGCGTGGCGCATGGATTCCGATGTGCCACTGCTGATTCCGGAAATTAATCCGGGTCATCTGGCGCTGATCGAAAGCCAGCGGCGCGATCGCGGCTTCGGCCGCGGCTATTTAGTTACGAATCCGAATTGCTCGACGATCATTCTGGCGCTGGCGCTGGCGCCGCTCGAAGCGGAATTCGGAATCGAAAACGTGACAGCCACGACGATGCAGGCGCTTTCGGGCGCGGGTTACCCGGGAGTTGCTTCTATGGATATCGCCGACAATGTGTTGCCCTATATCGCCCAGGAAGAAGAGAAAATGGAACGCGAAGTGCGCAAAATTCTGGGCAAGGTCTCCGGTGCGAAAATCGATGGCGCGCCGCTGCGCATCAGCGCGCAGTGCCATCGCGTTGACGTCACGGACGGGCACATGGTCGCGGCGCGCGTGAAGCTCGCTCGCCCCGCGAAGATCGATGACGTGCGGCGCGTGATGGAAAACTTCAGCGGCCTTCCGCAGCAATTGAAATTGCGCACCGCTCCGGCGCACCCCGTGATCGTGCGGAGCGAGCAGGATCGGCCGCAACCGCGTCTTGATCGCGATGCCGGTGGCGGAATGAGCGTCACTGTCGGACGCCTGTTCCCGGACAACGTGGCCGATTTTCGTTTCGTTGTGCTTGGGCACAACACGATTCGTGGTGCGGCGGGCGCGGCGATCTTGAACGCTGAGTTGCTGCTGGCGCAGGGATTGCTCGAAGCGGTTGCTCCGGCTGGCTCTGCTGGATCGGCAGCTGTGCCTGTCGGCGAAAGCAAGGGGCGTCGATGAGCCGTCCGTTACAAGTGATGAAGTTCGGAGGCACGTCCGTCGGAAGCGCGGAGCGCATTCGCAAGGCCGCGGAAATCGTTGCCGCGGCGACGCGCGAGCGTGAAGTTGTGGTGGTGGTTTCCGCGATGTCCGGAGTGACGAATGCCTTGGTCGATGCCGCGCATCGTTCTGCCGGCGGCGATAAGGGCGCAGCCGAAAAATTGGGTCATTTGCTCACGGCGAAACATACGGAGACGCTCGCGGCGCTGATTCCCGATGCGGCCCGGCGCGACCCGCTCCAAAAGCAGCTCGACGCAATTATCGAAGAAGCCACAAATCGTTGCCGTGGCGTCGCTTGGTTGCGCGAGTTGACGCCGAGAACGCTGGATTCCATTTCCGGCGTCGGCGAGCGGCTGTCCGTGCGATTGATGGCGGCGACGCTTGAGTCTCTCGGCGTGCGCAGCGAACCGGTTGAGGCCACCGAAGTGATCGTCACCGATGACACGCACGGCGGTGCGCTGCCGCTTGACGCCGAAACACGCGGGCGGGCGCAATCGGCGCTTGTTTCGCGGCTGCGCGCTGGAATCGTGCCCGTCGTCACTGGTTTCATCGCTGCCGCCAAAGACGGCACGCCCACTACGCTGGGCCGCGGCGGCTCGGATCTTTCGGCAACCATCCTGGGCGCGGCGCTGGATTCCGCCGACGTGATTATTTGGACCGATGTGGATGGCGTGCTCACCGCTGATCCGCGATTGGTGCCCGACGCCACACTGCTGCTGGACATTTCGTACAACGAAGCGGCGGAGCTGGCGTTCTTCGGCGCGAAAGTTTTGCATCCCAGCACGTTGCATCCCGTGCGTAAGCGCGGAATACCGGTGTGGATTCGGAATAGTTTTTCGCCGGAGACGCGCGGCACGATGATCGGTCCCGACAGCCATCCGACGCTCGAAGGCGTGAAGGCGGTCACGGCGATTCGCGACGTCACGCTGCTCACGGTCGGCGGTCCCGGCATTATTGGAGTTCCGGAAGTAGCTGCGTGGACATTCGCCGCGACGGCGGAAGCGCGCGCGCGCATTCTGCTGATTTCGCAGGCGTCCTCGCAGGACGACATTTGTTTCGTGGTTCATTCCGCCGATGCGAAGCGCACAGTTGAAGCGCTGCGGCGCACTTTCCTTCTCGGAGTGCGGCCGATCGAGCTCGATCATATTCACGTGAACGACAAAGTTGCCATTGTCGCGGTGGTGGGCGACAACATGCGCGGCGCCACGGGCGTTGCTGGTCGCGTGTTCGGGCGTCTTGGCCGCGAAAGCGTGAACATCATCGCGATTGCGCAAGGTTCCTCGGAAAATAATATTTCGTTTCTCGTGGATGAACATGCGTTGCAGCGCGCGGTGTCCTGTATCCATAACGAATTTCATCTTGAGAAGGGAATAACAGCCACCGCGCCACAAGGTATGCCAGTTGGCGCGCCTGCCGCTGTCGGCGCACCCGTTGCGCCTGCGGTCGCAACGGCTGAACGCCACGCGAGCCAACGGGAAGTAAAGCGATGAGCCGCGCTGTCGATCAATCGGGCGCCGCATCGGGCCAGGGCGCAGTGGCAGGAGCCGCCTCCACAGCCAGCATTAACTGTGTGAATGCGTCCTGCGGCGCGCGTTACGGTCTCGATGAGCGCGTGGTGGTCTGCGCGCGTTGCGGCGGCTTGCTTGAAGTCGAACTCGGCCCGGCGCCCGCGGCGGCGGGCACTTCGCTGCCGAATCTGTGGGCGCAACGTCGAATGTCCGATCTTCCCGAAGATACAAGCGGCGTCTGGAGATTTCGCGAGATGCTGCCGATCGGCGCGCAGCAGCCGCTTGTGACGTTGCGCGAAGGAAACACGCCGCTGTACGAAGCGCCACGCGCCGCGATTTATTGCGGTCTCGATCAACTCTGGCTGAAACATCAGGGAGCGAATCCCACGGGCTCGTTTAAAGACACTGGTATGACCGCCGCGGTGACGCATGCCGTGCGATTGGGCTCGAAGGCCATGGCGTGCGCCAGCACCGGCAATACGGCGGCGAGTTTGGCCGCGTATGCCGCGCGCGCCGGCGTGCGCGCGGTAATTCTGGTGCCGCGCGGACAGGTGAGCTCGGCAAAACTTGGCCAGAGCATGGATTACGGCGCCGCGGTACTCGAACTCGAAGGTAATTTTGATGCCGCCATGCGCGTCGTGCGAGAGCTTGCCGAGGATGGATCGCTGTACCTCGTGAATTCGCTTAATCCGATGCGCGTCGAAGGCCAGAAAACAGTTTCGTTCGAGATGATGGAACAGCGCGCCTGGCGCGTACCGGATCA
>JBAQYV010000077.1:0-3763 GCA_049790315.1 Candidatus Acidiferrales bacterium | reverse complement strand
GCGCTCGACGGCGCGCCCAGCAGGACAATCTTCTTCGGCTGACGGACGATGCGCACCGCCAAATGAAGCTCCTTTAGCTTTGGGGAAAACGCGGCGCTTGGGCAATCCCGGCCCCGTGCGCGCCGGGCCGCTACGCTTGCTTTGAAAGCGGCGCGATGACCGTCAGCTCCGGCGGCAGCGTGAAGCGAACATCTTCCCGGATAAGGTCGATGTCCCGCTGATCGGTGAAGCCAAAAGTTTCAAGGCGCCGGCTCACTTCTTCCACGAGAACTTCGGGCGCCGACGCGCCGGCAGTCAGACCGACCCGGCTTACGCCTTCGAGCCACTCGCTGCGAATACCCGCGGCGTCGTCAATCAGACGCGCGGGAACACCTGCGCGCTCGGCCACTTCGACCAAGCGATTTGAATTCGAGCTGTTCGGCGAACCCACCACCAGGATCAATTGCATTTCTTTCGCCATGTGCTCCACGGCTTCCTGGCGATTCTGTGTGGCGTAGCAAATGTCGTCGGACGCGGGGCCGAGAATATTCGGGAATCGCTGACGCAGCCGCGCGACGATCTCTTGCGTGTCGTAAAGGCTCAGAGTTGTTTGGGTTAGAAATGCCAGGCGTGATGCGTCTTTCACTTCCAGGCGATCGACGGCTTCGACGCTATCGACTACCACCGTTTGTTCCGGCGCTTCGCCCGAAGTGCCGACAATTTCTTGATGATCCTTGTGGCCGATCAGAATGATGGTGCGGCCATCGCGCGCGAACTTCAGCGCTTCCAAATGCACCTTGGTGACCAGCGGACACGTCGCGTCAATCACGCGCAGCCGGCGCGCTTGCGCTTCGGCGCGAACCGCCGGAGGAACACCGTGCGCGCTGAACACGAGAACCGCGCCCTCCGGCACATCCTCTACGGCTTCCACGAAAATAGCGCCGCCCTTGCGAAGCTGCTCGACTACGTAACGGTTGTGGACGATCTCGTGATGGACGTACACCGGCGGCCCATACGCCTCCAGCGCCAGCTCGACGATGTCTACCGCGCGCACCACGCCCGCGCAAAAGCCTCGCGGACGCACGCGGAGCAAGATCTTCCCGGACTGGTATTCGGGCGACACTTCGGTCATCGGTTCTCCACCAAAACGGCAATGATACCCTAAAATCTTAGAGTCCCGCCACGCGTCTTTTGGTGGCTTGCCGCTGTTTCGGCAAATGCCACCGCTTTGGGGCTTTCGCATGGCGATGCTATTCTCGGGAAGGGGTGGAGCGTGCAACTTCAAGGAAAAACGGCAATTGTGACTGGCGGAGGGCGGGGAATCGGGCGCGCCATCGCGCTCAAATTTGCCTCGGAAGGCGCGGGCGTGCTCGTGGCCGCGCGGACTGCGGCGCAAGTGGAGAGCGTGGCGCGGGGAATCGCCGCCGCAGGCGGTCGCGCGGCTTGGCTGGCGGCGGATGTCGCGGGTGAGACTGATTGCGCGCGGATCGTGGAAGCGGCCGAAACGAAATTGGGGCCGGTGTCGATCCTAGTGAATAACGCGGGGGATTATGGCCCGGTAAAACCCGTCGAAGAGATATCGCCGGCCGAATGGGATCGCGTGATCGCGGTGCACTTGCGTGGCGCGTTTCTACTGTCGCGCCTGGTTCTTCCGGGCATGTATGCGCGCCGCGCGGGCGCGATATTGAATATTTCGAGCCTCTCAGCTAAGTCCGCTTTTTCGTGGGGATCGCCGTATGCCGCAGCGAAGGCGGGAATGCTGGGACTGACGCGTGTGAGCGCCGCGGAATCTGCGCGCAAAGGCGTGCGGGTAAACGCGATCTGTCCCGGCCCCGTCACCGAAACGCAAATGTCGAAAGAGCTGGGCGAAAAACTGGCGCTGCGAATGGGTGTGTCTGCGGACGAGGAGCTGAAAGGTTTTCTTGAAAATGTTTTGCAGGGCCGCGGTCAAACTGCCGATGAGATTGCCGCGGCTGCGCTGTTTTTAGTTTCGGATCAAGCCAGCGCGATTACTGGGCAGTCTCTGAATGTGGACGGCGGAATGGCCTTTTACTGACGTGCTCAATGAATCCGTAAGTGCGGCGTCCCGCTCGAGCGGCCACGCGTGCGTACGGTTCAACTCGCGCTAAGCTCGCTTGGCTTGCGCGATTCGCCGCATACAGCGCGAATGCGATCACAGCGAAAACCGCGAACGCCAGAGTAAAAAGGAACAACGCCGCAAGCATTTCCTGTACGAAATACAACTGCATGGCTCCGAGCGCAATTAGAAATCCCCACATCCAGCGCCGCGCCTTTTCTTCGGATTGATCAGAATGCGCTGCGTGCGCTGCATGCCCTGCGTGCGCCAATCTGGGCGTGGACACAGGCGCGTCGAGTTGTTCGTCCTGGTGTTGAAAATCCACGTGAAGCCGCACCCCATCTGGGGAATCAGAGGCCGAGTTAAGTTCGGATTCGGAATTCTCGTATTTGTGCTCTACGTCGATCCGGGCACTTGCGCTGGCAATCATGTTGTCGTTTCGGGTCCTTTCCTCTTCATCACATTGGATGCAAATGATCATCCAAACGGCTCAACGCTATTAAGCCTCTAAGTCACTGAGTCCGCGATAGTACGGCGAGACAAACTAAGGCAGTACGGATAGGCCACGCAAAACAATCCTGTTTCCGGAAAGAATAATTCCAGTTTTAGGAAAGTGCCACTTTTAGGTAACAACCAGTTTTAGAAAGGGAAATCTTTGCCGAGAATGTGCAATCTATCGTCAGCGCCCTTCGAATGGGTAACGATCGCCGGCTTCGACGGCGTCCGCGATACGGCGCCGCAGCGCAATCGAATCCACCGGCTCGCGCTTTAAGAAACGCCGAAGAACTGCGATCTGCGTGCGCAGTGTATCGCCCTCGACGACGGCGCTGAGCGCCGTGCGCGCCGATATCTCCACATTCTGAGCCGCGTCGTACAGGCAAACGCGCGCCACGTCGGATATCGTGGCGGCGGATTCGCCACCGCGCGCGGATTCGGCCTTTTGGGCTCGCCGCACGCAAGATTCGGCGGCGAAACAATCCATTACGATATTCGCGAGGGCGCCGACAATTTCCTGCTGCTCGGCCAATTGCTCGCGATACCTCTGCATGGCGCCGCCGGCGGCCAGAAGAAACGCCTTTTTCATACCCTCGATTAGGCGATCCTCCGCAATCCAACTGCCTTCCGGCGCTTCGTCGAACGAAGGCCCCGCGAGGATCTCCTCTTGCAGTTTCGCGCCCGCGGCCAGCAGCGGCACAGCGCCCGAAAGCGCGCGCTTCATCAGCATCTGAATCACGAGCATGCGATTGATTTCGTTTGTGCCTTCGAAAATGCGATTGATTCGCGAATCGCGATAAGCGCGCGCTACCGGATAGTCTTCGTGGAAACCATAGCCGCCGAAAATTTGCACAGCTTCGTCCACCACGAAGCTGAGCACCTCGCTGCCGTACACTTTATTGATCGAGCTTTCGATCGCGTATTCCTCGAGCACTTTCATTCCGATTGCGGTCTTATCCGCCGCGGTCTCGCCACCCGATTCGGCCGAAGCGATCGCGAAATCCATCAGCCCCGCCGTGCGATACACCATCGATTCCGCCGCGAAAACGCGCACCGCCATTTCCGCCAGCTTCGCGCGAATCATGCCGAATTCCGCGATGGGCTTGCCGAACGCCACGCGCTCCTTCGCATATTTCGACGCGACCTCGATCATCTTTTTCGAGCCGCCCAGGCAGTACGCGCCCAAGCTGAATCGCCCCGCATTCAGTACAT
>JBAQYV010000076.1:0-22174 GCA_049790315.1 Candidatus Acidiferrales bacterium | reverse complement strand
TATGCGCTGATGAAACTGGGCGCGTTCCTGATGATCGCGCATCTCTCCGGGCCTGGCGAACAGCGGCAAGAGCTTTCGGATTTCGCGGGCATGGGCATGCGGCAACCGGTCGCCGCGGCGTGCCTTTCGCTGTTTCTTTTTTCCTTGCTGGGCTTGCCGATCACGGCCGGGTTCGTCGCGAAATTCTATGTGTTCGGTGCGGCGCTTTCTTCGCGCTTGATTTGGCTGGCGCTGGCGATCGCGGTGAATAGCGTCATCGGCGCGTATTACTATTTGCGCGTGATCGTCGTGATGTATATGCGCGAGCCGCAGCAGGAGGGTCCGCGCTTCCCTGTGCCCGCCACGGCTGTCGTGGCGCTGCTCGTGGCCGCTGCCGGCACAGTTTATTTTGGGCTCTTCCCGGCACATTTAGCCGCCTTGGCCGCGCGCGCCGCGGCTTCATTGCGCTAGCGCCGAACGAAACCAGGCCGACAGACATTTCTTCCGCGGGAATCTTTAGACATCTCTACAAAAACAATGCGGCCCGAATCCCATTCAGGATTCGGGCCGGTTGAACTTGCGTTCGCCGGTGCGAAGCGGACAGGCCAGCATGGCGCCCGCCGCTGATCGCCGCGACTACTTAACCTTAATGAAGATGATGGCGAAGGTGTAGAGCGCCATCGATTCGATCAGCACGAGCGCCAGAATCAACATGTTCTGGATTACGCCGGCCGCGCCCGGATTGCGCGCCATGCCTTCGGACGCCGCGGCCGAGGCCTTGGCCTGCGCGAACCCGCAAGCCGCGGAAGCGATGGCCATCGCGAAGCCGGAAGTGATGGCAACCCAATTTGTCGGGCTGGCCATGCCGCCAGTGGTCTGCGCAAATGCCGAGGGCGCCAGCAACATCGCCGCCAGAACTACGAGCAGAAATGTTGCGTAAGTTTTGCCGTGTTTTTTCATCAAGGTGAATCTCCTTCGCTCAGAAATGGCCGGCCGGAGGTGGCTCCCGACATCCTCAAACAGCCGGGATCGCGCGGCGCGGCGTATCATGCCAGTTTCAGTATGAATGCGATGTATCAGTGCCCTTCCGCAACCGCGCCACTCAGATAAATGACGGGCAGAATCGTAAAAACAAACGCCTGCACAAACGCCACAAAAATATGAAGCACGATGAAAAGCGCCGGCGCGATCAGCGGCACCGGCGCCAGAATATAACCGGCCGGATTCGCGTGACCCGCGAACAGGAAAAGTGCCAGCGTCAGCCCCAGGAAAATCGTGTAAAGCATCTCGCTGACCATCATGTTGACCCACAAACGTACGGTGAGGGAGAGCAAGCGCGCGAGGTGGCTCACAGACTCAACCACCACCATTAGCGGCGAGAGGTAAATATTCGGGCCCATAAAATGCGCGCCGTAATGAATCGGTCCGTGCTTTCGCAGGCCGGAGTAGTGATAGTAAACAAAAACGACGATCGCGCAGCCGAGCGGCACGGAAACCGTGGCCGTGGGAGAAGCAAGGCCGGGCACGAGGCTGATCAGATTCGAGATCAGCACGAATAGGCCGATTGAGCCGATCATCGGCACGTAACGCTCGCCGCCGTGGCCAAGGTTGCTGTCAATCAGATCGCTGACGCCCAGGTTCATCGAATTATGCAGCAGCGCTTCCATGCACTGCTGGGTGGCGCCGGGATTCTCAACGGAAAGGCGCGCGCGCAACCATAGAAAAAATACGATCGACACGAGGAAAACCACGAACTCCATCGCAATGTGATTCGGAATCGGGTATTGCGAATCGGAAGGCGTGATGTGCAGCAATGCCAGCAGCACCAGCGCGGGCTTGGCGAGCAGCAAATTCACCAATTTTGTGATGCCCAGAATCTTATCTTCCATCTTCTCTCAGTTGACGGTGGCGCCGCTGGTAGTCAATTCCCACAAAATACCCAGGACAACCGCGGCCGCCGACGCGAATAAACCCGCCAGCACGGAAACGGCGGGCAAAAAGGAATGCGTGAGAATAACATACACGGCGATGAGCAGCAAAGCGAAGCGGCCGAAGAATTTAGCGTATGCCGACTTCGGTACTCGCACAATTTGCACGCTATCAGAGGGCGTTGCGGGCGCAACCGTAGCGGCGCGGCCGAATGCGAGGACGCTGCCCTTGAGCCAACGAAAATTGATCCAGGAAAGTACCGCGCCTATCGCCAATCCCACCGCGCCGCGCCATCCCCAGCGCCAGCCCGCGGCCACGGCGCCCACCGTGCCGAGTGCGAGCGTCAACCATTCGATGCGGCGCAGCGTAGCCGTGCCAAAAGCTTCACTGGCCACCGCGCGCCCGCTTTCCCGTCAGCCGGCGGATAACCTCGTAAGTGCCTCCCGCGAATCCCAAACCGCCCAGGAGCAGCGTGAAAATCGGCGAGCTGTGCAGCCATCGATCGAGAAAGTAACCCAGCGCCGCGCCGATGATGACGGAACCCACCATCACGAACGGCAGATCCAACACGTTCGCGAGTTGCCACAGCACACCACGGCCCGGTTCGCCTGGGGGCGTATCTCCCGATGACGGACGTGGATCAGCGGCCAAGAGGGCCAAGCGGCATGAAGAGCGAATATTGGGCCAACTGAATGAACGGTTGGGGGAATAGGCCGGCGGCCAGCGTGACGAAGCACATCACGGTGAGGGCGACAGTCTGCGCCATGGAAATCGGCGTGTGAGTTTGGTCCGTGCTGTCTTTCAGCCAGGCGTGGACCACGATGCGGAAGTAATAATAGAGCGCGGGCACGATATAGAGCGCGGCGAAAACAGCCAGCACGTAATGTTGCGATTGAATCAGCGCGAGAAAAATAAAATATTTCCCCACAAATCCGGCAAGCGGCGGGATTCCCGCGAGCGATAGCATGAAAATCAGCAGCAGCAGCGCGGAAATGGGACTACGGCGATAGAGACCGTTCAGATCGTCGAGTTCGTCGCCGACAAGGCCGCGGCGCTGCAGCACGATCAGCACGCCGAACGCTCCCGCGGTCATGAAAACGTAAACCATCAGGTAGTACGAAATCCCCACCAGCCCCGTTTCATTGCCGGCCACCAGGCCCAGCAAAATATATCCGACGTGCGAGATCGAAGAGTAGGCTAGCAGGCGCTTGACGTTCGTCTGCGTGAGCGCCGCGAAATTGCCGAGCGTAAGCGTGGCGATCGCGACGCCGGCCAGGATCATTTCCCAATTCACGCGCGCGGGCCAAAAGACGGTCATGAACAATCGCAGCAGAAGCGCGAAGCTCGCTGTTTTTGACGCCACGCTGACGTAGGCGGTGATCGTCGTCGGCGCGCCCTCGTAAACGTCCGGCGCCCACTGATGGAACGGCACGGCAGCGACTTTGAAGAAGAGTCCGACGGCGACGGCCACGAGCGCGAGCATTACGAGCATGGTGCCGGCGCCATGCTGATCGAACGCGTTTTGAACTCCGGCGTAAACAACAGCGAGATTCGTGCGCGGGGTGTCCGTATCCTGCCCGTTTAGATCCAACGTTGCGGCGAGGCCGTAGAGAATCGAAAATCCATAGGCCAAAATGCCGGAGCTAAACGCGCCGAGCAGGAAATATTTAACCGCGGCTTCATTGGAGCGCTTGTCGCGACGCAAGAAACCCACGAGCACGTAAAAGCTTAGGGCCATCGTCTCAAGGCCCAGAAACTGGACCACGAGATCGAAACCTGCGGCCATGAACATCATTCCGACCGTGGCGAAAAGCAGCAGAGCGTAAAATTCGCCGTGATTTTCGCCGATCACGGAGAGGTACTTCACCGAAAGCAAGATCACGAGCGCCGTCGCCGCCAGGAAGAGCGCGCCGAAGAAAATGTAGAACGGGTCCACCAGAATCGAGTCGTGAAACGCTCCGTAAATTTCCGGGGGCAGATCGCGCAGACGAAACAACGAAAAAGCGCTGAAGCCCACGCCGAGCAGGGCCATCACGGCATTCCAATATTTGTACTGCTCCTCAAGAAGAAAATCCGTCAGCAGGATGCCCAGGCCGAACAGGACAAGCTGCACCTCTGGGAGGAGCAGAAAGAAATCGTGGCGTAGGACGAGATTGGTCATGGGCGCTACTGTGCGCTCCCGGGGGCGCTTGGCATGTCAGGCTGCGCGGCTGGAGATGGAGACGGCGCGGGCGCCATCATCGGGATCGCCAAGGTTGGCCGCGTGGATTGGTAGTAGCCTGGATTCACCGTCTGCACCAATTCGCGCACGGGACGATCGAGCACGCGGAAAAGCGGCTTCGGATAAATGCCGATCCAAAACGCGAGCACGATCAGCGGAAGTAAGGTGGCATATTCGCGCGCGTTCAAATCGGCCAAGTGTTCATTCGCAGGATTGGTGATACTGCCGAAAATCACGCGCTGATAGAGCCAGAGCAGATACGCCGCGCCGAGCACGATGCCCAGCGACGCCCAGGCCGCCCATTGGAAGCTGACCTCAAACACGCCGCGAAGAATCGTGAACTCGCCGATGAACCCGTTGAGCAAGGGCAGACCGAGGGAACTTAGCGTGACAATCATGTAGACGGCCGCAAAGTTCGGCATGGGCGTCGCGAGGCCGCCGAACTCGGAAATCAGGCGCGTGTGCCGCCGCTCGTACAAAATTCCGACGATCAGGAAAAGCGCGCCGGTGGAAATACCGTGGTTGATCTGCTGGATTACGCTGCCGGTAAGTCCGTTAGGCGTGAGCACGAAAATGCCGAGAGTGCAGAAGCCGAGGTGGCTCACGGAACTGTAGGCGATCAGGCGCTTCATGTCTTTCTGCATCATGCACACCAGCGCGCCATAAATGATGCCGATGATCGAGAGCGTAACCATGATCGTGATGATGTGGTGGCGCGCCGCGGGATCTGTGGGCAGCAGCGGCAACGAAAAGCGGATGAAGCCGTACGTGCCCATTTTCAACAGCACGCCGGCCAGGATGACGGAGCCCGCCGTGGGAGCTTCCGTGTGCGCGTCGGGCAGCCAGGTGTGGAACGGGAACATCGGCACTTTGATCGCGAACGCGAAGAAAAATCCCCAGAACAACCATTGCTGCGTTGCGGTGGAAAGCTGCGGAACGACGCTCAGAAGCGACTGCACGTCAAATGTGTAGACGCCCGCGATGGCGGCGTACTTAAAATAAAGCGCCAAGATCGCGAGCAGCATGATTACCGAGCCCGCCAGCGTATACAGAAAAAATTTAATCGCGGCGTACAATCGGCGGTCGCTGCCCCACACACCGATCAGGAAATACATTGGCACCAGCATCACTTCCCAGAAAACGTAGAAGAGGAAGAAATCGAGCGACATGAAAACGCCGAGCATCCCGACCTGCAGCAAGAGAAATAAAATGTAATATTCCTTGCGGCGCAGCTTGATCGCGCTCCAGGAGGAAAGAATGGAGATGGCGCCCAGCAGCGTCGTCAGCAACACGAGCAGCAGCGTGATGCCGTCGATGCCCAGCGTGTAGTGCGCGCCGATCGAGGGAATCCAGTCGGCGGTTTCGCCGAATTGAAAGCGCGGGGCCGCGGCGCTCAGGCTGAAACGCCAGATGAGCGGCAGCGAAACGACGAGTCCGAGCATGCCGAAGAAATTGCCGAATATTCGGTGCAGGTTCTCGCTGTCGCGCGGCACCAGCATCAGCAGAATCGCGCCCACGAGCGGCGTGAACAGCACGACGCTCAGGATATGCGTGTCATAGAATTGCATCACGGCGTCTCGCTCCTAATGCCACAGGTTTGCCATTGTGAAGCCCGCGGCGTGCAGGTAATACCCCAGAAACACCAACATGCCCACCACGATCAAAAGCGCGTAGCTTCCGACGCGCCCGGTTTGCAACATGCGCACCGGATAACTGACCAGCCAGAACATTCGCGCGCCAAGATTCAACAGGCCGTCGATAAACCACTTATCCCACCAGGCCGAAATCACGGAGGTGACGCGCGTCAAGCGTCCGGCGCCGTTTATGAATAGCCCGTCGATGAAGATGCGATCGAACGCGCCGAGCGCCAGGCCCAAATCTTTGGCGCGATTGACGAACATCGCGTCGTAAATCTGATCGACGTAATATTTTTCGTAGACGAGGCGATAGAGTCCGCCGGCGCTCGCGGCGATCTTCGCCGGCAAATCCGTGCGCTTTAGATACAGGAACCAAGCGAGGCCAATGCCCACCAGCGCGCCGCCAACGGCCAGAATCATCAGCAGCGATTCCGGAGGCGCTTCGCCCGCTTCTTTTTCGGCCTCGGCTGGCGCTGCCGGCGCTTCGACCGCGCTCGCCTTCAGCGAAAGATTTGCCGGAGAACCTGGACGTTCGGTAAGAAGACCAAATGGGCGGGGAGAAACCACCGGCGCGAGAAATTTCTCGAAATGTCCGCCGATTCCCACCCAGCCACCCACGATCGAAAGCAGCGCCAGGATCACAAGCGGCACGGTCATGCTCGGTGGCGATTCGTGAAGATGATGCTCCGCCTCGGCCGAGACGCGCGACTCGCCGTGGAAGGTCAAAAACAGCAAACGGAACATATAGAAAGCCGTGAGGCCCGCCGTGATCCATCCGACCAACCACAAAAGATGGCTGACGCCGAAGGAGCGGCCCAGAATTTCATCCTTGCTGAAAAAGCCCGCGAACGGCGGAATGCCGGCGATCGCGAGCGTGGCGATCAGCATCGTGCGATATGTGGTGGGAATTTTCTTCGAGAGGGCGCCCATCTTCAGCATGTCCTGCTCGCCGCTCATGGCATGGATCACGCTGCCCGCGGCCAGGAAAAGCAGGCCCTTAAAGAACGCGTGCGTCATCAAGTGGAATATGCCCGCGCTGAACGCGCCGACGCCGCACGCCAGAAACATGTAGCCCAATTGCGAAATCGTCGAATAGGCCAGAACTTTCTTGATGTCGGTCTGAAGAACGCCGATCGAAGCCGCGAAAATGGCGGTGGCCGCGCCGATTCCGGCCATCACTTCCAGCGCAAGCGGCGCCATCGAAAAAATCGCGCTGGTGCGCACGACCATGTACACGCCGGCGGTGACCATCGTCGCGGCGTGGATCAGCGCGCTCACGGGCGTGGGGCCTTCCATCGCGTCGGGCAGCCAAACGTAAAGCGGTAGCTGCGCGGATTTGCCCGTTGCGCCGACGAACAGCAGGAACGCGATCGCCGTCAGCGCCGCGTCGCCGCGGTGAAAACCGCCCAGAAAAATCGCCATGCGAAGCCCGGTGAAATTGATCGTGCCGAGCGTGGCCGCCATCAGAAAAACGCCGAGGATGAAACCGGTATCGCCGATGCGATTTACGATGAAGGCTTTTTTGCCCGCGTCAGTGGCCGATTTTTTGTGGAAATAGAATCCGATCAGAAGATAACTGCATAGCCCGACGCCTTCCCAGCCGACGAACATTTCAAGAATGTTGTTGGCCAGCACGAGCGTCAGCATCGAGAACATGAAAAGATTCAAATAGCCGAAGAAGCGGTAATAGCCGCCCTCGTGCGCCATGTATCCGACGGAATAAACGTGGATAAGGAATCCCACTCCGGTGACGACGCCGAGCATCACGACCGTCAACGGATCGAACAGATATCCCCACTGCGCGTCGAAGCGAGTGAGCACGCCCGCGGTGGTGTGCATCGCGCCTGCGGGCAGCCAATCGAAAAGCACATATTCCACCACGCGCTGCGACACCGGCCGCGCCAGCAATTGCAAGATCGCGCC
The DNA here is from genome assembly GCA_049790315.1 of Candidatus Acidiferrales bacterium. Taxonomy (GTDB): domain Bacteria; phylum Acidobacteriota; class Terriglobia; order Acidiferrales; family UBA7541; genus DASPOJ01. The sequence continues at coordinate 14,485 of JBAQYV010000076.1, read as the reverse complement.
GAATGCGTAGACCATCGACAAAAATACGCCGCCGACGCAGAACACATTCACGGCGGATTTCGACAGATGCCGTCCGAACAGCAGCATCACGGCCGAAGCCGCCAGTGGAAACAGCGGCACCAGCCACAAATGCGCCAGAAAATATTCGGGCGGCATCACGTCGTGTGGCCTACCATTTCAGCAAGTCCATTTCGTCGCCCAGCACGGTTTCTTTGTTGCGGAAGAACGCGATCAGAATTCCCAGACCCACCGCCGCTTCGGCGGCCGCATCGGTGATGATAAAAATGGCGAACACTTGGCCTTCGACCGATCCCGCAAGGCGCGAGAACGCGATCAAATTAATGTTCACCGCGTTCAGAATCAATTCGACGGACATCAGAATGATGATCACGTTGCGCCGCGTCACCACGCCGATCACGCCGATCAGAAACATCGCCAGGCTCAGAAACAGGTAGTGCCCTATCGGAATCAACGATTCCTCCGCCCTAAACCTTGCGCTTGGCCATCACAACCGCGCCAATCATCGCCACGAGCAGCAGCACCGAGGCGATTTCAAACGGCAGCATGTAACTTGAAAACAGCGCGCGCCCAACCAATTCCGTATTCGGCTGCAGCACCGATGCCGGCGGGGCGCTCGAGGCCGGCGGCAATCCCAAGCGGCCCACGCGAATCGCAAGCGTGAGTTGCAAACCCAAAACGATCGCGATCAGCGCGGCTACCCAGGCTCTCCGGCGAAAGCGCATCTGATGCAGGGCCACGTCGAGATTCACGAGCATGATCACGAAAACGAAAAGCACCATGATCCCGCCCACGTACAGAATAATCTGCACGATGAACAGAAACTCGGCCTGCAATTGCAGGAAAATCCCGGCCGTCGCCAGAAGCGCCGTGACCAAAAAAATCGCGCAATGCACGGCGTTGCGCTGCGTCACCACCAGAATGGCGGAGCCGATGGCCAGCACGGCGAAAAAATAAAAAAGGCCCAGATCAAGCATCGCTGCCTGTTCCCCCAAATTCGTGTGCGATTGCTTCGCCCGGCTCCTTGCGGCCGCCGGCAACGCCCAGATACGCGGCAACGGCCAGCGTAACCACAGTCGTCAGCGGCAGCGAGAGCCAAAGGCTCCAGCCGAATTCACGATTCAGCGCCAGCGCCGCCGCGATTCCCACGACGTTCAAGATGGACACGGGAATCAGAAATTGCCAGCCGAGGCGCATCAACTGATCGAATCGATAACGCGGAAACGTGAATCGCAACCACATGAACAAATAAATGTATAGAAACACTTTCAGCAGGAACCAGAATCCGCCATGCAGCGCCGCCTTCCAGCCCGCTACCATGCTTCCCGCCGGCGCCACCAGCGGCGCCACCAGCACCAGCGCGAACACCGCGAACATTCCCGCCACCGCCACCATCACAAGTTTCTGAATTCCCACGGGCTGCTTCGGCGCGCGAAACAAACAGTATCCGGCGATTCCCAGCATCAGAACCGGCGGCAACCAATCCAGAAAATTGAACGCCCGCGTGGCGGCAAACGGCCGCAACCATCCGCCCAGAAAAAGCGTGGCGGCGATCGCGGACACCACAACCATGTTCGTATATTCCGCCAGAAAATAAAGCGCCCAGCGAAATCCGCTGAACTCCGTCATGTAGCCAGCGACCAATTCCGATTCCGCTTCCGGCATATCGAAAGGCGCGCGGTTGGTCTCCGCGATCGAAGCGACCAGGTAGATGAAGAACCCGACGGGCGCGACGAAAATCGTCCACATCCCGTGCGCGGCCTGCTCTTCGACGATACCGCGTATCGAAAGCGTTCCGGCCAGCAGCAGAGCGCCGACAATCGCCATGCCCGCCGCGGTTTCGTAGCTCACAAGTTGCGCCGCGCTGCGCATCGCGCCCAGCAATGAGTAGTGGCTATTCGACGCCCAGCCACCCAGCACGATCCCGAAAATTCCCATCGCGCCGATGCCCACCACAAACAACAATCCAATATTCAGCTCGGCGATCTGAAATCCCGGACCGAACGCTAAGGCCGACATCGCCAGCATCGCAGCCGTCACCGAAAGCAGCGGCGCGAGCCAGAAAATCATTTTGTCGGCGCTTTCGGGAACGATGTCTTCTTTCAGCAATAGCTTCACGGCGTCGGCGATGGGCTGCAGCAATCCGTGCGGACCCACGCGCATCGGTCCCAGGCGCACCTGCATGTGCGCCATCACCTTGCGCTCAAGCAGCACGATGTAGCCCGCGATCAGCGGCAGCACGCCGACGATCACCAGAGCAAAAATCAGCGGCAGCAGGAATGGCCTGAACGGGCCCAACGCAAAGCCGATGATCGTGTGCAGTATGGAGTGCATGGCTTAGCGGTCCACTTCTCCGAGCACGATGTCGAGCGTGCCGATGATGGCCACAACGTCGGCCACCAGATGGCCGCGCACCATTTTGTCGAACACTTCGAGATTGATCAACGAAGGCGGCCGGATGCGCACGCGATACGGTTGCGTGGTGCCGTCGCTCACAATGTAGTAGCCCAACTCGCCTTTTGGCGCTTCGATGCCGTGATACACCTCGCCCGGCGGCGGCTTCAGCACTTTTCCGACTTTGCCCAGAATCGGCCCCGCGGGAATCGCTTCGACCGCTTGCAGGCAAATTTTTCGCGATTGCCGCATCTCTTCCATGCGCACGATGTAACGGTCGTACGTATCGCCATTCTTGCCGACGGGAATTTCAAATTCGTATTGATCGTACGCGGCATACGGCATCGCTTTGCGAATGTCCCACTTCACGCCGCTGCCGCGCAGCACCGGGCCCGACGCGCCATATGCGATTGCGTCCTCCGCCGAAAGCACGCCGACGCCTTTCGTGCGCCCCAACCAGATGCGATTCGTCGTAAGCAGCGATTCGTATTCATCTACGCGTTTGTCGAAATCCTGGCAGAACCGCGTCACGTCCTTTTCAAAACCATCGTAGGATTCGTATTGCAGTCCGCCGATGCGAAACGCGTGCGTGGTCAAGCGCGCGCCGCAGTAATGCTCGAAAATTTTCAGAATCTCTTCGCGTTCGCGCAGGCAATAAAACAACGGCGTGAGCGCGCCGATATCCAGCGCGTGCGTGCCGAGCCAGAACAAATGGCTCGCGATGCGCTGCAGTTCCGTCATGATCGTGCGGATCACGCGCGCGCGCGGCGGCGCTTCCGCACCCATTAATTTCTCGACCGCCTCGCAGTAACCCAGGCCATTTGAGACCGCCGCGACATAGTCCATGCGGTCCACATACGGCGCGAATTGCTGGTAACTGCGATGCTCCGCGATTTTTTCGACGCCGCGATGCAAATATCCGATCACGCACTCCGAGCCGATCACCTTCTCGCCGTCCAATCGCAGCTTCACGCGCAATACGCCGTGCGTAGACGGGTGCTGTGGCCCCATGTTCAGGATGATTTCGTCGGCGCCGAGAACCGTGGTCTCGACGTTGTGCTCGGCGCTGGGATTGTTCGGTTCGGCCAAAGTTCGTTCCTGATATCTCTCGGGCGCGGGCTCTACTGGGAGCCCGCCCAAATATTGTCCTATTGTCCGCTCTCGATACCCAGGTTCTCGCGCACCCAGGCTTGGTCTTGCTGCAAAATGTCGTAATCCTTGCGCAACGGAAATCCCTGCCATTCCTCGGGCAATAGCAATCGCCGCAAATCCGGATGGCCTTCAAAAATAATTCCGAACATGTCGTACACTTCGCGCTCCAGCCAGTTCGCCGTGGGCCAAATGTCCGCGACCGATTTCACCGGCTCGTCCATGCCCAACTGCACTTTCAGGCGCAGGCGGTCATTTTTCGCGAACGAATACATATTGAGCACGAGATCGAATCGTTTCTCGCGGCGTGGCCAATCCACCGCCGTTAAATCGGTAAGGAAATCGAATTTCTCGTCGTCGCGGCTGTAGCGCGCGATCTTTTCGAACTTCGCGGCGCTCACCACAAGGATCGCCTGGTTGCGATCGATCGTCGCTTCGGCGATTGCGTCGCCGAAGCGCGATTTGTAACGCTTCGTCAGATCATTATCGAGAGGAGCCGGCTTCGGCCCAGCAGGAGCCGCCGGGCGCGGAGGTGCGGCCGCAGCCGGTGCCGCGGGTTTTGCGGCAGGCGTTGGGGGAGGCGTTGCCGCCGCAGGCGCGGGCGAAGCAGGAGCGCCTTGCGACGCGGCCGGCGCCGCGGCAGCAGGTGGCGCGCCAGAAACGTCAGATTGTGCGGGTGTTTTCTCCGCGGGCGGAGCGGCAGGCGGCTGCTTTTCTTCCGGGTCGTTGGCCATGGAGTCGGGGGCTCAGCCGGACCACAAACGTCCTGCACAGCCCATCAAACTCAAAACGTAGTTTCTAACACACGGCCCAAACCAGCGCAACCGATTCCCGCTTCGATCGGCCGTACTCATTCTTTTCGACGACGAGGCTGTGACTGCAACTTTGCTGTAAACTTCATGGGACAAGTCATGTTTCCACTCGATCTTGTGCGGGACGCCTACCAGGAAAGCAATGGCGAATTCGGGTGGACTCGCGCGCAGATTCCTTTGGTCGTCGAACTCTTGCGTCGCCAAGGACTCGGAATCCTAGGAGGAGAGCTGTGGTGGATCCGCGACGGAATCCCGCGATGGCGCGGCAGCATTCCCCAACGGGAGGGTCCGCCAGCCGTCTATTGTTGGGTGACGGACCGATTGACGGGCGAGCCGTGGCCGCACTTCGTCGAACGGGGCGCCGTTGATGCACTAGCTGCCGTAGAGCGATGGCCAGCTCCAGACGACTTGCCAGCTGACCTTTCTGGACGAATTCTCTACAACCTCACTTGGGTCTCCGAGGATGAGTTCAAGCAGCTTAGGACCAAGGTCCCCTGACAGTGTCCGATCGATGCGAAATTCGAGCGGTGACTCTTAATCGGTTTAAAGAGCGAAGATATCGCCTATCGCGCTGTTTTTAGTGTAATATTTGCCGGCCGGATACTACTTACTCTCACGGCGAACTTCGTTCCAGGAGGATTATGCCCCGAGTCGTTCTGGTGAACCCATCGCTGACCACCATGGGTTATTCCGTGATCACACCCAGATGGCTCTTCGTACTCGGTCAGGCAACGCCAGTAGATCTCGTCGGCGACCCCATCCTTATTGATGAAGCCGTAGTTCCCTTCGACCCGGAAATACTGCGCCCCGACGACCTCGTCGGCGTGGGCATCAGCACCGGAAATTGCCGCGCCGGCTACGAAATCCTGAAAAAAGCGAAAGAGAAGGGCGCTACGGTCGTGATGGGCGGCATCCATCCTACGATTTTCCCGGACGAACCGCTTGAGATGGGCGCCAACGCCGTCGTCACCGGCAACGGCGATGTGATTTGGGCCAAGGTGGTGGAAGATTTTCTGACCGGCAATTTACAAAAAAAATATTCCGGCGGTCGCGTGTCCGGCGACGCGCTCTTGAAAGCGCGATGGGACTTGCTCGATCCACGGCTATACATGTTCCCCACTGTTCAAACGGTTGCCGGCTGCCCGGAAAATTGCAGCTTTTGTTCCGTGTGGGTCACCGATGGACGCCAGCCGCGCCAGCGCCTTGCCAGCAAGATCATCGATGAAGTGAATGAGCTGTACTCGATGGGAGTTCGCTGGCTGATTTTCGCCGACGACAATTTCAATCCGTCCACGCTCGGGCGCATCGCACGCGAGCCCAGTCCGGAAAAAAGAAAACAGTTCGAGGAAATTCGCGCCGAGCGCCTGCGTTTCTTCGATGAGTACGATCGCAACGTTCCGAAAGATATCTACGCTTTCACGCAAATGACCACCGAGGTCACCAGCGATCCCGAATATCTAACCGCGATGCACGACAAGATGCGTTTGCGCGGCGCGCTGATCGGCATCGAATCGTTCTCCGAAGACGGCCTGAAAAGCGCCAACAAAACGTGGAATCCCACGGGCCAGCGCATGGTCGAAACGATTCAGAAGATTGAAAGCGCCGGAATCATGGTTCTGAGTTCCGTGATTTGCGGCCTGGAATCCGATACGGTGCAGACCATCCGCACCATGCGCCAATTCGCATGCGATTCCGGTTCCACCATCGCGCAATTCGCGATGTACCATCCGTATCCCGGCACGAAAGATTTCTACGAGATGGTCCGCGATTCCACAAATCGCGCGAAGATCGATTTCACGTTCACACCCAAACACACCACGCAAATCTCGGGCGACCGCTTTTGGCTTAAACCCAAGAATGAAGCCGACTTGATCACCCACGGCATCATTCCCAGAGACGAGCTTCTGGCCGAGCACAAAAAGTGTTGGGAGAAATTTTATTCCTTAAAGGAAACCTTGCGGCGCGCGCGAACCGGCAGCAAGAAAAATTGGCCGTTCGTCGGCAAGTTTACCTACGTATTGTTCTGCATCGTTTTCAAGCGAATTTACGGCGGACAGGGCATGGCCGCCGACGGCGTGCGCAAGCGCCAATTGAGCAAGATCACGAAGCTTTGGATCAAAATCGCCGTCGCCGCGTACAACCACTATTGCCGGACCAGAAGCGGCGGGCACCTGAATAAGCCGTGGGCCGAACCGAAACACGTCGCGTCCAGGGTCTAACAAAGGTTGCCGCTCAGGCAACGGAACGATCTTGTGTAGGCGTGGTATCCGTCTGAATATATTCCCTCCGGAAAGCCGGCCTTTAGAATTTTCTCTAAGCCCGGTATCGCCCGCGACCAATCGACCTCTGGGACTTTTCATGAACGCATTCAGCCCTGCCGGTGAAGAATTACGGGCTGAGGCAATTGCAAGCTACGGTTGTTCGGCGAGATGAGGTGGAGTTCTTCGACGACGTTTTTGGTGATCGCTCCGAAACCAGCCAATTTTGCTGAATATTCCCAACGCGACCGTTTTATAAGCGAAACGTAAAACCGGGCTCGGGAAATAAACGCTGGCCCTGGGAAGCAAACGGGGCTGCCCGCCAAAACATATGTTCAAGAAATCGCGGCCCGCCTTCTGCTCGTCGGTAAGTTCTTCGCCTTTAATCATCGCTTGCGCGGTAGCTTCATCGAGCCCCATGAAATCGAGAAGTTTAAGATCGCAGGCCTTCGCCCACTCAAGACCCTCGTAGGTGATCAGTTCGTTAGGACGGCATTCCCCGGCGGTTGAATTCCATCCCTTTTTCCAAAAACTGACGGTTCCGCCGAATCGTATAAACAGGCCGCCCGCTACAGTTTTACCGCCGCATTCGGCAAAAATGAATCGTACGTTCTGCGTTGCGCGGCCAGCGTCCCACAGCGCATGCAGAGATTCCTCCGTGCGTGGACTAGCTTTCTCTCCCTGGCGTTTGCACGTCGCGAGCATGAGTTGAAAAAAAGCTCCAATGTCCTGTTTGCCGCCTTCTCGAATCACCGCGCCTCGCCGGTCTGCTTGACGCAATTTCTTGCGGGTATATTTGGATATCCGTTGTTGGATCGTTTCAAGGGAACCGGTCACATCGACCACGAGCGTGCTTTCGATGACGCTTTTTAGAACATTCGGCAAAAAAAGATTCTTTGGCAGTGTCGCTGGAATGGCTTCGGTCAGATCCGGTGGCTGGACGATCAAGGCTGAGAGCTTGTTGGCTTCTACCACTGACCGCAACAGATCCGCCACGAACTCGCATACCCGTGGATCTTCGGGCCACACAACCGGCCCCTTGCTCACGTAGCCGATGCGCCACAGACTGAATCGCCGCCACAAAATCTGGAACCCGCCCGCGATTCGGTCGTCCACGGTCACAATGACGCGAATGGATTTGAATCCTTCCGTCTTCTTTACATGCGCCCAGATACTTGATTGCTGAAATTGCCCAAGCGCCGCACTTTGCAGGAAATCGTCCCATTGCGGATCGCTCGTGTCCGTAGACCACCCCGCATTGAACATGCGCCCGGCAATCTCGCGCGATGCCAAGTTTGTATATGCGGAGTGATTAGCAGGATCGAAGTGCGCGCCAGACGCCACATGATCGTGGGTCTCGTCCTCGTATGTAGCGCGCGCCGGTAACGCCATTTGAGGGCCAGGAATCAGCGCCCGCACTTGATTCGAGGATGTAAGGGCAGACATTTTATATTCATTCCGCGATTCAGCCGCGTCGACGCGTGTCCCGTCTGAACTCTGGCACTTCTCGCAGAGGGCCGCGGAACTGGACACGGAATGGTACGACAATATGATCGTCTACTTATACCTCAAAGAATTCATGCCGTCGGAGTCGCGCTCGTTCCCTCGATCCTATCCGGCCACAGCTTCGCGGGCGGAAGCAACTTCGGTCGCGTTCGACAGTTCTTCAAACTTTCCAAGCAGTTTCGCATTCCGCCCGGGCAGGCATAGCCGCAAAAATAGAGCGGCGGCAGGATTCACGCGAAGAATCGCGGGTTTTCGCACGATTTTACATCCCCGCAAGACCAACGAACTGTCCGGTCCGTTTCCGCCCTTGTACATTCCGGCGAAGATTTGACGCACGCACGGCAGCGCAGCGGCTTGTTCACGCACGGTGTGCAACATTAAGTCCGCCGCGCAATGTTTCAAGCCGATGTCCCCGGCGAAGAAAGTCGAGTAAACCAGCGTGTCTCCGACTACCTGCGAGATTCCCACGGCCGCAAGTTCCGAGCCGCGGTATGCGCCGAGGATGATGTTTCCGGGAAATCGGAACTGATCATCGACCCAACGCGCAAAAACGGATTTGTCACGGCGGTCAGACTTGTATTCATAGCGCGTACGCTCAAAAAACGACAAGTACGCCGGGTGCCCACCCTCCTTGAGTTCGGCGGGGTCCGAGATTTCGCGAATCGTCAGGGCTTTGATGCCAAGCCGGACCTGCCTTTTGCGGTTCTGATCCAGACTGGCGATCGAGTACTTCGGCGCGTCCTCGAACATAAGAAGATTTAGATGAGAATTCGCCGCGTGCCCGTTGGGCACAGCGAACTGATAGCAGCCGAGCCGTGCGGCGGCAGGAGCACGAACAGCAGACGGCGAAAACTCCTGGAACTGGAAGAGTGGCCGGTAGAAAAAGGGCCGGACCCTTCTCCAATACACGCCATCCACCTCGCGGATATGGGCTCCTTGAGTCCGCTCCAGCGCCGCGAAATCCTCGTGGCTCATGTTAGTAATCGGCATCGACCGGGTTTACTCCTTGTCGCTTTGAAAAAGTGATACCCATGCGGATGGATGCAGCACTTCCTCTCGAACCTTTCAAGATCGAAGTGTTCTACTTTCTACGATAGCCGGCAGTGCATTGGGCCGATTGGATTGAATCAACGGATACGTAAACAAAAGGAGTGGGGATACCCCTTCTTGATCGCGCAATTCTTCCGGTCTTCCAAAACGTCGACTTCTCCGGAAGCTCCGAATTGCGGCGAATCATACACTGGCGTCGATGCAGGCGCAATCAATTTGCTGCCAGAAACCGTTCTTCGGCCGCACGGGGTTGTAGTACTTCTAGAACTTACAGGACTTGCAGAGATTTGTGACTTCTAAGCGTAATTTGAATGTTAAAAGTCGCGCCGGCGGGCTAGACCCACTCAAGTGCTCCCTTGCGGTACAGCCAGACGTATCCCACGATTAAAATTCCGAGAAACACAAACATGCTGCCGAGCGCAAATAGCGGGCTCAACCGAAAACCCGGAATATGAGTGGAATACAACACGGCCCAGGGAAACAGGAAGATCGTCTCAACGTCAAAGATCACGAATAAAATCGCCACGATGTAGAACCGCACCGAGTAGCGGCCGCGCGAATGCGATTCGGCAGGCATGCCGCACTCGTAGGGCTTTACTTTCACGCCTGTGGTGACGGAATCGGGCCGAATCAACTTGAAAACTAAAAGCGTGACCGCGGGAAACGCCGCTGCCAGAATCGCGAAGATGAAGATCGGGATGTATTGTGCCGGCATGATGGGCGCGGTCTCCGCTCAGAAATCGCCTGAATTACATCCAGCGCGCCATCCTAGCACATTGGCACGCCACTTCAAGTGCTGCGCGCGAGGACGAAAAAATGTTCTACTTACCGAACATTTTTTCAGTGACTATTTGTCGAACATCAATTCGCGCGCGCGTTCGGTGGCCTTTACGACGGCCTTGATCAGCGTTACGCGCACCTTGCCGTCCTCGAGTTCGAGCAGCCCGTCGATCGTGCAACCGGCGGGCGTAGTCACCCCGTCTTTCAGCAGCGCGGGATGATCGCCGGTTTGCAAAACCATTTGCGCCGCGCCGGACATGGTCTGCGCGGCGAGTAGCGTGGCAATCTCACGCGAGAGCCCCGTCTTCACGCCGGCTTCCGCCAGCGATTCCAAAATCACGTAAATGAACGCCGTGCCGCTGGCCGAAAGCCCCGTAACCGCGTCCATCAGCTTTTCGTCCACCACGGCCACGCGTCCCGCCGATTCAAATAGCGTGCGCGCCATTTCAAGATGCTCTGCTGTCGCGTGGCGCCCCTTGGCCAATCCCGTCATTCCGCAACCAATCGCGCACGGAGTATTGGGCATCGCGCGGATCACGGGAACATCGTTGGGCAATTTCTGTTCCAGATATGACGATGGCACGGACGCCGCAACCGAAATCACGAGCGTCTTCGGTCCAATTTCGCCGCGAATCGCTTGCGCCACTTCCGCAACGAGCAGCGGCTTCACGGCAATCAATACAATGTCGGCGCCACGCGCGGCCGCCCGATTGTCGGTCCCGACGGACACGCCCAAAGTTTTTGAAAGCTCCGCCGCGCGGTCGGCATGCTTCACCGTGGCGCGAGCGTTCTTCGGCAGCACGAGTTTCTTCTGCAAAAAAGCGCGCAGCAGAATTCCGCCGATTTTTCCGGCGCCGAGTACGACCACGCGCTTATTGGCCAGATCGCCCGCCGCGCCGCCAGCCGCTTTCGCACTCGCTTTTCCGGTCGTCTTGCCGCTCTTCTTCACGCTCAAGGGCGTATCCCCATTTCTTTTTTTTCGACGATCGACTTCCTTCTTTAAGACCGAGGCGCCGCTAACCGCCGTTTCGCACTAATCGTGCTTCGCGCCGTGCAGCACTTCGACAGCGTGCGGCAGCAATTCCGCCACGGCGTCCAGCGATTCCACGGCTCCGCGCGGGCTGCCCGGCAAATTCACGATCAGGCATTTTGCGCGCACCGCGGCTACGCCGCGCGAAAGCGCCGCGCGCAAATTCGTTTCGCGTCCGCGCGCGCGCATCAATTCTCCCACTCCCGGCAGCGGCTTCTCGCACGCCGCAAGCGTGGCTTCCGGCGTCGCATCGCGCGGACCGATTCCCGTTCCACCAGCGGTCAGAATAATATCAGCCGCGCCGGAATCGCTGAGCGTCGAAAGCCGCGAAGCGATCGTGGCGCGCTCATCCGGCAGCGTCTCTGCCACCACCACTTCCCATCCCAGCGCCTTACAGCGCTCGGCAACCGCGGGCCCCGTGCGATCCTCGCGTTCGCCACGCGACACAGAATCGCTGATCGTAAGCACCGCGATGCGCATCGCCGGCATCGGCTAGCCGCCGCCATTGCTGCTCGGATCGCCGGATCCGCCCGCAACCGTGCTGGCTTCATCCATCAGGCGCATCGCTTCCATCAAAAGTCCGGTTGTTGAACGCGTCGTCGTCACGCGATCCGTCGTGGCGTTGAAATCGATTTCAAATTCGCCGTCAGCCCAATGCACAACTTGATTCGCAACCTCGTCGCCTTCGGTGGCTCCCAGTTTTGCGTGCTTGCACTGACCCGCGTCGAAATAAAGCTCGGCAACTTCCGCGCCGCGCCGCAGAGTCAGGCGGCATGACTTCTGCCCCATCTCGAGCGACTGCATCAGCTCCGTTACGCCCATTTCCTCGAGGCGTCCCTGAATCACGCCGGGCCGCGCCGCGCTTTTTTGCAAGCGCTCCAGGTGTAGACGGTCCACGAAGCGTTTGGCCGCGCGCTCCAACTCAGCCATGAAAAAAGGCTTGGTTACGAAATCTTCGCCGCTCGCCACCACAGGCCGCAGCTTTTCTTCGATGTCTCCGCGGCTGGCCACAAAAATAAACGGCACGTTGCGCGTCGCTTCGCGTCCGCGCAATTTTTCGTACAGTTGCCGCCCATCCAGGCCGGCCATTTTGTAATCGCAGACGATCAGGTCGGGTGGCCGGTCCACCGCCATGAGCAGCGCATCGGCGCCATCCGCGGCGGCAATCACGTCATAGTGCGCGGACATGGAGCGGCGCATCATTTCGCGGACGAGCGGATTGTCGTCCACGACCAGCACGCGGAAATCTTTTGTCGACTGGCTCATTGTTGTTGCCGGTACGGGTGCTACTCAGGGACCGCCAGGAGCCTTCATCGCTACCGAGAATTCGCCGGCCGCCGCCGGGCCGAAGTTTTGCCGGATCGCCCGGCGCGGCCGGTTCGTCTGCCAGGACGCACGTAGTCGCCTCGCGTCCCGCCACGCTTCTCTAGAAGCTCGATGTCCGTAATGGTCATGCCCCTGTCGACGGCTTTCAGCATGTCGTAAACAGTGAGCGCCGCGGCCCCGACCGCCACCAGCGCTTCCATCTCAACTCCGGTGCGCGCCGACGCCGTCACCCGCGACGTGATTTCGACGCCATTCTTGCATAGGCGCGCAGTCACATCAATGTGCGTGAGCGGCAGTGGATGGCAAAGAGGTATCCATTCCGACGTGCGCTTGGCCGCCGCAATCCCCGCGATTCGCGCGACTTCCAACGGATCGCCTTTGGGCGTATCCATTCGGCGAATGGCGCGCAGCGCGGCGCCCGATACGCGCACAAATCCGCGCGCAATTGCCATCCGCTCGGTGACAGATTTCGCCGTGATGTCGACCATGGCCACGGCTCCGGTCTTCTTGTAATGCGTCAGCTTTGCCATTGAACTTCCGTGAGTTGCGCGTTCTGATTTCTTCGCTTTGTGCTTTCCGGGAGCGTTCTGCGTGGTTCGGAAGCGGTCGCGTTGCAAACTGTGTCGCCGCTACGGGGCTCAGGAAAAACATTTGAATAAATAATTGGTGGGAATGCGTACCCAGGGCTTCCACCCTGGGCTAGATTGTGCAGCCCCTCCGGGGCTAGTTTGTCGTCGGTGCGGGACGCGCGGACAATGCAAGAGGGGCGATCGACGCGGCATGGAGAGACGACCACGAAGGCGAACCCACGGGCTCCGTAGGTTGGGAATGACATTCTGTTAACTCGGCGGTAACCATCCCCCTCCCCCCTACCCTGTTTTTTGGAAGTGTTGATTCTAAACGACTTTAAGTCCTTTGTGCCAGAAGTATTGATTCCAGGAGACTTTAAGTCCTTATTCCCAGAAGTGTTGATTCTAGTGGAATTCAAATGCTTGCTAATGAATGGGTTACAGAAAAGTGCGAATTTCATGGAAATATTGATTCTGGAAGACTTAGGCCGAGCAAATTGCAAAAATGGCTGGATTTGAACGGGTAATTCGATGCCAAATGAACGGGCTAGACGAGCCGCAAGGCCGGAGGCGTCAGCGGGAGTGCTCGCGTTTGGCCAGGCGTGGAATGGAGCGCACTCGTTCGCCGAGACGGGGAACCGCGTCTGTTTTTCGGGGCTCATGGGACAGTATAGAACGGGAGGTACTAGTCTGTCAATCGCGTCGACGGGTTGGAAATGCCCTGATTTGGTCCTTCTCCTTGCTCTTAATAGGCGTATTTCCCGCCAAACGTGTATGGCTCGAAAGTCAGCTTATTTACTGGAACGCTGTCTGAGGTCTGAATACCTTGGTGATCGCGCCCTCCAAGAACCTCGTAAATGAATCCAGTCTGGTGATTAACCGACAAACTCCCGTACTCATAGTCCACGCATCCCAAGAGGTACGGAATTACGGGTTTCCCGCGCTTAAGTCCCGGGAGAGTGTCTACGAGATTGTGGGTATCAAATGTAGATTTAGAAAATTCAATTTGGTAGTCGTTCGGAAAAATGGTGTATCTCGGATCAGTCATGTAAGCGCTCTTGCTTCCAGCGTAGGTATTCTGCCCTCCGCAAATTCTCTTTTGTTCGTCGATGGGAATCCGCAAAGAAGCAGCGTCAATGCTGGTCGCAATAACTTCCTGTCTGACATAAACATCGGTAGCTACGGAGCGTCCAATATTTCTCAACGTAAGTTCGACTGTAAGACTCCCACGCCCGCTCGCATCGAATATCAAGGGGCCTCCTATGAGAGCGTTAGGCACCCATTCGGTATTCGAGGTGGCTTCTACAGATATCCATGGGCGGTCAGTTATTTCAAGTTGCCGTTGGGCGAAATTCGCGCTTCGTTGGGCAGCCTCCGCAGCCTTACGCAGTTCGTAAGTCTGGCAAGCGGCTATCAGGGCATAAATGGAAGCCGCGATGAACGCAGCCCAAGTAGCGTTCCGTATAGAGCGTTGGGTGCGATACTGGCGCTCGTGTTCTCCGCTGGAATCTCGTACCGTCTCCTCGTCGAAGGATGACCAGCCCGAGTTTTTGTACCACGGCGAATGAGAGAGTCTACATCACAGCCATCGAC
>JBAQYV010000075.1:0-11222 GCA_049790315.1 Candidatus Acidiferrales bacterium | reverse complement strand
CGGGCACGCTCGTCAGCACGTCGCAAGCCATCGATCCCAGTTCGCGCACGTTGCTCGCTGAAATTTCCGTGGACAATCCCACAGACGAACTGCTCCCCGGCGCTTATGCCGAAGTCCATCTGGGCATACCGTCAGCGGGACCATCGTTCGTTGTGCCGGTCAGCGCGTTGCTGTTTCGCGCCGACGGCATGCACCTCGTCACAGTTGAAAACGGCAATCGCGCCGTGCTCACAAATGTGACGCTTGGCCGCGATCTCGGCAATGAAGTGGAAATTGTTTCCGGCCTGAAAGGCGATGAATGGGTGGTGACGAATCCTCCGGATTCCATCGTCACGGGAACGCCCGTGCGCGTTTCCGATTCCAGTGTGCAGCAGCAGGGCGCGGGCCAGTGACGAAGTTCCGGCGTGTTGTTCTCGCGGCGTTGCCGTTCACATTTGCACTTCTCGCCTGCGGCTGCGTCGTCGGACCGAAATATCAGCGGCCGGCGGTAGAAATCCCACAGAACTACAAGGAAGATCCGAACTGGAAGCCCGCGCAACCGGCCGATACGAAGCTCGGCGGCAATTGGTGGGAACTTTTCGGCGATCCGCAACTTAGCTCACTCGAAGTGCAGGTCAGCGTTTCAAACCAATCGCTTAAAGTGGCTCAGGCGCAATACGACCAGTCTCGGGCGTTGGTCCGTTACTACCGAGCCGGTTATTTCCCAACACTCTCAGTTGCTCCCGAGGTGGATCGCAATCACGTCTCGAGCAACAAGCCCGAGGCGGGCACGACTGCCGGCACGACGTATAACGATTTGCTTTTGCCATTTGACGTGAGCTGGGAACCCGATGTCTGGGGGCTTGTGCGACGCACCGTTGAGGAAGCGCGCGCAAATGCGCAAGCCAGCGGCGCAAATCTTGCGGCGGTGCAACTCAGCCTCGAAGCCGAGCTCGCCGTGGATTATTTTCAAATGCGCACGCTCGATGCCGATGCACAGCTTCTCGATTCCACCGTCGACGATTACACCAAGGCTTTGCAACTGACCACGAATCGGCATGAGGGTGGCGTGGCTTCTGAGGTTGACGTGGCCGAGGCCGAAACATTGCTCGAAACCACGCGCGCTCAAGCGCAGGACACGCACGTGGCACGCGCCCAATTCGAGCACGCCATTGCCGTGCTGATCGGCAAGCCGCCCGCGGAATTCAGCATTGCTATTGCGCCGCTTGAGGCTGGGCCGCCCGCGATTCCCGCGTCGATTCCGTCGGAGATTCTCGAGCGCCGGCCCGATGTCGCCGAAGCCGAACGCCAAGTCGCCGCGGCGAATGCGGGGATTGGAGTTGCAAAGGCCGCTTACTATCCAACGCTTCCGCTATCCGCCGAAGGCGGCTTCGAGTCGGGCGCCTTTACTACGCTGATCAATGGACCCTCGACAATGTGGTCGGTCGGCGCGAGCGCCCTCGAAACGATTTTCGATGCCGGCCGCCGCCGCGCCGCGAGCGATCAGGCTTGGGCCGTGTACGATCAGTCCGTAGCCACGTATCGACAGTCGGTGCTCACGGCGTTTCAAGAAGTTGAGGACAACCTTGCGGCTCTCCGCATTCTCCAGCAAGAGGCCGATACGCAAGATGCCGCCGTCCACGCCGCGCAACATTCGCTCGCGCTTTCGAATAATCGCTATCAGGGTGGCGTCACAAATTATCTGGAAGTCATAACTGCCGAAAGCAGCGCCCTCGCCGACGAACGCGTCGCCGTCGATCTTCGCGCCCGCCGCATGACCGCCGCGGTCTTGCTCATCAAGGCTGTCGGCGGCGGTTGGGATGCTGCGTCGTTGCAAAATCTATCGTCGCATCCAGCGTACAACTCGCCTGTGCCCCCCGCGGCTCCGAACGCTCAATAGCGAGCCTTTGCCTTGCCCGATGGCCCATCCTTGCGCAGTCCGCAAGGGCGAGTCTTTCCTTTTTCAGCCCGGAATTGTGGGGAATTCTCCGCGAGCCTCCGCGAATCTCTGCGCCTCGGCGTTATCTTTGTCCCGGCTTCTGCGTCGCGCTAAATTCATTTTCTTGAAACCTAAATTCGCCCGCCGGCATAAGTCGCAAAAAAGCCCAGTGCACCGGAAAGAACGCCACCACCGCTCCCGCCATAATGATGGCGAAATGTAGCGGCTCCGGCCCCCACCATCGATGCAAAATCGGATCGAGGAACGCGAAATTGATATTCAAAGCCGGGGGCGTGAATCGTGACGCCGCGAGCAACACCGCGAAAATCCCGAGCTGCAGCCACACCCCGCGCCGGTCGTACCCCGCGCGCGCCACTGCGTATATCAGCAAGATGGGCAGCGCCACATGGAAAAGCGACATCAGGCGCACGGCAAGCGGAAACTGGGTATCCCACATGTACTCGGTCCCGCCGATCAAGTGGTGTCCAAGCGTCACCCGCCACGCCGCATCCACGCACCACAGAAAATCAGGTATCAGAATTCCAATCGCTTGGCTTGAAAGCAGCAGCGCGTTGGAATACCACAGCCCGATCACCGTAAGGATCACCGCGACATCGCATTCGTGCAGAAAATTCACCCAGCCATAACTCTTCGCATTCACAGGAATCCACACCGCGAGCCAAATCAGGCCCACCCAGCGCAGCACGGGAAATAGTTGTTGGCGGTGCGTCATACCCGATGGCCCAAAGCAGTGGTGAGAAGCAACGCAGGGATGCTGCCGAGGTTTGTCATTGGCTTCTGGTCGAATCCTACCATCGGAGGATTGAAGTGTCCCTGGTTGCTGGGATGATGTCCCGCATGCCATTCTCCCATCGAATTCGCGTTGGAAGTCATCATTGGGCGATGCTCCTTTTTTTCCTCGCGGGAGTCGCATTCCTCGCGAGCAACGACAGCGCCTCAATTTCCGCCCCGGTGGCCGGAATGCCCTGGGCTCTGCCTCTCGCGGCAGGCAGCCAACTGAAAATGGCATGGATCGCGCCCGGGAATTTCACCATGGGCAGTCCCGCAACAGAGTTCGGTCGCCACGATGATGAAACGCAATTTCGCGTCACGTTGACGCACGGATTCTGGATGGGCGCGACGGAAGTAACCGTCGCCCAATGGCGCGACGTAATGGGCACGGATCTGCGCGGGCATTTGACCGACGTAATGAACGACAACACGCTCTACGACTTTCCGAAGGGCAAGGCCACCATCCGCGATTTCATGGGAATGTCCCGTGACGCCGGCGTCGGCAAATATTTAGCCAATGAGGCTGACGACCTGCCGATGTATTTCACCAGTTGGAACGACGCGATGCAATTTTGCGCCAAGCTCACCGAGCGCGAGCGAAAAGCCGGCCGCCTGCCCGCCGGTTACAAATATACGCTGCCTACCGAAGCGCAATGGGAGTACACCGCGCGCGCCGGCACCACCGGCGCAACATTTGCCGGCCCGCTGTCGGCCACCAACGCGGCCGCCGTTCTCGATCCCATCGCGTGGTACGTAGCCACCAGCACCGAAGACTACAAAGGAAAAAGTCTCGGCCCCACAGTCGCCGGACCTCGCACGGTCGCCACAAAGCAGCCGAATCCCTGGGGCCTGTATGACATGAACGGAAATTTGTGGGAATGGTGCGCCGATTGGTATGGCCCGTATCCCACCGGCAGCGTCACGGACCCAATCGGTCCCGCAACCGGCACGTATCGCGTGAATCGCGGCGGCAGTTGGGGCAGCGGTCCCGCTGACGAACGCTCGGCCAACCGTGCGAAAAATCCGCAACCGGAAGCCAGCGCGTGGAGAGGTTTTCGGCTCGCCCTTACCTACGGCGATTGATTAACGGACGAGTGCGTCGAGTTCCGCGACGATTATTTTCCCGACCAAAATGCCAGCTGCCCCGGATAATCCTTGGTGTCCGGCAAATTCGCCAGGATCGCGCGCCGCAATTTCACGATCGTCACATCGCCTTGTTCCTGGTAAAGCACGTCGCCATTCGCACCAATCAGCAGCGTGAACGGCACGGCCGCCCCCATTTTCGGATCGAACGCATCCTGCATGGCATTCGTGTCAGCCGAAGCGAAAGCCAGATTCGTAGTCGACGCATGCATCTTTTGCAGAAATTTCAGAACGGCATCCTTTGCATCCGGATCGTTCTCCGAGACCGTCACCATCGTAAAGTCGCGATTGCGATACATCCGATAGGTATCCTGCAGGTCCGGAAATTCGGTGATGCACGGCCCGCACCACGTCGCCCAGAAATTCACCAGCAACAGCTTGCCCGTCGGGTTCGCGCGCAACTTTTTCAAATCGTCGGCGTTCGCCATGGACACACTTACGGGCTCCGCGTCGATCCTCGCCCTTTCTTCCTCGACGCCGGTCGATTTCGACATCCATTTCGTCGAACACCCGAACGCGCGCGATGTCTCGACCGCAACCGGTTGACCGGCCAGCAGCGCGTCAATCGCGTTGCGCGCGTATTCTGACTTCACAAGCGACTCCGTCATATTGTCGTCAATTCCGCCTTGATATCGCAGTTTGCGGTCCCGGTCGAAAATAAAAATGTGTGGCGTGGCCACAACTCCGAACTTCATGGCCACCGCCTGCGTCTCGCCGTCGTAGAGGTACGGATAATCGATGTGCCGGTAAGCCGCGCGAATTTTCATGTCCGCCAACGAATCGCCCACGTCCGTGTAACCCATTTCGTCCAGCCGAATCGCCTTCGGATTGTTCGGATTTATCGCCACCAGCGCGACGCCCTTGTCTTTGTAGTCTTGATATATTTTTTCGGTTCGGTCCTCATACAGTTGCGACACGGGGCAATGATCGCACTCGAAAACAATCGCAAGAACCTTGGCTCCGGCGTAGTCGCCGAGCTTATGGTTTTTTCCATCGACTCCCGGCAGATCGAAATCCGGCGCCGGCGCTCCGATCGGCAGAATTGGATATTCCAGATCGGGTTGGATTCCTTTTGCCTGATTGGTTTCCTGATTTTGCGCCGTAGCCTGGTTTGCGCCCGCCGCTTGACCCTGCGTTTGCGCGAAAGCGATTGCAGCGCTCAGCAGAATTGCGCCAATACTCGCAGGCACAAGAATCCGCCGCGACGATAATCCCGTCCTCAAACTGCGTGTGCAGCCGTACGGTTTCACTCCGGGTGTCATTTGTCGCTCCCATTCCGCGGCTGCGCCGAAATGCTCTACGATCGAAATCTAGTTTCGGCTCAGCACCCTGTCAAGATGAGCGCAGTGAGCGTCTCATAATCCTGCGAACCTAAAGCTCCGCCCGGCCTGAGCGTAGCGCCCGCAACCGGCGACGAACTCCCACTTTCGTCGGATTCGCGCCGTATGCCGATTGGCATAGAGTTAGCGGTTCCGCGAAAGTGGGGAAGCAGCGTCCCGCAAAGAAGCCGCCATCGAGGCCACAGTATCGGCACGCTTTATTGGAAGGGGTACTCTATGAAAATTCTCGCCGCAATTTTCGTGTTGTCGCTGTCCGTCGCCGCAACCCGCCCCGTGCTCAGGGCGCAGACCACGAGCGGTATGGTGCCCTTCACAATCGATCATCGCCGTGGCGCGCTGTCCTCGTCGCCGGTTGATGTCTCCTTCTTGCTGGATGCCCCCGCGGGCAAGCATGGATTTGTCCAAGTCAAGGATGGGCATTTGGCGACCGCCGACGGTCAGCGCATCCGCTTCTGGGGAGTCAATATCTCGGATTGGACCAAGGGTTCGCAACAGATGCCGCCGAAATCCGACGCCGCATTATGGGCGGAAACGCTGGCGCGTTTCGGCGTGAATTGCGTCCGCCTTCAGTTTCTCGATTTCCTGTCGCCGCGCGGCCTGATCGATAGCAGCCGGCAAGACACCGAGGCGCTCAACGCGGAAGCCTTCGATCGTGAGGATTATTTCATCGCCGAACTTGAAAAGCGCGGCATCTACATCGACTTCAACCTTCTCGTCGTGCGTCCTTTCAAGGCTGGCGATGGTGTCCAGGATGCGCAACTCCTCGGTCTGGGCGCGAAGGGAACCTCGCTTTTTGACAAGCGCTTGATTGAATTGCAGAAGGAATTCACGAAACAGCTTTTGGTCCACGTAAATCCGTACACCAAGCTGAAGTACACGGACGACCCGGGCGTCGCGTTCATTGAAATCAACAATGAGAACGCAATCAACGTCGGCTTCCGCTTGCCGTCGCCCTTCTACGTGCAAGAACTCACGGACATCTACAACCAGTGGCTCGCCAAGCATCGCACTCCCGAACAAATCGCCAAGCTTCGCGAACTTGCCGGCGTGCAGGGCGGCGAAACGCCGGTCCCGCTGATCGAGCCACAGCCGCTCGCGATCTACAACGGGCCGGTCCCGCCACAGGCTGCCATGCCGCAGGAGCGTGTCTATGCCGAAGCGGAGTTCTTCAACGATTTACAACACGATTATTTTGTGGACATGGAAAACTATGTGAAGCAGACGCTTGGCTCGAAGTCTCTGGTGATCGCCTCGGCCGACCATAATCATGCCGCCAGCGGTTATCCGTTTCTGCGCGCCACCTCGTCGATGGACGTAATCGACGGACACATCTACTGGGCTCCCCCGTCCTGGGAGTACGGCCACAAAGCTCCCATGGTCAACGATCCATTCAATTCCAGCGTGGTCTCGCTTTCGCGCTCCGCGATTGCGGGGAAGCCTTACACTGTGAGCGAAACCAACAACCCATTTCCCAGCGATTACAACGGCGAAGGAATTCCAATCGACGCCGCCTACGGCGCGTTGCAGGATTGGGACGCGGTCATGTTCTATACCTTTGAGCCGAAACTCGACCCGGCGTGGAAGCCCTATATCGGGGATCCCTACGATGTTTCACTCGATCCCGTCAAGATGCCCGAGCTTGCCGCGGGTGCCCTGATGTTTCTTCGCGGCGACGTCGAAAAAGCGCGTAGCGTAGTCGAGCGCTCCTATACGAGGGACCAGGTCTTTGACAGTATGCTTCTCCCGCAATCCGATCGGCCTTATTTCACGCCCGGCTTCCCGCTCTACTTGCCGCTCGAACACGAAGTGCGCATTTCGTCGCTCGATGGCCCCGCGACCCAGACGTTTCCTCAAGTCGCGCCGCCCGATCCTATCGTCTCCGATACAAAGCAGCTCGCCTGGTACACCTCACCGCGGCACACTGGGCTAGTGACCATCGATACGCCGCGAACTCAGGCGCTCATCGGTTTTGTCCGCGCGAATGGCAAAGCCGTCAGCAATCTCACGGCGCAAGTTGACAACACCTTCTGCACCATCCAGCTCAGTTCGCTCGATGCCAAGCCCATCGCGCAATCATCCAAATTACTTTTGGTTGCCGGAGGCCGCGTCGAGAACACAGGCCAAGTGTGGAATTCAGCCGAAACGACGGTGACAAACGCCGGAGGCCCGCCCACGCTCATCGAGCAGGTAAAGGGAAGTATCACGCTTCGCGCGCTCGTAGGCGCCCGCGCGGTCCATCTCCAGCCTCTCGATGGCGCGGGCCAGCCGATCGGCGCCGCTATCGATGCGGTGCATCTCGGCGATAGTTGGAAAATCTCGCTCGGCGAGCCTGTCACCACGTGGTACGAGATCACGGTCCAACGATAAAAAGCACGCGTCCCGTGATTTCCTTCGTCAGTTACGTGGCGAGGTTCGGGCGCAAATAATGCCGCAGGAATTTCAGCGCCACGAACACCAGCGCGATCGCGCATAGCGCTATGACGGCAATCCAGAACCGGTACGCGAACTCCATCCCGTACGAGCTCCCCACGCCGGGCGGCACCTCAGTGAAATACAAGAACTGCCGGAAATTTGTCATATGGCTATCGTCGCCGGTGAGAAGGAAATTCTTGAAAATCTCTCCGTAAGGCCGGTAGCTCAGATAGAGCGTAAGGCTCGAGCAAAGAAGCGCGATCGCGCCGGCCGCGCTCACAGTTATCCCGGCACGGTGCGCCCGTAGTTCGCTCATCCGTAGGGATCGGGCGTTGCCAATCGTGCCCACCACGCCGATCAGCATCAGAGCGAAGGAAACCAGCATCAGAAGTCCTGAAATCCTCACGACCGTCGCATCCCAGCGCGTAACAGTTCCGCTATCGAATCTCTGGCGCCTGGAAGTAAATCACTCCGCGCCGTCTCGATGAATATTGGCATCGAGCTCGGCATAAAGCTCGGCTTGTTGCTTGTCTCCGCGCTTTTCAGACAGCTTTTCGAGACGCCCGTAAGCGCCGTCCAGATTTTTCGACGCCAAAAAATACATGCCGGGTGGCCGAAATTCTTCGATGAACCGCGCCACCGCAAAATATTCTTGCGCGGCGCCGGCGTCGTCATCTTGAGCCTCGAGCTTGTCACCCGTTTCGAGCAGCAGGCCCGCGTATTGAGATGTCTCTAAGTAGCCATAGAGCGGTGGTCCGTACCAATCCGCACCTACGGCCTCGTAGGGATCACGAAATCCATAGCGCGGCACGACTTTGTGGTCGAGATCCTTCAGCCGGTCGAAATAATCGTCGACTTTGGGAGATTGAAATGCCGCCGCCATCGCGCTCTTCCACGCTTCCTCTTCGGCTTGGTTCTTGAATGTGACGGGGTTGAATGGGGCAATGTGAATCTTTTCCGCCACCATCAGGTGAGGTATCGCATTCTGCGGATCCCATGCTTCGAGTCTTGCCGCCCATTGCTCGCTGGCGGGAACTAACGGGTTGCGCGCGGCAATAATCGCGTAAATCCAAGTCAACTGCGGATCGATGTGCGTCGCTTCGTCGGCCAGTCCCACGCCCTCGTCGGTCTTGGCGCCGTGCACCGCGGCGAAGGCCAGACCTTCGGCGTCGTGATTCGCTCGTGCGCGCCGCACCAGCGCCTCGAAGTCCGCCTCCGGAGCGCGTCTGTGAATCTGGAAGATCGGGCGCCATTGCTCGAGTGAGATTTGGAATGCTTGGCGAAAGATTGGTGCCAGAAACAAAAGCAGGGAAGCAACCAGGCAACTTGCGGCTGCGATTAGCGTGCCTTTGCGCACGGGACTCTCCTTCGCGAAGAATTTTCCGGCAGGCGGAGCGATTTGATTTGCATCGCCTGGAATGATGATGGACAAAAGCGCGTGCCTTGCGAGGAACACCGCGCCGCCCGCGGCCCATATCAGCGCGGCCCAATCGCCCTCGACGTGACGCAGTTCGCAGAGCATCGCCCGGCCCCACTCGGCCACATTCTTCGGCGCGATCTTGATCGCGCCACGCAGCAGTGCCGCGGCCATCGTTCGCGGATTGAGCTTCATCGTCATGCGCCGCTTCCGCTCAGCGCCACTCGGCGAGCGCGCAGACGTGGTCGAGCTTTTGCCAGACAATCGCGAATGATTTCGGCGCCCTTGGCGGTAAGCCGATAGGTGTGGCGCGGCGGAACGCCCCGTTCCGTCGCCACCCATTTTGTTTCCAGCAATCCGTACTTTGCCAAGCGCATCAGTATCGGATACAGCGTGCCGGCCTTCAGGTCGGTCTCGCGGCTCAGCTCGTATCCGTAATGCCACCCCGTGGGGCGCTCGGCGAAACGCTCAAGAACCTGCTGTGTTTGCGGGGATATTCGAGGAGTCTTCACGCCCTAAGTCTACATATATAGATGCGGCAGTCAACCGCGACTTAGCACCCTGTTTCCAGAAATGCCAATTGAATGAGCCCCAGGTCATGCTCGGCCTCAATGCAGGCCACCACGCCCCAGTATTCCGCGCTCGCGCGGTAGAAGCGATTGAGTTTATGTGTCGGTAAAAGAACGCGCGCTGATGAAGAACTCACGCTCGTTTGGCGCTTTAATCAGAATCAGATTTGGTCCGCGGCAGATCGCACACCGCTCTACAGCGTGCCGCTTTACCGCGCTTCCACCGTTAAGGGCGTGCGATTCTGCGCCTGCAAGTAACGGTAGTGGCGGCTGGTGTGAAACACGGGTTTCGCCTGCGGCGTCGTGGCAGGCGCGCTCTCGGACCTCATCGTCGGCTTGTGGCACGACGTGGCCCACGAGCGATTTTCATATTTTGGCAGTTCGCACATTTTTAAGCAGCCCGCGTGTCCTATCATCTTGTCGCATCCACACCAACAAGTTCCGTGCCCAGCGGTCGGCGAAGGGGTTGTAGGAAGCGCGAGCATAGCGACAGAACACAGCGGGATCAGGAATCCCACGCTAAGCCTGAGAAGAAAGCGCCGCGTGAACATGCACACATTTTCGGCGGCGGCCAAGCCCACGTAGATAGCGCCCGGGTTGGTTTTTGCCAGTATCCGGGTGCTAGTACCGGTCTGTTGCCGGAGGTTCTTATCTCATTGTTATGTATGAAGTTACGGAGTTTGGTGCGGAAGTACCTAGCAGACAGGTCGGCGGATGCCGGGCGGCTTTTCGCCCTACTTTTGTTTCAGCACCGATTCGATCGCTTCAATCGTCCCCGGATCCTGCCAGTCTTGCGCGCCGACGATCTTGCGTGCAATGCGTCCATCCCGGCTGATCACGTAAGTCTCCGGATACATCGAAGTGCCAAAAATCCCCGCCGTCTTTCCGGACGTGTCGTCATAGGTAGGGAATGTGATGTGTTCATCTTGCAGGAATTGCTCGTAGGCGGCGGTGTCTTCATCGACGCTGATTCCCAACACTGTGCCACCCTGCGGCGCGATGGTCTCCTGCAACTCGTTGAGCGATGGCGCCTCCTGAATACACGGCTTGCACCACGACGCCCAAAAATTCAGCACCACGACCTTGCCCTGCAAATCTGAAAGGTGTTTAGTTTGCCCCGCGACCGTAAACGCGAAATCCGGCGCGCTCCTCCCAGCCACGCTCGCCTCGCCCTGCCGGTAACTCGGCGCCGCGAATACGTACAGCACCGCCGCGGCCCCCACCAGCGCCACCGCTCCCAGGATTTTCCGCCGTTTCATCGCACCCCCGCCCCACTTCCTCGAAAATTTCCCCGCCGCCTTCTGCTTCTCACCGGTTTATGTAGCAGAGCCCTTGAGGTTCCAGCTTCCCGCCGGTTCATGTAGCGGAGGCCTTCAGGCCTCCAGCCTTGCTTAATGTAGCGGAGCCCGTGAGGTTCCAGTTCCTCGCCGCTTTATGTAGCGGAGGCCTTCAGGCCTCCAGCCTTGCTTAATGTAGCGGAGGCCTTGAGGTTCCAGCTTCCCGCCGGTTCATGTAGCGGAGGCCTTCAGGCCTCCAGCCTTGCTTAATGTAGCAGAGCCCGTGAGGTTCCAGTTCCTCGCCGCTTTATGTAGCGGAGGCCTTCAGGCCTCCAGCCTTGCTTAATGTAGCGG
>JBAQYV010000074.1:0-15256 GCA_049790315.1 Candidatus Acidiferrales bacterium | reverse complement strand
CGACGCACTGGATCCTGCCGCCACTGCGGCTCTCGGCGAAATATGCGATTAGTTGTTCGCGGCAACAGCTTGTGGGCGTGGTGCTGATTGTTTTGCTCACCTGGGTCAATACGCGCGGCATCAGTCTCGGCAAAGTCATTCAGAATGTTTTCACCTCGGCCAAGACGCTCGCCGTGGCCGGACTAATCGTGCTGGGAATCTTCTGGGGACATAACGCCGCGGCCGTACACGCGAACTTCTCGTCCCTCTGGGCACTGCACAATCCTCAAACGATTGCGCCCGGCGCGTCATTTCTCGCGCGATATTTTCCTTCCATTTCCGCCGCCGGCGGCATCCTCGCTATCATTGCGGTCTTTGGCGTCGCGCAAGTGGGCTCTTTGTTTTCCGCTGACGCTTGGAACAACATCACCTTTACCGCTGGCGAAGTGAAAAATCCGCGTCGCGATGTGCCGCTTTCGCTCGCGCTCGGCACCTGCATCGTAATTGCGCTCTATCTATTGGTGAACATCGCGTATCTCGTGACGTTGCCGCTGGCTCACATCCAAACGGCGCCCGACGATCGCGTGGCCACAGCCACTCTCGGAGTGATTTTCGGATCGGCGGGCGCCGGAATCATGGCGCTTGGCATCATGATCTCCACATTCGGCTGCGCGAACGGATTGATTCTGGCGGGCTCGCGTGTCTACTACGCCATGGCGCGCGACGGCCTGTTTTTCCGCGGCATCGGACGCCTGAATCGCAAGCGCGTTCCCGCGATGGGCCTGCGTTTGCAAGGATTGTGGGCGGCCATTCTTGTGTTGCTGCGTACGCGCCGATTGGATCCGCTTACCGGCGCGGTCACCTACGGCAATCTGTATAGCGATCTTCTCGATTACGTTGTATTCGCCGTGCTGATTTTTTACGTGCTCACGATTTTCGGCCTATTTCGCCTGCGCCGCCTCAAGCCCGATGCTGAGCGCCCCTATCGCGCCTTCGGCTACCCCGTAATTCCTGCGCTGTACATCCTTGCGGCGGCCGTCATCTTGGTGGCGCTGTTGTTGTATAACACGCAGACAGCCTGGCCGGGCCTGGTGATCGTGATGTGCGGAATTCCGGTGTACTTGATTTGGTCTTTGAAAAGCGATAGCAAGCGTGCGTCCGGATAATAGCGCGAAGCGCGGAGTTTCATCGGCCGCGATGCTTGTAGGCGAGCCGGCACTCTGCGGCCGAAAGGCAAAATGCCAAACCGACTGTTCGTGACGAAATCCCACGAAATGCTGATGGCAGAGTTGCGCGATCAGAGCCGCTTGAAGCGCGTCCTCGGTCCCGTTCAACTCGCGAGTCTCGGAGTGGGCGCCATCATCGGCACGGGGATTTTCGTGCTCGTGGGAGTCGCGGCGCACGATTGCACCGGTCCGGCGCTGATGCTTTCGTTTGTCGTCGCGGGCATAACGTGCGTGTTCGCCGCGCTGTGCTATGCCGAGTTCGCTTCGATGGTGCCGGTGGCGGGATCGGCATACACGTACGCCTATGCGACGCTCGGCGAATTATTCGCCTGGATCATCGGCTGGGATCTGATACTGGAATACGCCGTCGCGTCGTCCACCGTGGCCCATGGATGGTCCCACTATTTTCAGGATTTCATTACATTTTTCAATGTGCACGTGCCGCAGCACTATGCGAACGCTCCATTTGATTACAATGCGGCCGGCGGCAAGCTCGTGCTCACGGGGACTTGGTTTGACCTGCCGGCCGTCGTGATCTCCTTGCTGATCACGATGATTCTCGTCAAAGGCATTCGCGAAAGCGCGTCGTTCAACGCCGGCATCGTGATTTTGAAACTCTCGATCGTGTTTTTGGTCATCGGAGTCGGCGCCCGATACGTGAATCCCGCCAATTGGAAACCATTTGCGCCGTTCGGCATGGCCGGCTTCGCATTTTTCGGCCACACATTGATTGGACAAACGGGGCCCACCGGCGCGCCGCTGGGTATGCTGGCGGGCGCTGCGATCGTTTTCTTTGCGTACATCGGATTCGATTCGATTTCGACGCACGCCGAGGAGGCTAAGAATCCCTCGCGAGATGTCCCGATTGGCATCATGACGTCCCTGATTCTCTGCACGGTGCTGTACATCGCGATGGCCGCCGTGCTCACCGGAATGGTTCCGTACAACAAACTCAATATTGACGCTCCCGTCTCGGACGCTTTCCGTCAGATCGGTCTGCCCTGGGCGCAGTTCCTGGTTTCGATCGGAGCCATCGCCGGCATCACCTCGGTGTTATTGGTGATGATGCTGAGCCAGGCGCGAATTTTCCTGGCCATGGCGCGCGACGGCCTGTTGCCGCCCAAGTTTTTCGCCGCCGTGCACGAAAAGTTTCGCACGCCGTGGAAGTCCACAATCTTGACGGGAAGTTGCGTCGCGATCATGGCGGCGTTTCTTCCGTTGCGCATTCTCGCCGAGCTGGTAAATATTGGTACGCTGCTCGCATTCGTGATCGTCTGCGCCGCGGTGCTGATCATGCGCCGTACGCATCCGGAGGTGCATCGCCCGTTCCGCGCGCCGTTCGGCGCGATCGTGCCGGTCCTGGGCATCTTGTGTTGCCTGGTGCTGATGTTTTCTTTGCCCGCGGCGAATTGGTTGCGCCTCGCCGTGTGGCTGGTGGTAGGCCTGATCATCTATTTCGCTTATGGTCGCCACCACAGCCGCGTGAACCATCCGGAATTGCCCCCAAGCGGAGATTGAGGCCAATGCGTCGCGAGCCGCACTGAATCCCATGAAACTCCTCACCGCGGATCAAATGCGCGAAGCCGACCGCCTCACCACAGAGCGCTACGGCATCGCCGGCCTCACGTTGATGGACCGCGCCGGCACCGCCGTCGCCGATGTGCTGCGCGAAGTGTGTCCCGATCTCGATCAGCGCAAAATCGTCATCCTCTGCGGCAAGGGCAATAACGGCGGTGATGGATTTGTCGTCGCGCGCGTTCTGCGAGAGCGCGGCCATTCACCGCTCGTCGTGCTCTGCGCGGATCCGGAATCCGTCTCGGGCGACGCCGCGGCTAATCTAAAGCGCTGGCGGCAGAGCCTCGGCGATTTGCAAGTCGCGTCAAGCGAATCGGAATGGGATGCTGCGCGCGCCGCGCTCGAACGCGGCGATGTTGTTGTGGACGCGCTTCTCGGCACCGGCTTGCGCGGTCCCGTCACGGGGTTGCTCGCGCGGGTCATCGATGATGTGAATGCCGCGCGTGCCGCACAGCCGTCGGCGGGCGCTCGTCCTCCGCTGGTCCTGGCCATAGACATGCCGTCGGGCCTCGGTTCCGATGCGCACGATCTCGATGGCCCCGTCGTCGCGGCCGATTGCACGGTAACCTTCACGGCGCCGAAAGTTGGCCAATTGGTTTCGCGGAGTGCGAGTTGCGTTGGGCGACTCGTGGTTCGCCAAATCGGCACGCCGCGCGAACTTCTCGATTCTGACGCGCATTTGAAATTGCACTGGCTCGAGCCCGGCGAATTCCGCGCGATGCCGCTTGTGCGCCCGCGCGATTCAAACAAAGGCACGTATGGCCACGCGCTGATCGTCGCCGGTTCCGTCGGCAAATCCGGCGCAGCTATCCTGTCGTCGCGCGGCGCATTGCGTGCGGGCGCGGGCTTGGTCACCGTCGCTACCGCTGCTGAAGCGCTCCCCACGGTCGCCGCGGGAATGCCCGAGGTTATGACGGTGCCATTGGTTTCCACCGATGCAGGCACAATCGCCCTGCACGCGCTCGATTACGGCCGCTTCGCCGAAGTCGCCGCGAAAAAATCCGTCATCGCGATCGGTCCAGGCCTTTCAACCAACGCGGAGACGCGCGATTTCGTCCATGCCGTAGTCGAGCGCTCGGAAGTCTCCCTGATTCTCGACGCCGACGGCCTGAATGCCTACGATGGTTGCGCCGATCGCCTGAACGATCGCAAGACGCCCTCGCTCACGCTCACTCCGCATCCCGGAGAAATGGCGCGCCTGCTCGGCCGCACAATTCCGGAAATTCAGTCGCGCCGGCTCGATACCGCTCTCGAAGCCGCGAATCGTTGGGGCGCGATCGTCGTCCTGAAAGGTTTTCACACCATCGTCGCCGCGCCCGACGGCCGCGCATTCGTCAACACCACGGGCAATCCTGGCATGGCCACGGGAGGAACCGGTGACGTTCTCACCGGAATCCTCGCGGGGCTCACCGCGCAATTTGGCGTCGATGATTGGCTGCGCGTCGTGGGCCTCGGCGTTTATCTGCACGGCTTGGCCGGAGACATCGCCGCGCAACGCGTTGGCGAAATTCCCCTCGTCGCGGGCGACTTGATCGATGCGCTTCCCGCGGCCTTCCGGCAACTGCTCGCGGAGCGCGACCGTGCGTGCTGAAGTGCGCGACGCAGCCGTCTACGTTACTCACTCCGCCGAAGAAACCATTGCGCGCGGCAGGGAATTGGCGGCCGCGATGAAGCCGCCGCTACTCGTGCTGCTCTCTGGAGATCTTGGTAGCGGCAAAACCACGCTGGCCAAAGGGATCATCAGCGGTCTAGGCGCCGCGCGCGAAGAAGATGTGACCAGCCCCACATTCACCCTGGTTCATGTTTTTCAAGGCGCCCGTCACGGCGCGGGCGCGTCCGAAACTGCTCCGCAAGTAGCGTCCAAGGTCTACCACGCTGATCTTTACCGCATCGAAAATTTTCCCGATCTCGAATCCCTGGGCCTTGAGGATGCCCTCTCGGAATCCGCCATCCTGATCGTGGAGTGGTCCGAAAAATTTCGCCTTGCGAATGACTCGCCGCGCTTGGAAATCGCGCTCGAACACCTCGGTTCCGACGCGCGCCGCATCACCGTGCGCTCCGCCGGGCCCGTGTCCGCCTGAGCATCGCCGCGCGATAACAACCCCGCTGTTAACGACTTAGCGCCCTCGCCTTGTTCCGTCCTCCTGGGATTGTTACTCTCGATTGAGGTCCTCCGAGCGCCTTCATGACCGAATTTACGTCCCTAACCGCGGGGCTAAACCCCGCCCGAATCAATCTCCAACCCTACACTGCCGAGCTCACTTTGGGTTCCTTGGCCGTCGGGGTGGACAATATCCACCACGATGTTTTTATTAGCCCCCGCTTCATCGAGACTTCGTCGGCCTATCTGCTCGAGTTCATCCGCCAGGGCACGCAGCTCGCATTTTTAGCGCAAACCGATCGCCGCGCCGTGCGCCCGCTCGAAGCCGGCGCATGGAAAAAACAGCTGACCGAGCTTCTGCAAGCGGCGCTCACACGCGCGAAATACGAAAAGAACATCGAAATCGACATCCTCGCCCGCGTGGCCATCGTGAAATTCCTGACGCAGGAAATTTCCACGCAATTCGCCAATCTCGTCCTCGAAGGCAAGGAATGGATTCGCAGCCGCGGCGAGTTTTTCGAGCGCAGCGAACAGGCTCACGTGATGAAAGCGCGCCTCGCCGAGCTGCAAGCCGGACGTCGCGCCACGTTCCGGCTGGCTGGCCAGCATTTGTATTCGGTCCTGGCGGAAATCGACGAATCGCTTTTGTCGAAATCACGCCGCGCGCTTTTCGGCGGAGAGGATTCTCCGGCCTACGACATTCTGAACAATCGTCTCGCGTTCGTAGAAGGCGGCCGTGACGATGCTTTGTTCCTCGACCACTACGTCCTGCTCGGCAACTACCTTCGCGATCAGGACCGCATGGAAACATTCGACGCGTTGCTGCTCGATTTTCTGCGCGAATCCGTGCTGGCGGGCGATCAAGGCGAGGAGTTGGGTGAGGCGTTCAAGCAACACCAGTCGCTGATGGATGCCGCGCTCGCCACGCGCGCGGAAGTCGCGCGTCTGGAGCAGGGAAGGGATTCGCTTACCCGCAGAATAGGCAATGGCGATGGCCTGCTCTCTCGCGTGGGTTGGCGCTCCGGCCCTGACGCATCGCGCACGGAGCTTGTAGATGTCGAACGGAAGCTCGTCGGTCTGCGTGAGCGTCTGGAATCGCTTGCGCCGCAGATCGAAGCCGCCAAGCGCCGCAACGATTTTCTCTCCGAACAATATCAAAGCCGCCTAGGCGATTTTCTGAACCAATCCGAGAATGCGCGTCGCCTGTTCGACGTCTCTTACACTGGCGATGGCCCGGGCGGCGCCGACATGCGCGCCCGCCTTCTGGATCAATGGATTGGACGGCTTGAGCAGCGCGATCTGCTGATCCACATTCTCGCGAGCTATCAGTTGCGCAATCTCTATCACGACTATTGCCCGCCGATCCATTTGCAGCAGCTCAAGAAAGCTCTCGTCGCGCGCGAGGAAATGAAGCGCGTCGCGGATATTCTGAAGCAGTTCCCCGCGCGCCAGTTTTCCGTCACGCGCATCGAGGACCTCGCAAAAAAGCTCCGCAAGACGTCGCGCGACGACGCCCGCGCCATCGCTCTGCGTTTCGCCGAAGATTTCATGCGCTTGCGCGGCGACCTCAGAAATTACGACCGTCTGATGGCCGCCATGGAACGGATCAACTTGGTGCGCAGCGAAAAAACGCGCGAAATCTCGCGCATGAATAACAGCCTGTTTGAATTTCTGCTGCCGCAGGAAGTCGGCCCGGTCGAGGACAGAGTGGTTTCCCACACCGTGATCAAGGCCGACGTGCGCGGCTCAACAAAAATCACCGCTGAGTTGATCGAGCGTGGCCTCAATCCCGCGTCGCTCTTCAGCATTAATTTGTACGAGCCGATCAAACGCATACTCGATCGCTACGGCGCCGCGAAAGTTTTCGTCGAAGGCGATGCGCTCGTTCTCGCCATCTTTGAAACCCAGGCCAATCGATCGAGCCAGCGCGCTGTCTCGAAAGCCTGCGGCCTCGCGCGCCAAATCCTAGCCGTGCTTCAGGCATATAACGATAAAGCGCTGTCGAAGGAACTTCCGCGTCTGGAACTCGGCGTCGGCGTCGCTTACCAGGGTTCCGCGCCCACGTATTGGGTCGATTCCGATTCGCGCATCATGATCTCGCGCGCGCTCAATCTTTCCGATCGTCTTTCGAGTTGCTCGAAGCTGGCGCGCCGCCTTCTTGAGCGGCAAGCCTCGCTTTTTAACTTGTTCTTGTTCCAAACCGTTCTCGAAGGCGCCGTCGAGGAAGAAGCCGACGAGCTCCTGATTCGCTTCAACCTGAACGGAATCGAATTAAACGAAGAGGGTTTCCTGAAGCTCAGCGAAGAAATCGCCATGACGCCCGCCGAAATCGATTGCGCCATGCCCTGGGGCCGCGAGCGCATCACGCTCTATTGGGGCGAAGTTCCCATCGGCGATGGTCTCGAACCCATCGTGATTCGCAAAGGCCATGTGCGCCAGTTGCTCCCCGACGGCCGCATCGGCCCCGCCGGCACCCGCGCCTACTACGAAGTCTGCGCCAACGCCAAAGTCTTCGAGCTAATCGACGCCCACACCGGCATGGCCGTCCGCAGAGCTTGACCTCCGTGCGCGTCATGTTTTTTGCAACGCGAAATTCGGATTGACTTCATGCGATACACTTCGTAGAATGGCTGGGCATATTAATCTATGAGTCGAACGCACAACATCTTCGTCCCTTCCCTCCGGCAGGCTACCTCGGCCTGTTGTTGTTGCTGTTGTTGTTGTCTCCTCTAGTTAAGTAGTTCGTCTGAAGTTGGCAGACCCACAGGGCCTGCCGCAAACCCAAAGCCAAGTTGTAAGTTCCGCACACTCGAATGTGTGCGCCGAGGACCCTAAAGGAGACTGGGGATCATGAACGCTAGAACTGCAAGATTTAATGGAAGTCGTCGCAGGCGTACGGATACAGAGATAGATTACCTGCAAGTTGTCGCGGTATTGCTCGCGCTGTTGGTTTTGCTGTTCGGTTGGGCTACGCGGGCGCGCGCACAAGTGGCTGAGGCTTCGATTTGGGGCACCGTTACAGACGCCACCGGCGCCGCGGTTCCGGGCGCGAAAGTCACCGTCACCGACGTAGAAACCGGTGCGGCGCGAAGCCTCGTCACGGACGCGTCGGGTAAATACGATGCGCCGGCGCTGCTGGTGGGGAATTACGATGTCAGCATTCAGAAGCAGGGATTTCGTCCCGAAGAAGAAGCTGGCATCACGCTTGTCGTCGGGCAACGCCGCGAAGTCACCGTGGCTCTCACGGTCGGCGCGGTCCAACAGGTAATTAAAGTTGAAGACACCAATCCGCCCGTCAGCGTTTCCACAGTCGAACCTTCGGGCTTGGTCGGCGAACAGCAAGTAAAAGATCTTCCGCTTAACGGCCGCAGCTACGATCAACTCATCACTCTCAATCCTGGCATCGTCAACTATTCCGCCGAGCGTTCGGGCACCGTTGGCACATCGAACTCCGTTGTCGGCAATATGTTCGCCGTCTCGGGCCGCCGCCCGCAGGAGAATTTGTTCCTGCTGAACGGCGTCGAGTACACCGGCGCATCGGAAATCGACAACACGCCCGGCGGCGCCAGCGGACAATTGCTCGGCGTTGACGCCGTGCGCGAGTTCGCCGTGGTCACTGACACCTATGGCGCCGAGTACGGCAAGCGGCCCGGCGCTCAAGTGAACATCGTCACGGAATCCGGCGCGAATGAGTTGCACGGCAGCGTGTACGAGTTCCTGCGCAACAGCGACCTCGATGCGCGCAATTTTTTCGATCAAGGCGCCATCCCCCCGTTTGAGCGCAACGTCTTTGGCGCCGCGCTCGGCGGCCCGATCAAGAAAGACAAAACGTTCTTTTTCGTCAATTACGAAGGTTTCCGCCAGCACCTCGGCGTCAGCGACGTCACCTTCGTGCCCGACGCCGAAGCGCGGGAAGGTTTCGTTCCGTCCTCGTGCCCTGGCACCTCAACGACGACGCTCACGAACGTCGGCGTAGCTGCCAGTGTCGCGCCATTGCTCGCCCTCTGGCCTGTCGCCAATGGACCGGATCTCGGTTGCGGCGTTGCCGAGGATTTTAGCCATCCTCTGCAGGCCATCCGCGAAGACTTCGGTACTGCGCGCATCGATCATACTTTCTCGACACGCGACACCACAGACGCCGTCTACACCATTGACGACAGCGCGGACAACACGCCGACCGCCGATCCGCTGAGCTACGACGTCGAATCGCTACGAGAGCAGGTCGCGAGCGTTTCCGAAACCCACCTGTTTTCTCCCACCGTTCTCAACAAGGCGACGTTCGGCTTTTCCCGTGCCGCGTTTTATTTCAACGGAAATTCGCTCGTCGATGTCCCCGGCTTCGTTCAGAATGACGCAGTCGGCGTCGTTTCCATCGGCGGAAGCACCGCTCCGAATTCTCCGTCGTCCATTACGCTGGCCGGCACCAACGCCGGAGACAATCTTCATGCCGTACGCAATCTTTTCACCGAAGAAGATCAGGTCACGATCACGCGCGGCAATCAACTGATCGAGCTCGGCGTGTGGCTCGAGCGCCTGCAAGCCAACGACGAACTTGCGCAAGACCAAAACGCCCAAGCCACATTCACTTCGCTCACCACATTCCTGCAGGGCACAGTTTCAAGTTTCGTTGTCGCGCCATTGCCCACGCCGCTCGGTTGGCGTTCGCTCGAAGCCGCCTACTACGCGCAAGACGTAATTAAAGTGCGCCCAAATCTCGAAGTGCGTCTCGCGTTCCGCGCTGAATCCACCAACGGTTGGAACGAACAAGACGGACGCGCCTCGAACTATGAATTTACAAATGGCGTGATCAATTCAACGCCCACCGTCGGAAATTCGCTCCTCGAAGCGAATCGCGCGAAATTCTTGCCCGAACCTCGCGTAGGAATTTCCTGGGCGCCATTCGCCTCGCGAAAAACCGTAATCGAAGCCGGCTTCGGCATGTACGATGCGTTGCTGGACAATCTGAGCTATCGTGCCGATCAAAATGGCCCATTCAACACAGTATTCACGATCAAAAATAAATCGCTCTCAAGCGACACCCCTGTAATTCCCGCCGCGCCATTGCCCGCAGGCGCTCTGATCTCTCCTTCCGGAGTTCAGCCCGGCCTGTACACGCCGGAAGTAGAATCCTATTCGCTGAAGATTGAGCAGCAGCTCTCGCAAACCACTTCGCTCAGCGTTGGCTACGTCGGTTCGCACGGCTATCACGAATTGCTTTCCATCGACGCCAACGTTCCCGTTCCGGTCTATTGCCCCGATTCCGCCGTCACCGCGTGCTCCACACTTCCCGCGGGGACCGAATACATCGCGACCGGCTCGCCACTGGCGAACCCGAATGTTTCCAACACGACGTCGTGGTTCTCCGAAGGCGATAGTTCCTACAACGCGCTGCAAGTTGATCTGCGCCGCAATTTCAGCCACGGTCTGCAATTCCGCGGCGTCTACACCTACTCGAAAAGCGAAGACGACGGCGATACCGTGAACACCAGCATCTCCACCAGTTCTCCGGCGTTCACAGCGAATCCGCTCGATCCCAGCGCCGATTGGAGCCGTTCCACATTTGACGCCACGCATTCCGCCGTCGCAAATGCCACGTGGGCTGTGCCATTCAAAAATGCGGCGGGCGCTTCGGACGGCGCGCACGCCTTTATCGATCGTCTGGCCGAAAATTGGGCGCTCAGCGGAATCCTCACTGTGCAAAGCGGCTTCCCGTTCACGCCGCAGCTTGGTTACAACCCAACGAACGATGGCGATTCTCGCAACCCCGTCCGCCCCAACGTCAACCCGTCGTTCTCCGGCCCCGTCATCCTCGGCGGACCGAACGAATATTTCAATCCCGCGGCATTTTCCGCTCCCGTCACCGGCACCTACGGCGATGCCGGCCGCGATTCGCTCACGGGGCCTGGCCTCACCTCGCTCGATTTTTCCGTGGCGCGCAAATTTCCGATCAAAGAACGCCTCGCGCTTCAATTTCGCGCCGAGTTTTTCAACATTCTGAACCACGCGAATTTCAACGAGCCGAACCCGGTCATCTTCACTTCCGCCACGGCGCTATCGCCCACCGCCGGAGTGATCTCCTCCACCACAACCACTTCGCGCCAAATCCAGTTTGGTTTGAAACTGTTGTGGTGAAGCGTCATACTATCGGCGCAGGAAAAGGAGAACTCCCATGATGATTTCGCGATATGGCGCAGCACGCGCCGCCAAGTTGTCCGTCCTCTGTTCAGCTTTGTTGTTGTTCACTTTCGCTGTCGTGCGCGCCGACGATCAGCCCGCGGCCACGCAGCCGCCTGCGGAGGGCACCAAGGCGCCCGAGTTCACATTGAATTCTCAGGACGGCACGCCCATCTCGCTGCACGAGTTTCGCGGCAAGTGGGTGGTGCTCTATTTCTATCCCAAGGATTTCACGACCGGCTGCACGATCGAGGCCCACAGTTTCCAAACCGATCTCGCACAATATCAAAAGATCAATGCCGTGATTCTCGGCGTCAGCGTCGATTCGGCCGATTCGCACAAAGATTTCTGCGCCAAGGAAGGCCTCAATTTCAAATTGCTGGCCGACACCGCGCATGAAGTTTCCGGCAAGTACGGCTCGCTGCGCACCTATGGCGCGAACACCATGGCCGCGCGCAATACGTTCATCATCAATCCCGACGGCGTGATCGTGAAAGAATTCATCGGCGTCAATCCGACGGGCCACAGCCAGCAAGTTCTGGCCGCGCTTGCCGATCTGCAAAAAACGGCGTCGGTCTACGATCCATTGGGGGCTTCACGAAGTCCGGTCGAATAGTCACCGCGCCAAGCTCGATCGTTTGCCTCGTGGCCCCTGCATTGAGCTGACTATGGCGCGCAAAAAAACCAGCGCACGCAAGGTCGCCCGAACGAAACCTAAATTCACGGCCGGCGCGGAAGCGCGCCGGCGAGCCCGAGAGGCCGCCGGCTCGCCTCCCGCCGGGCGTGTCATCCCAGACAAGCGCCGCAAAAAACCGAAGCATCGCGAACCATTCCTCAGCGAAAGTATCTTTTAACTTTCCTGCCGAGCGCTCGTGTGTTGTGCCGCCCTCCGGGGCTTTCCTGCTTCCGCGATGAATACCCAGGGCTTACGCCGTGAGGTAGGCTGGGCCGCCTCTACGGGGCTGCTGATGAGCGAAGCGCGCTGTGAGACCTAGACCTGCTTCATCGCTTCATTCGCCGCGATCAGCAGCGCTTCCCACACCGGCGCGCACGGCGGCGCGTATCCCAAATCCGAGTAGAGCAAATCCGCCACGCGCATCCGCGCCTGCAACGCTATCGCCGCCGCGTCCACGCGCATTGCGGCGCCGTCTTCTCCCGCGAATTGCGCGCCCAGCAGGCGACCGCTTTTCTTGTCCCACACGATTTTCGCCAGCAACGGTTTGCCGCCGAAATATTTCGCGCGTGTTGCCGCAGTGATGCCCACGCTCCCCGCATCGAATCCATATCCGCGCGCCTGCTCCACCGATAGCCCAGTTTTTCCGATCTCAAGCTCGAACACTTTCGTGATCAGCGTGCCCACCACACCCGGAAATCGCGCGCGCCCTCCCGCCGCATTTTCTCCCGCAACGCGCCCCTGTTTATTCGCCGTCGTACCCAGCGGAATGTAGGCAGCGGCGCCCGCCACCAAGTGCTGCACTTCAGTGCAATCGCCCGCCGCGTAAATTCCATTCACGTTGGTGCGCATGGCGTCGTCCACGGCGATTGCGCCCGTGCGACCGAGCGCGATTCCCGCCGCCTCCGCCAGCTTCGTGCGCGGACGAATTCCGGTCGCCAGAATTACAAGGTCGGTCGGCAAATTGCCCGCTAATCCATGCTGCACGGTTGTCGCCAAGCCGCCCGCGGGGCCCGCGATCTGCGTCGCCGGCGCGCGCTTCATGAGCACGACATTGTGCGCGCCGAGCACGCGCTCAATCTCCGCCGCGATCTCGGGCTCCAATCCATCGATCACGGCTTCCGAGCGCTCAAGAATCGTCACTTCAAGGCCGCGCGTCCGCAGCGCGTCGGCAAGTTCAAGACCGATGTAGCCTGAGCCGATAATCGCCGCGCGGCCCGGCTTATTGGTCCGAATAAATTCGTGCAATCGCACGGCCGACGCCAGATCGCCGAACGTGAAAACATTCCCGCGTTCCGCGCCGGGCACGCTTTCCGCCGGCGCTCCGCCGGTCGCCAGCACCAGGGTGTCGTAATGCATCTCGAGGCGTTGCCCGTGCTCGGCTTCGATCAGCACCACGCGCCGCCCCGGCTCAATCCCCACAGCCTTATGCCGCAACCGCACGTCAATTTCGCGATGCTTCCGAAAATAATCCGCCGTGTACACCACGAGTTCCTGCGCATCCGCGACGCGCCCCGAGATGTAGTAGGGAAGCCCGCACGCCCCGTATGACACATCCGAGCCCTGCTCCAGCACCACGATGTCAAGATTCCCGTCGTGCCGCCGGGCGCGGCTCGCCGCGCTCATCCCCGCCGCCACGCCCCCGATAATCAGCAATCGTTCCCGCGCCATGATTCCCTTATTCCGTGGGCCCGAACTTACTAGCCACGCGCCGCGCGCACATCTTAACCCGATTGGTTCAGATTTCCCGCTGCTACGGCGCACATATCTATGACGCGTGGGCAAGGCGGGCGGAGGCTAGCTCCGCCCGTACAAAGACAAACCGAGGTGGACCCTCCTGGATCGTTCCCGCATCCGGTGGAAATGGGATCGGTACACACCCCCGGACCCAGTTTGTAAGTTATTGGGAATATGGGGTTTGCGGGAAATGTATGCATGAGCAGTTTGGAATCGATTGAAAATGCGGGGGTTGCGGCAAAAGGGTGTGGATCAGATTGAAAACGCGGGTGCTTAAAAGTCATTTGAATCAGAGTGTTGCGCGGTGTGTCGCCAAGAGGCACGAGGCAAGGAAGCTGCGGAGGCGCAACGGAGCGGTCGCGGACGGGTGCGCGGTGCGGTCGAAGTTGTGCCGAACTCATGCCACAGTATAGCACGATGCTTACCACACGGTCAACATAAAAATATGTTTACTCTGTTCGAATAGGCTGCGTGGCGACCTAAAGGCCGCCGCTAGGGGGACTTAGCCCGGGAGCTGAGGCGCGTCGCGTTCGCAAGAGCAGCGGGGGAACCCGGGCAGAGGCGAGGTCCGCCCCCTACAAAAACTTTCGCCTGTGGCAGGAGATTGGGGATACGAGCTTCCACTGCGGCGGACCTTTGACGCACGATAGAAAAACCGTCGGGCGTGGCGGGAGAGTGGGGAAGCGCGACAGCGGGAGTTAAGCGAGGGGGTGGCCGGCCAGGGATTCGAGGACGCGGATGGGGGCGTGTTCTGGAGCGACGAGCGAGGCGGGGGGGATTATGAAAGTTTGCTCGATGGCGTGCTGGCCTGAGAGGACGGCGTGAGGAACGCCGTCGGTGTAGGCGAGCCACGCGGAGCCGGGAGGGAATTCGAGGCGCGTTTTTTCGCCAGTGGATTGATATGCGGAATTTTCTTTGAGGTAATCGTGAAAGTGGAGCATGAAGCGGTCGTAGGCGGAGTAGCGGGCGCGGCCCACGGCGAGCCAGCGCCAGATTGAACCGCTTTGACTACCGGCGATCTTTTCCAGGCCCGCATCGGCGGCGTATTGGCGCGCCAAAATATCGAAGGGCTGGCCGATGTTCCAGACGCGCATTTTTTCGGGATGGAGATTTACGAAAAAGCGGAGGATGCGTCCGCCGCGCGTGGGGCGGCTGGGGAAAGCGTCTACGTGCAGGAGATCGTTGCGCTTGTGCAGGGGCAATTGGCGGCCTTCTTCTTCGAGGGGGCGGAAACTGGTGTAGTCCATTTGCAGGCCGGCGCTGTATGCGGGAATAAATGCGCAGAGGAAAGAACGGGCGCGGGCGGAGAATGCGCCGAGAACGTTGCAGAGGCGTTCGCGCGTTTCGGGTTTGCCAGACCAGCCGCGGAGAATGTTGGTGGCGGGGCGATAGGAAACATTTTTGTGAACGGCGGAATCGTCGCGGCGTTGGGCGACAAGGAAATCGCGGTCGGCGTCGGGGAGTTCGATGGGAGGCGTGGGGAAGAATAGGACTTGGCCCGATTCCAGGGCGCGGACGTAGCGGTCGTCAGTTGGCACGGATTGGGCGCGCGGTCCGTGTCCAGTCGATTCGACTTCGAGCCACGCTGGCATTTCGATTTTCCTCGGC
Organism: Candidatus Acidiferrales bacterium; assembly: GCA_049790315.1. GTDB lineage: Bacteria > Acidobacteriota > Terriglobia > Acidiferrales > UBA7541 > DASPOJ01. Next base: position 183 of record JBAQYV010000074.1, on the reverse strand, counting down.
GAAGGATTCGAGCGGTGGCTAGTATATCGCGATATGGCGCGAGCGGATTTGGTCGCGCACTGAGGGACCGAAAAGATTGGGTCGCCCCCCACGGGACCTGCGGTTGTCTGCGCGTACCCAGGGTTTACGCCATGGGTTTAAATGCGCCGCCCCTGCGGGGCTGGTTTGCGTGTGATCACAACG
>JBAQYV010000073.1:0-30107 GCA_049790315.1 Candidatus Acidiferrales bacterium | reverse complement strand
ACCAAAAAACGTCAGCAGGACGATATCAAGACGGCGCTAGCCCGGTGGAAAGACTACAAGCAACGAAAATCCGCAGGAGAGTGACGACGATGGCTTTGACGCGAGATTTCAAGGAAACGATCCGGGCACGCGTAAAACGTGATCCCGGCTTTCGCCGGGCGCTTCTGCGGGAGGGCATCGAAAACTTCCTGTCCGGAGACGTCGAAACGGGCAAGATCATCCTGCGCGATTTCATCAATGCCACCGTTGGCTTTACGAAGCTGAGCGACGTTACCCATCGATCGGCGAAAAGCCTGATGCGCATGCTCGGTCCCCGCGGCAACCCGCAGGCTCGCAATTTGTTTGAGATCGTTGCGTATTTGCAGCAATCGGAAGGTGTGCGTTTCGAGATCCGATCCGCGCGCCGCTCTCCGCGCGCCAAGCGGCCGCGATCCTCCCGCGGAATAGAACGCACTGCTTCGGTCGCTCTGAGCCGTTGATTAAGCTAGCGGGAGGCCTATTGAGGGGTGCGCGCAGGCCTCTAACCTTCGGTTGTGCGGGCCATCACCGATTCTATTCGAATAGTATACTTACACATTACTATTGAAATTTATTTGTATATGTGCTATAAGTTGGTATGAAGACGCAGCAACTCCTCGAATCCTCGGGCTCGGCGTTTGCGAACCGTTTGGCTTCACCGGCCCCTCGACGATTTCAGCGCAAATGCAACGTTTCCTCCTCAGCTTTTCCTCATGATCCGACTCCGCCGCTGTGCGGCAACGGCCGCATCTCCCCTCTTTTTTCGCTTCAACAACTAACTTGTTTTCAACGCCTTGACAGAACAGTGCACAACTCGCTGAAAACATGTGACTTTAGTTCCCTGCCTTTTCATAATCATGCGCACTCTTTTCCTGCAAGCCATGTAGTTTGTGCATTTTATCCATTTGGTACGGGGGGTGTACCCCACATCGCGGTCCCAGCACCTGAAGCATCGCTCCCGCTATGGACGCCGCTCGCGCCTAACGGCCTTCGCGTCAATCACTTGGCAAGTCGTTGCTTTTGCAGAGCTGGAACTTGCCTCTGCCCACCTTGGCGTGCCACGAGACTCGATGCGTTCGCCCAGAAAACATCAAAAAGGAAACAGGCGGCCCCGGGGTCGAGCCGCCTCTTCCGTGTGTTCTCGTTGGAACACGTCCCAGCCCGTCGGAGTGGGCATGGGAGTCAGCGTCACTTACCCGATGAAACCCAACCGCGCAAGAAAAGTTGCGCCGTGCCAGGCCGGCGGCGTTTCGCCAGATTCGGCGGAGGACGGGAATCCGATGCCAAACACGATACAGGCTCAATTGCCGTCGGATCGTCGGGCGGTGATAGAATTCGCACGAAGTTTTTCAGGAGCAAGTTAGTGACACCAAACGAATCGATGGACAACGTCCTGAAGTTGGAGATGCGACGCACAGGAGAAATTCTGTGCATGCGCCGCGTGCGCGAAGCAGATGGCCAAATCGTACTGCTGCTTGACGGCTCTCTGCCGCCGGGAGCGAGCGGCCCGCCGCCTCACGTGCATTTCGATCAGCGTGAGGAAGGCATCGTGAAAGCGGGAACACTCGGAGCTCGTCTCGGAAAGCAAACGATTCGCGTGGATGCTGGAGGAACCGCGGTCTTTCCCGCCGGAGTCGTTCACACCTGGTGGAATGCCGGCGACGATCTTCTGGAGTTGAGTGGCCGCACAGTTCCGGCGGGCGACTTGGATCGCTACCTCCAGGCGGTATTCGCGGTTCTCAACGCCAGCCCGTCGGGTCGGCCCTCGATTTTCTACATCGCCCACGTCGCGTGGCGGCATCGGCAGACGCAGTCGATTGCAAAGCCGCCGCAGGCGATTCAACGGATCGTTTTTCCTCTCATTCTTTTTGTCGGCCGGGTTCTGGGCAAATATCGCGGCGATACCTGGCCCGGTTCCCCGGCGTCGTGCCCCGGTGCGCCGGAGCCGGAAGCTGCGAGCGTCTAGCCGCGCGCGGTAGAATGCATACACCTATGGCAGATGCTCCAGCGCTGAATGATCGACAGGTTTTAGCTTTTCTTGCAACGGCGCACAAGGCGCTGAGCCTGCGCGAGATCGCCGCCGCGATGGGGATTCGCCACTCCGGACGCCGCGCTCTCGCGAAAATGATTCCCGGGCTGAAGCGCCGCGGCGAAATCGTGGAAATTCGCAACGGGCGTTTCAAGCTGGCTGAAGATCGCGATGCGCAGCAGTCCAGAAAAGATAAATCGCAGCGTCCCGATCGCTCACAGCGCGGCGCACCCGAAACAAATCGCTCTGCGCATCCCGGACCGGCACCAGCCTCATCGGCTCGCAAATCACCCGATCAAACCAATCTCTCCAATGTCATCGAAGGCCGCCTCGTCGCTCATCGCGATGGATACGGTTTCGTCGTTCCGGCGAAACCCATTCCCGGCATGGAAGGCGATCTTTTCATCGGCGCGGGACGCATGGGCGATGCGATGCACGGCGATCGCGTGCTGGCGCGCATCGATCGCGGTCGCAGTCGAGCCGGCGGCGCGCGTCAGGAAGGTTCCATCGTGCGCGTGGTGGATCGCGCGCACGCCACGATCGTGGGAATTTTCCGCTACGGCTCCGCCGGCAACAGCGTCGCGCCCTACGAATCGCGATTGCAGCAGGAAATTATCATTCCGCCCGGCCAGGAGTTGACGCCGGAACTTCGCGCCAAACTCGGACCGCAACCTCCGCGCCGCGGCGTGCGCTTGCCTGAACTCGACGGTGCCGTCGTGAACGTCGAGCTGACGCGTTTCCCGCAAAGTGGCGTGGCCGCCGCGGGCCGCGTGATTGAAGTCCTAGGCCGCCCGGGCGAAATGGGCGTGGATATAGAAATCATCATCAGAAAACATCACCTGCCGCATCGCTTTCCTGAAGACGTTCTGGAAGAAGCGCGCACCGTCGCGCAGCCCGTCGGTGAAGTCGAGCGCGCGGGCCGCGAAGATTTTCGCGAGCTGCCCATCGTCACAATCGATGGCGAGACCGCGCGCGATTTCGACGATGCCGTTTATGTTCGCCCGCTGGAAAACGGACACTGGGAATTGCAGGTGCACATCGCCGACGTCGCTCATTACGTTCGCCGCGATTCGCTCCTTGACGCTGAAGCGCGCCTTCGCGGCACTTCCGTATATTTCCCGGATCGCGCCGTGCCCATGCTGCCTGAGGAATTGTCGAACAATATTTGTTCGCTGCGTCCGCACGAAGAGCGCCTGGTGATGAGCGTGGTGATGGAAATCGGCACGGAAGGCGAAATTCGCGCCACGCGCATCGCACCCGGTCTGATTCGTTCCGCGGAGCGCATGACGTACACGCTGGTTCACGCCGTTCTCGAAGGCGATCCCGACGCATCCGCGCGTTACGCGCACGTGGCGCCGCATTTCAAGAACATGCGCCATCTGGCGATGATTCTAAACAAGCGGCGCGTGCGCATGGGCTCCATCGATTTCGATTTGCCCGAAGCCGTGATCGAATTTAATGACGCCGGTCAAATGATCGGCATCGCCCGCAGCGAGCGCAACATTGCCCACCGCATCATCGAAGAATTCATGCTCGCCGCCAATCAAGCTGTTGCGCGCTACCTGGAAAATCTGGGCGTTGCGTCGCTTCATCGCGTCCACGAAAAACCCGATCCCAAGCGCGTGCTTGAATTTGAGGAGTTGGCGCACGCTTTCGGCTATTCGCTCGGCGTCGAGGGACTCACGGAAAAGCAAATCACAGTGCGCCACGGCGCCAATCCAGCGCATCGCGGCGAGCGGGGCAGGCGCGACAAGGGCCGCCATGGCCGTTCCGGCAGCAGCGGCCGCGAAAAACCCATGACCGTCACGTTGCCTGGCTCGCAGGACATCGACATTCGCCCGCAGCACTACCAACTTTTGACCGCTCGCATCGCGGGCAAGCCTGAAGAACGCATCCTCTCCTATCTAATGCTGCGCTCGCTCAAGCAAGCGCGCTATTCGCCGGAATCGTTGGGCCACTTCGCTTTGGCCTTCGATCAGTACACCCATTTCACGTCGCCCATCCGCCGCTATCCCGATCTGATCGTTCATCGCATTTTGAAGTGGGCGCTGCACCATGTCTCGGGCGCGCGCCGCGTCGTGGGTCCGTATTCGCCGGGCGATCTCGACGCCATCGCCAGGGAAACTTCCGAGGAAGAGCGCCGCGCCGAAGCCGCCGAGCGCGAACTGAAGAGTTGGAAGACCGCGCAATTCATGGAGCAGCATTTGGGTGAGGAATTTGACGCGCTGATTGTGTCCGTGCAGAAATTCGGTTTCTTCGTCGAGTTGGTCGAGCTGTTCGTCGAAGGGCTCGTGCCCATCAATCGCCTCGAGGCCATGACCGGCGATCGCTGCAATTATCGCGAATCCGATCGCACCATCACGTGCGGCCGGCCCGGTGGCCGGCGGTCTCGTACCTGGCGCTTGGGCGATCGCATTCGCGTGCGCGCCGAACGCATCGATCCGTTGTCGCGCCGCGTGGAGTTTTCGCAGATCGATTGACGGAGCAATCGTTGGTCGCATTTTATGGGCGCGCTCTTTAGGTACGCTTTTCCCCAGCGCTCGATTCAGATGCCGCGCTCGGGAATTAGTTCATATAAATTAAGCGGCGGTAGAAACCAGGAGGCACGATGGCCAAATGTCCGCACTGTATGTCGAAAGTTCCCGCACGGCTGATCCTGTCGCATTCCTACGGAATGGAATGCCCGCATTGCCACGCGCGCATCGAAGTCACCGATGGCGGACGCTACGTTGCGGCAATCGCTGGCCTGGCAGCGGCCACAGTCGTGTATCGCTTCGCGCGCATTTCCACGGGCTTGCTCGGCTGGGCGCTCGCCATCGTCTACGCGATTATCGCGTTTGGCATCGTGTCGCCGCTGATTCTAATGCTAGTCGCCGGCCTTCGCGCCGCGCCGCCCGAACCCGAACCGATCGGCCACGGCAGCGGGGCGCCTGCCGCGAGCCATGGCTCGGGCCACCACTAATGTCTGCGAGTTTCATGGCCGCCTTCGCGAAATTGAACCGCCGCGAATCACGCGCATCTGCGCTCCATAATTCGGTCGCCGCTTGTGGGCCGATCGTACTATTGAGCGGTTTTTCTCCGCGCCGCAAACTACTTGCATGGCGCAATATTCCAAACTACTTGGTCAACGTATTGAAGTTGAGTATCGAGCAGGAGATGTTCAGTTGGCGGCAACCGGCAAGCTAGCGGCCGATTCCGGAAAATCCATCTTTCTCGAAGAGCATTCCGAACAAAAGGGCCAATTGAAAACGTTTCGCTGGGAAATTCCCTATCCCTGCATTCTCTCGGTCGGCCAATCTTTCGCGCTTTCGCCGCTGACGGCATCCGAACGCTCTGTCGCGGATGGCAAAGCGGAATCGACACAAGAACGTTCTCGCGCAAGTCTCCTCAAGCGCAGTCCGCGCCAAATCTAGCGTGCCGCGCACCAAGTAACGTCGCAAATTCCAACGGCAAATCCCGCCGCGCAGTCTGTTGCCGCGACAAACAGCTCGGCCCACTTGCGCGGCACTCAGCGTCGCAATTTCACACGGCGAACTCTCGCGGAATTTCATTTCTGGTCGTGTTACGGCCGAGCCTCGGCTAGAATCGAATGCGCTGTTTCCGAGGAGCGATCCGTGCCACCAACCGCGAAACCAACTGTGGGATTTATCGGCTTGGGATTGATGGGGCGTCCCATGGCTCTCAATCTTTTGAAAGCGGGCTACGCCGTTACGGTGTGGAATAGAACTCGCTCTCGCGCCGAAGCGCTTGCGTCGGAAGGCGCAACATTGGCCGCAACTCCGCGTGAAACCGCTGCCGGCGCCGATGTAGTTTTCATGATTGTCAGCGATCCGCCGGCTGTTGAATCCGTTTTGTGGGGCGCGGAAGGAGCGCTCTCAGGATTGCGCAAGGGCATGGTGCTGGTGGACTCGAGCACGGTCTCGCCCGATCTCGCGCGCAAGAGTGCGGCGGCGTGCGCGGAGCGCGGAGTGGAATATCTCGATGCGCCGGTTACCGGCGGAACGTGGGGCGCTGAAAAAGGCGAACTTGTATTCATGGTGGGCGGCACTGCGGCAACACTTGCGCGCGTCGAGCCGCTGCTGAGCGTGATGGGCAAGCGTTGGTTTCTGCTGGGTCCGAATGGCGCGGGCCAAACAATCAAGTTGGCAATGAATCTGGTACTCGCGCTTGAGGTGCAAGCGTTTGCCGAGGCGCTCGCGATTGTGAAGACTGCCGGCCTTCCTGGCGAGCGACTGGTCGAAGTGATGCAATCGAGCATGGGCCGCGCGCCAGTGCTCGACGTAAAAGCACCGGTGATGCTGTCGGGCGACTACAAGGCGAGCTTTCCTTTGCGATTGATGTACAAAGATGTCGCGCTGGCTCTCGATCTCGCGCGCGAATTGAAACTCACATTGCCGGCCGGAGCTGCGGCGCGCGATACATATGGCTCTGTGCGCAGCGCATCGAACGATGATCCCGACTATGCCGCCGTCGCGCGATTCTTTGATAAACGCTGAGCGTACAGCGACGAAGTTAGATTGCTGCGCGCTGAGTGCGGGTTCGGTTGCTCACGAAGCATGGGTAATGGAATAATGCTTCTTCCGCGAAACGAAGCCGCGCAGGGAGGACTTTCGGAATGGAAGCCAAGAAACTCAGCGAAAAAGGATTAGCCACAGCCCTCAAGGGATTACACGGATGGATTGTGGTCGACGGCAAACTGCGCCGCGTATTTGAGCTCAAAGATTTCTCGGAGGCTTTCGCGTTCATGACGCGCGTCGCATTGGCCGCCGAATCCATGAATCATCATCCCGACTGGTCGAACGCCTGGAATAAAGTGACGATCGAGCTCGTTACGCACAGCGCGGGCGGCATCACACCGAACGACATCGATCTCGCTCGCCAAATCAGCCAAATTTCCGGCTCCTGATGCCCGCACAAGTGGTCAAGCGCCGCTCGCGCGGCTTCATTTGCGTAAATGCGCACCCAGAAGGGTGCCGGCGCAACGTCGAGCGCTGGGCGGAAGCGGTGCGCGAGCGTACCAAGCCCGCGGCGCGTCCGCCGCGAAATGTTTTGGTGATCGGCGCGTCGACGGGATACGGGCTCGCGTCGCGCACTGTTGCGGCGTTTGGATACGAAGCCAAAACACTTGGCGTTTTTTTCGAGCGCGCGCCTGAAGGCGACAAAGTCGGGAGCGCGGGACACTACAACACAGTGGCATTCCACGCGCTCGCCGGCCCCGCAAATATTTTCGCCGCGAGTTTAAACGGCGACGCGTTCGGCGTGGAAATAAAACGCGCCGCCGCGGAAATTATTCGCAAACAAATGGAGCCGCTCGATCTCGTAATTTACAGCCTGGCTTCGCCCAAGCGCACGGATACGGATACGGGCGTGACGCATTCTTCGGCGCTGAAGCCGACCGGAAAGGCTTTCACAAATAACACCGTCGAGCTTGATTCAGAAAAAGTTGTGCCAGTGACGCTGGCGCCCGCAAGCGAAGCCGAAATCGCGGACACGATCGCGGTGATGGGCGGCAACGATTGGCAGCGATGGATCTCCATGCTGCTCGAAGAAAAGTTGCTGGCCCAGGGCGCGCGAACCATCGCGTACTCGTACATCGGGCCGGAATTGACGTGGCCGATTTATCGCGACGGCACAATCGGACTGGCGAAAAAAGATTTAGAAAACACAGCGCACGCGCTCGACGCGCTGCTGCGCTCGGGTTGCGGCGGGCAAGCGCAAATCTCGGTGAACAAAGCAGTCGTGACGCAGGCGTCCGCGGCGATTCCTGTCGTGCCACTGTATCTCAGCTTATTGCCGCCGGCTCTCAAACGCCGGGACCTCGATGAAGGACCTCTGGAGCAGATCGAACGCTTATTCGCGGATTTCATCGCGGCGGAAACGGCCGCGCCGCTCGATGACGCGGGACGAATTCGGCTGGACGATCGTGAGCTGCGACCCGAAGTGCAGGACGAAATCATGTCGCTGTGGCCCCAGGTCACCACGGAAAATCTCCGCGCGCTTACGGATTTCGCCGGCTTTCAGCGCGAATTCCGGCGATTATTCGGCTTTGAAGTCGAAGGCATAGATTACGACGCCCCGGTTGAAACCGATCTTCGCTGGTGAACTGCGCGTCGCACCTCAGTTTGCATCTCTTCCCGTGTAGCCTTCGCCCGGCCCATTCATCTAATTGACAGGCGTCCACTTAGCGGCTTTGAAATATTCGGGGCGCTCATTCGTCTACAGGGGTATATGGAGCAGGCAGCACTGAGCGGATCGTTGACCGCGGAACAAGATCAGCGGATCACGGAGACGGTGGAGCGCGAGCGCGCCCGGCTTCGCAATTTTATTCGCAAGCGCGTGGCCGACGCCGCCGACGCGGAAGACATTCTTCAGGAGGTTTTCTACGAACTTGTGGAAGCCTACCGGATGATGCAGCCGCTCGAGCAGGTGAGCGCGTGGTTGTTTCGCGTGGCGCGGAATCGGATCACGGATTTGTTTCGCAAGAAAAAGCCGGAAGCGTTTGCCGGCGATACGATCGCATTCGCGGAGGATGGCGAGTTGTTTTCGTTCGAGGATCTGCTGCCGTCGCCGGATGCGGGACCAGAAGCAGTTTACGCACGAAATGTTTTGCTCGAAGAGTTTGAGGCGGCCGTGGATGAATTGCCTCCGGAGCAGCGCGAAGTGTTCATCGCGCATGAAGTCGAAGGCCGCAGCTTCAAGGAGCTCGCTGCCGAGACGAAGTTAAGTGTAAACACGCTGCACTTGAGGAAACACTACGCGGTGCTGCAATTGCGCGCGCGGTTGCAGGCAGCTCGCGATGATTTCATCCGCTGAGTGAAGGTTTTTTCGATCGTGAAGTTCCGGCAATGGACGCGCGCGGCAAGCGGGACACGGGAAGCAGTCGAGACGAACAGTGTATCAATAGGAGAAAACAATGAGAGGTCGATGGGTTTTGAGGGGGCTGAAAATCGTAGCGGTCGTGGCGATAGTTGCGACCGTGCTGAGCTTCGTGGTGATGCATTTGTGGAACTGGCTGACGCCGGCGCTTTTCGGCTGGCACATGATCACATTTTGGCAAGCGCTCGGCATACTGGTCTTGAGCAAGATTCTTTTCGGTGGATTGCGCGGGCGACCGGGCCAGCATATGTACTGGCGCCGCCGCATGGCCGAACGTTGGGAGCAGATGACTCCCGAGGAACGCGAAAAGGTTAGGCAAGGAATGCGAGGCGGCCGCTGCGGTCCGTTTGGATCGGCAACACCGGCGACCGAGTCCGCGCCGAAAGCATAAATCGCAGAAGCAAACGTTTGAGCGCCTATCGGTCACCAGGGCCGATAGGTGTTTCACCGTAGCCACCACGCCGTGCACCACGCCAGTATAGAAATGCGCCGAGGGCGTTTGTGGCGCAGATCGCGACCGCGACCTTGATCGCGTAGAGTTCGCGACTTGCCACTTCGCCAACGGGAACAATTTCAAAGAGCAATGAAATAAACGAGACCACGAAAGCCGCAAGCGCGGCGATCCGAATACCTATGCCGGGGCGCCAAGTGCGCGAGCGAAAACCAAACAGAACCACGGCAAAGAGCAACATATACATGACGCAAATGGAACCGAGGCCCGCGGAGGCGCCCACCTGGACAGCCTCTTGATTGTTGGCGCCTAACAAACTGAGTGCGCCGAGGATCATCAAAGTAATCGTCACCGCGCCGATCGCTCTGGACGGAGTGCGAAAAGTGGGATGCAGTGCGCTCCACCATCGTGGCAAGAGACCGTCCCACCCAGCGACCATCGGCAGACGCGCGACCATTCCGACGATGATGACCATGGCGGCCAGATAGGAAAAACCGGAAGCGCCGGCTACGATCGCGGTGATGGTCTTGCCGAAACTCGCGACGCCGAAGCCGGCTTGCATCACTTGCGGCACAGCGGCGGAGACATCGACTTTTGCCGGAGGGATGTACGCCAACACGGCGCTGGTACCCAGAATGTACATCAACACGATCAGAGGTGCGGCGATCAGGATCGAGCGCGCGACATCATTTTCAGGTTTGCGGCATTCCTCGGAAAAAACGGCGGAACTGTCAAAACCGGACAGCGCTCCGACGGACATTTTGGCGAACACACTCAGCGTGAGGATAGAGAAGCCCGGCCACGCGAGGGAAAAGGAACTGCGCACCAAAGGCGCCGCCGTTGCCCAGGCTTTCACAAGAACGCACAGAAGCACCACAAACATCGCGATCGTGAGCAACGCACTGGCATTGCTCCACCATTTGGCAAGCTGCAACCCACGCACGTTGAAAACGTAGGCGATCAGGCAAGCGACGGCGGTCAACGTCAGCGCAAACGGAGTGTTGGTCAACATCCACGCGCCTTTGGGACCGATCGCATAAGCAAATCCGTTGGCCAGAAACGAACCGACAATCGCGAACGAGGAAATGACGTAAATCGTGAGATTCCAACCGGCCATGAATCCCGCAAATGGCGAAAGTCCCTGCTTCACCCACTCGTACGCGCCGCCTTCGACGGGCATGACGCGGCTCAACTTCATCACAACCGCCGCGAGCGGCAGATAGAACAAGATGATCGCCAGCAACCACAGCACAATTTGAGATGGGCCTTGCTTCGCGGCGAATCCGCTCCAGCCGAGCCACACGATCAAAGCCACTTGCATCGGCACGAGGTCCCACAGCCGCAGCTCGCGTCTCAGTCCGTGTTTTGTGGCTTCCATGGGGAGCTAAGCTATACCGGCACCGTGAAGGCACGCAAATTGGTTCGTGCCGCTTGAGATGTTGGCCAGATATCTGGTTCGACGAAGTTCAGCGGAAAAGTCGATTATCTCAATTCACAATAGTCATAATTGCAAACGGCCCGCGATCGCTACAAATGGCAATACATCGAACATCCGATGCCTTGATAGGCACAGTACCATTGCCGAAAGACTATATAGCTACAAGAATGAATTGAATCAGGCGAACCGCAGAATTCACCTGTCTGGGCTACGTGCGCGCGATCATGCTTTTTAATGGACCGAGGCACGGAAGCAAGTAGTGGCCGAGGCGGCGAGACCGCTGAGGCGACGCGCGGCAACGATCATGTCAAATATCTCGAATTCCCAAAGAAAATTGAGGGTGGTTGCCCTCGTGTCAGCGGGATTGCTCGCGATACTTGGCATGGGCCTGATTCGTCACTCGCGCAATGTCCGGCTACATGAAACCTCGTTCCGGATCGGCTTCTACAATACGCGGATGGAGCACTTTCCGGGACCGGGCGGAAGACCAGAGGGCAACACCGTCGACCTGCTAAATGAGGCCGCGCGCCGTGGCGGAATCAAACTCGAATGGGTTTATTCGCCGGAAGGAACCGACGCGGCGATCGAGTCCGGCCGAGTGGACTTATGGCCCGTTGTCGGCGATCTGCCCGAGCGAAAAGGGCAGATTTACATTTCGGCGCCGTGGACCGTGAGCGAATTCGGCCTGGTGTCTCGAGACAGCGATCCGGTCGTCGGAGCTACCCGGTCACCCAACGTAACACTGGCCATATTTTCAGGAACCACCGAAGACAAACTTTCCAGGAGAACATTCCCGAACGGGCAGTTCCTTCCGGTGGGAAGTACCTCCGAGCAGTTCAGCGCCGTCTGCGCGGGGAAAGCGCAGGCCGCGGTTGTGACGCAGAATTTCGACCGATTCACTTTGCCGCAGGAATGCCAAAGCGTACAACTGCAAATGGTCGATCCACCGGGCTTTTCGGTGAGGTTCGGAGTCGGCGCCAGCTATCGCCGGCCTGGCGCGGTGGAAGCGGCGGATATTCTGCGGGATGAACTGGGCGCGATGGACCAGGACGGCAGTCTGGTTAGCACCGAGTTTCGGTGGTTCGACACTTCGCTGACTCAGACACGTGGTCTGTTCTATCTGCTGGCGGTGGAACGCAGCGAGCGGCTCATCGCCGCCGGGGCGATTCTGCTGGGCGCCATCCTCATGCTGCTGGGTTGGTTCATCGTCGCACGCAGGCGCGTGGCGGATGCCCTGAAAGAAGAGCGCAGATTGTTGCGCACGTTGATCGATAACGTGCCCGACTACATTTACGTGAAGGACGCCGCGAGCCGATTCGTGGTGGCGAACCGCGCGGTTGCCAGGCTTATGGGAGTAAAAAGCCCCGAGGCATTGCTCGGGAAAAGGGATTTCGATTACTTTCCGAAGGAAATCGCGGCGGCTTTCTTCTCTGACGAGCAAGCCATTCTCCGATCGGGATTGCCGCTGTTGAATAAGGTGGAGAGATCAGTGGATGCCGAAGGATTCGCAAAGTGGAACTCGACATCGAAGGTTCCGTGGCGCGACAAACTGGGCCACGTGATCGGAATCATGGGGATTGGCCGGGACATTACGCAGCTCAAAAACGCGGAAGAGAAATTCCATAAGGCGTTCAATGCCAGCCCGGAGCCGATTAGCATCAGTACTCTGTCAGAGGGCCGCTATATCGATGTAAACGAGAGTTTTCTGCGGATTACGGGGTACGGGCGCGAAGAGGTTATCGGCCGCACGTCCCTGGAATTGAAATTTTGGGAGAAGCCCGAGGATCGCGCCAGGCTTATCGAAAAGCTCAGCCAGGACGGCTCCGTGCGCGATATGGAAATCCCTTTTCGCACCAAGTTCGGCGATCAACGCGTAGGACTGCATTCGGTTGCCCGCATCGAGCTGGCCGGACAAGCGTGCATCATTTACAGCCAGAAGGACATTACCGAGCAAAAAACTTTGGAAAAACAATTTCGCCAGGCACAGAAGATGGAAGCGGTGGGACAACTCTCCGGTGGAATCGCTCATGACTTCAACAATCTGCTGGGAGTGATCATCGGTTATAGCGAGATGCTCGAGGAAAACCTCGGCGAGAATCCCAGGCTTCTGAAGAACGTTGGGGAAATCAAGAAGGCAGGCCAGCGCGCCGCCTCGCTGACGCGGCAGTTGCTGGCGTTTAGCCGCCAGCAAGTGCTTGAAACCAGGGTGCTGAATCTGAACGATATTGTCGCGGATACGGAAAAAATGCTCCAGCGCCTGCTCGGCGAACATATTGAAGTGAGCGCCACACTGGCTGCTGATCTGGGTCAGGTGAAAGCGGATCAGGGGCAAATCGAACAAGTTATTTTGAATCTAGCGGTGAACGCGCGAGATGCCATGCCGGATGGCGGAAGACTTACCATCGAGACGAGCAATGTTGAGTTGGACGAAGATTATTGTATGCATCACCCGCCGACAATTCCAGGGAGGTACGTTGCGCTGCTGGTGACCGACACCGGAATCGGCATGGACACCGCGACGCAAACGCATATTTTCGAGCCATTTTTCACGACCAAAGAGATCGGCAAGGGAACCGGTCTGGGGCTGGCGACCGTGTACGGAGTGGTGAAGCAGAGCGGCGGTTGCATCTGGGTGTACAGCGAGCCGGGCATCGGATCGACGTTTAAAATTTATTTGCCGCGAGTCGATGCGCCGATTGAGCGGGTTGGTCCTGGTTCCGTGGTGTCAATTTTGGAGCGCGGATCGGAGACGATCTTGCTGGTCGAGGATGAAGATTTACTACGAACGTTAACTCGCACCCTTCTTGAACAGAGTGGATACACGGTGTTGGAAGCCCAAGGTGGCAGCGAAGCGCTTGAGATTGTCCGGCGACACAATGAACCGATCCATTTGCTGCTGACAGATATGGTGATGCCCGGAATGAAAGGGCCCGAGGTCGCTAAGAGTTTGATTGCGATACATCCCGAATTAAAAGTTGTCTACATGTCAGGCTATGCGAGCTTCACTGGGCGCGGGATGCTGGATTCCGACGCAGCCCTTTTGCAGAAACCTTTTACGCGCGGGGCACTGCTGAGCAAGCTGCGTGCCGTGCTGAACTTACAAAATCAGCCACACGCTGTGTAGAAAATTGTGAATGGATGGCAGGCCCGTGGGGACTCGAACCCCAGACCCACGATTCACTGCTTCACACCTGCCAACCTCAATTTACCCATCCGTTCTGATTTTGGCGAGGAACGGAGGCGGTAAGCCCACGCCGAGTGGGGCCCGGGCAACTCATGACTGACAAAATCCTGAGATGGATTCACGCAATTTCCATGCGCTCTTGCAACTGCTCGAGCGAAGCCTGTTTGGTCTCGGGGAACAGGAACAGAACCACAAAGAATTGCACGACCATCATGGCGGCGAAAAATACGAATGGGTATGCGCCGGAACGCTGGGCAACGATTGGGAAACCCAAGGAGAGAAGCGCATTCATCACCCACAGAGCGCTGCAACCAAGGCTCTGCCCCTTACCGCGTACGCTCGTTGGGAAAATTTCGCTGATGTAGACCCAGATTACGGCGCCTTGCGAGACGGCAAAACAAGCGATATAGGCGACGAGCAACCACACCAAATACTGTGCATGGCGATGCGTGAAGAAAATCGCGGAGACTCCGCCGAGGCAGGCGGCCGTGCCGACCGAGCCCACGAGCAGAAGGCGTTTGCGGCCGACGCGGTCGATCAGCATCATGGCGAAGAGCGTGGCGAGAAGATTCATCGCGCCGACGACCACGGCCTGCAAGTTGCCGGAGACGCGGCTAAAGCCCGCGGCGGCGAAAATATCGTTGAGGTAGTAAAGGATCGCGTTAATGCCGCTCAATTGATTGAGGACGCCGATGGCGATGGCCAGGAAAATTGGGGTGCCATATTTCAGTTTGCCGCCGATGCGGCGAAAAAGCGGCTCGGTTCGGCTGGTGCGCTCGATCTCGATCGATTCGCGAATTTCGGCCAATTCCGCGTGGGCATCGGGCGAACCCATGAGCTGAAGTACTGCAAGCGCTTCGGGCATACGGTCTCGCGTGGCAAGCCATCGAGAGCTGCGCGGGATGCTGAAGAGGAGGAGAAAAAAGATAAACGACGGAAGCGCGGCGACACCAAGCTGCCATCGCCATTCGACGGCGCCGAGGTGAGCCAGAGCGATTAGATAGTTTGAAAAGTAAGCGAGCAAGATTCCTACCACGATATTGATTTGAAACGTGCCGACGAGCCGGCCACGCAAGTGCGCCGGCGCGAGTTCCGCGATGTAGACAGGGCCCAAAACCGAAGAGCCGCCAATGCCGAGGCCGCCGAGGAAACGCGCCACGAGGAATGCGTGCCAACTCCAAGCGAAGGCACAACCGAGAGACGAAATTAGATACAGAACGGCCATCCATCGGAGCATTTCGCGCGAGCCGTAGCGCTGACCCAACGAGCCGGCGGCGATCGAACCGATTACGGTGCCCCAAAGAGCGATGGAAACGGTGAATCCCAAGTGAGCGGGCGTGAGCTGATAGACGTGAGCGAGGGCGGCGGTGGTGCCGGAGATTACGGCGGTATCAAAACCGAAGAGTAGGCCGCCGAGGGCGCCGACGAGTGTACTTCTGAGGACGTACCGATTCAGCGCCACGGCCGACCGCTCATTGAAGTCTCCGCGAATACGGCGTCAGCGATGCACGAACGGCGCTCAAGGTTGAAACAGCCATTTGAGGTAAAGCTTGTCCGTCTGCCTATCAGGATTGATGAGAAGAACGGGATCGCTCGACAAGGATTCGGCGAGATCGCTTTCGCTGAGCGCCAATGGGAAATCCTTACGCCAAACGAGATCGAACCGATAATCCATTTCGCCGGTGCTGTTGGCCACGAAATTTGTGTACCAAAAATTATTAAAGAGCATCGCTAGAACGCGATTCGTGCGCGCGGGCGCGTCCGTTCGTCTGGCGAGTACGTTCGTTTCGCCGAAGGTGATCAGGGGCGCGTCGCGGCTCGCCCACAACCAATGACCTTGGGGGCTCGCGTAGTGCACCCAGCCGTCGGTCGCGAAATAGTCGCGACAACTACCAGGAATCTGATCGATATAAGGGAGGAAAGGGACTCCGGCGTTGCTGGTTTTTGGAGCGGCCTCGCCGACTGGAAGCGGGAAAGACGCGAAGATGGCTTCCGGAAGGTCGGACGAAAGGCGGGAGAATTGGATTTCGATTCGCGCGCGAGGTTCATCGCGCCAGATTTCGAGGCGTCGCGTAATCCAGGCGAGCGAAGGCTCTGAAAGAGTTTGCGTGAACACGACGGTGCGGGGATTGTCCGTGCGGATCGCCGCGCCGGATTCCGATGCGTGGATTTCTTTGATGAATTGCTCGCGAGCGGATCGCCGCTTGGCGGGGTCCGTCATGTCCGATATTTCGTGGATCTTGGCTCGAGGCGCGAAGCCGTCGACGTTGACGGCGACCAGATCGCCGAATCCGGAAGCGATGAGAGATGTGGGCATGCCCGGCCAGGCGATCGAGGTGGGCCAGCCCTTTTCGTCGACTTCAATTTTAGGAGCGCTCACGGACGTAACTGGCGCGGCAGGACAGGGCTTAGGTGAAAGCAGAAGGTGTCTGCTTGAGTTTCCGGGAAGCGAATCGATCCAAACGGAGACCTCTTGACCCGGCAAATTGTCGGCGAAAACTTGGGAGGAATTTTCGGGGGTGATTTCTCCGGGGTTAGTGGGCACCGTAAAACTTTTCAATCCGTTCGAGAACTGAAGCGGAAAACACGAACTCGTCGATGGGTCTATCGCCGCGACATCATCTTCGCGGAGCGCTGACGCGTTGAATTTGGCCCAACCGGACCAGGGCTGGGAAGTGGCGTTGATCGTGAAGAATCCTTCTCCCTTGCTGTCAAAGGCTGTCCGAGCCCGCTTTCCGAGCAGCCATCGAGCCTGAGCCATCGGAGCGTACGCCAACAAACTTTTTCCCGCGAATTGGCCGAGAGTGTCTAGGCTATCGGGAAATGCCACGCTCGATGCGGAGCCGAAGGTGTGTTCGTCGAAAAGAACCAAGTCGCGATTCACGGCGTCGACTTCGCTCAAAAACGCTGCGCTCGGAGAACCGAATACCGGAGAGATGGCTTCGGCAAGGTTACTTTTTGCCAAGCGCGAGGCTGAGACTGCACGAGGCGCAGACATCGTGCCGTCGGCCCACCAGTCCGGGAACTCGCCGGTAAACTCGGGGCTGTCGGGCCCGGCGATTTTTTCCATCTGCTGCAAGGCTTCGGTAATCGTGACGAGGCGGATTCGCGGGCTCAAGCCAGCGCGATTCCAGACGGCGACAAAATTCACAATCGATGGGTAAGGCGGATCGTTGTCAATGCGCCACTGATTCGTGAAAGGCAAAACGAAAACTGGATATTTGTACCCGGCGGCCACGTATTGCTGAAGCTGCTGCATCAAGCGTTCGTGTTCTGATTGCAGAGATGCGGGATCGGTCTTGAAGATTTCTTCAGGCGCGGGCGGGCGGTAGAGCGTGTCGCTCGCCGCGGGAAGCGGGCCGTGCCGCCAATTGTGCGGCGCGAAGAAATGATAACCCTCGGAATATGGAACTCCCAGCCACACGAATAATCGCCGGCCGTCGGGCATTTTCCACCAGAAGGCGGAAGGAGTTTTTTGAGGCGCGCCGCCGAGGTCGACATTGATGCCGGTCCACAGGCGCGCGATCCCGTGATCGAGGAGCGCCATCGCGCCGGCGCGGGGCAAGCCGTTGACGTCGTCCTGCATGCCCGACTGAATACCTACGCGCTTCCAAACCTCGTCCGGGATCCAATGGGTCATCAACCGCCATTCCTGGCGATCCATGTAGGGCGTAGCATCAACGGCAAGAGCTGAAACATCGAGTTGTCCCGCGCGAAACATTTCGACGAATTCGGAGCGGCGCGCTGGCGTTGTGCTCTTCCACCAATCGTCAAAAGTGTATTGCGATTCGATCGTCCAGCAGAAGCGATCGCCTGGCGGGCTGACGCGCGTCGCCCACGCAGCGTCCAGTGCGACATCTACATAATGGCGATGGAGTTCGCGAACGACTTCAGGCTGGTCGGTGTAGCCAAAATCGGTGTGCGCGAAGTGTACGAGCAGGACTTCCTTAATCGGCGACTGATCCTGCGCAAAAATGAGCGGGGGGATTACCGCGGCCAACCCGGCAACGATGGCCAACTGAACGAGCCATCGGACGAAGCGCGGGCCAAGCTGCCGATGGCGTTCTACTAACTGCTTGTCAGAACGCATCGCTTTGTCCTTGATTCGTCGATCGGGTGAGTGGCATGGCAGGGCCGAACAATGCGCGACCGAGCGGATCATAGAAACGTCTTTGATCTGTGTCAATACTTACTTCGGGGCGTTGTAGAAGTGCGAAAAATTGTCTTCGAGCGACCGGAGGCCGGCAGCGCTGGGATTAGTGTGAGCGCGGCGCGTCTTCGGAGCTATACTGTGTCCCATTCCGATGCGAGCTGCGATATCTAACAAGCTAAAAATGATGGGTGTCGAAGACCTTCGCAATACGAACGAAGGTCGCATGTTGCATTTGATACGCAATCGGCAGCCCATCTCTCGAATCGAACTGGCTCGGGCGACGGGACTGGGGCCAGGCACTGTGTCAATTGTGGTTAATCGGCTTCTCGCCGCAGGATTTCTTTCCGAAGGCGAAGCAGCACCCTCGAGCGGCGGGCGGCGCGCGAAATATATTCAGATGAATGCAGAGAAAGCTTACGCGGTCGCGCTGAGTATCGGCGTGCGGCAGACGGCATATGCGATCAGCGATTTTAACGGTCGAGTGCTAAGCCAACGCGTGAAGCCGACGGAAAAGAACGCGACGACATTCCTTCAAGACTTGGCAAAAGAAATTCACGCTCATCTCGAGACGGTTTATCCACACGCGAAATTCGCCGCCATTGGTGTTGCGATTCCTGGCTTAATAAACCACTCGGACGGGCGGCTGATACTTTCTCCGAAGCTTGCATGGAAGGATGTGCCGATCCGGCAAATCCTAGAAAAGAAGCTACATCTGCCTGTATATGTGGAAAACGACGCGAATGCCGCCGCGCTCGCCGAGCTGTGGTACGGCCCACTGCCGGCGTCGGGAAATCAAAGTATTTTGTTTGTGCTCGTCGTCGAAGGGATCGGAACGGGCCTGGTGCTTGGTGACGAGCTATACCTCGGAACGCGCTTCGGCATCGGCGGGTTCGGTCACATGCACATGGACCCGCGTGGACCGCGCTGTTCGTGCGGCAACGTGGGATGCTGGGAGGCGATCGCTTCCGACGAAGCGACGCTCGCCCGATTCCGTAAGGCCAAGCCCGCGCGCAGCCATGAAGTCCGCTCGATGCAAGATCTTGTGGGACTGGCGCAAGTAGGCGACCCCGACGCGCGGCGTGAAATACTCTACACCGCTGAAATGCTCGGCAAAGGTATTCGGGGACTCGCGCAAGGTCTCGCGCCGGAAGCAATCGTGATCGGCGGAGAAATCACTGCGGCATGGCCGTTGATCGAACCGCTTCTGAAAGCGGCGATGCAAAGCCGCTATTTCATCCCGGGAGTATCGATTCCGGTCATGCGCCCGGCCAGTGTGGAACGGCCGACGCTCCGCGGAGCGATTCCCCTGGCCCTGCTCAACGTCCTGCGCGGAACAAGACACACATAGAGCCGACGTCGGAATTCCGCGGTAGTGCGTCTCCGTCACGCCAAACTCTCACGCCGTTGATAAAGTGGTTGATCACCGACGACTGGATGGATTAGCGGCGGCGCACCGAGCGTGTGCCACTAAAACCCATGCTGGCTGCGCGAATACAACGATCGACCACTGCTTGGTAGTCCACAGGGCCATTGATATACGCCGCAGTTGACCTCAGATTACACAAAAATCAAACTTCTATAACGGCGTGCAATAAGTATTGACAAGCGCCCGATTCGGACCTATTGTGCCGCCGGCGTGGGGAAGCGACCGGAAGGTGCTCCCACTAAGACCGCAAGGATGCGCGCACAAATGACTCTCCGGATGGAAAGAAGCGAGCGAGGGTCTGCCGGCTGGACCGGACTCTCGATCTTCGCGTCGTTCTTTATTTGCCTGACGTGCTGCCCATTGGCGCGCTCCGCTCAAGCTGCCCCGGCAGAAACAACTATCGTCGGTATCAAGCTAATGAAGTCCCAGCGTGGCGCGCTCGCGGCTCACGCTGCGATCGAGACGCCGGCTGATTGCAAACAGTGCGCAGTCCTTCGCGGCCCGTTCTATGAAGGTCAAAACGCATGGGAGATATTCTTTTATCTCCGGGTGCCGACCTCTAGAAAAGCCATTCCAGGAATTCAAGTGCAATCGGGCGGCATCGCGATTCGCGCCGTAATCGTCGAAAAGAATTCGATTCCCTTCTCCCAGCACGGCAGCTCTATCGAATTCGACCTGCCGGTCGACCCACGCGAGCGGTCCTCCACACTCGAATTGCAAACGAACCTGGAATGGCCCGGTCTCACGATAAGAATCGAGCACGCCTACAAGGATCGCAGAGCGGGTACATACGGTAAGGGTCCATGGCCAGCGACGGAACGCCAAGCGGCTTTGAATCTCGAATTTGGCCTGAGGGAAGCGATTCGCTCATTGGGGTTGGACCATGAGGTTTATACGCAGGGGCTCGGAACGATTCATTTGATGGGCTTTGACACGAACGATCCCCTGGGGCATGAAGATTCTCCGCCGCACATTCATATCATTCTTCGCTGGCCACATTTCGCGGGCTCGCAAGCACCTCACCTGTATCTGACAAGCGCCGGATTGCTACACGGCGACGTCGTAACCGTGGACGGCCTTCCCGACATCGGCAAGACAACGGTGCCGGACGGAACCGCGTTTCCGGCGATCGACTATCTCGGAGAAGAAACCTATCGGACGACGGTTGAACGCGACGGCACGCTGCTGATCGAGCGGCCCGGAACAAAACCCGCGGCGTGCCACTTGTACCCAACACAGAGCGCGCCGAGCGCTCCAAAAATCGGCTTTGCCGCCGGAGTCATCGTTCGCTGCGATGGCGTCACCGCCATCCATGTTCGTGCCCTCGACAACACCGAACTTGGCGAGTTGCAAGTTTGGATCGATTCAAACGCGCCAGAAGTTTACCGATACAGCCCGGACACGGCGGCCCTGATCAGCTCCGTTCCGGCTCTCCCGACATTTGCTCCTGAAAGCGAGAAATAGCGTCAAGCCGCGGACCCGGGGTCTGTGAGCGAAATCCGAAGAACTCCATAAGGAGGCTGCAAATGAAAGAGACAGCGAAGCGATCGTCAAAGTGGATCGGGGCCCTGCTCCTGGTTTGCCTGATTCTGCCCTTTGGCGCTGCACGAGCGCAGAATCGAAGCACGGCGGAGATCATCGGGACGGTGACGGATCCGGACGGCGCAACTGTGCCCAACGCGACGGTGAAGATATCGAACGACAACACGGGCGCGGTCGTCCAGATCACAACAAATCAGGCCGGGACCTTCGACGCGCCCTATCTCGATCCAGGTCCGTATTCGGTCGAGTTCCAAGCGTCCGGTTTTGAAACCCTGATGCGGCAAGGAATCGATATTCAATTGGACCAGACCGCCCGCGTCGACGGCCAATTGAAGATCGGAGCCTCGACACAGACGGTCACGGTTGTGGCCAACGCGCCGTTGCTCAACACCGAAGACTCTCAACGAGGAACGAATTTCAACACTGAAATGATTGGAGAGCTGCCCACGGTCGGCAGGGATCCATCTTACTTTGCGCTGCTCGCGCCAGGAACTTCAACGGCGCAGAGCAACGTGCAAGGAGTTGACCCGGGGCGTCGCAGCGTCAACGGAAGTCGATCCTTCGGTATGGTTGCGAGCGTCAATGGTGGCTCCGGCGTCCTCCCGGACAGTGACAATTTCGTGACCCTTGTTCCGGCCTTGAGCGCCGTCAGCGAATTCAATGTGCTCGAAGACAACTTCGATGCGGAATACGGAACCGGAACCTCGGTGTTGAATATAATCACGAAAAGCGGTACGAACGACTTCCACGGTGAGCTCTTTGAATATTTTCAAAACACCGTGCTGAACGCTCGGAACTTCTTTTCCAAGAGCACGACCCCGCTGCTCTACAACCAACCGGGAGGCACCATTGGCGGACCAGTTCTCAAAGACAGGCTCTTCTTTTTCTTCAGTTATCAGGACACGATAAATCCATCCACTACGACGTCGATCGACACGGTGCCGACAATGGCCGAGCGAGGCGGAAATTTTACGGGTGTTGCGACGATCAAGAACCCATCGACTGGCTTGCCATACGCAAATGACACGATACCCACGATCGACAAGGTAGCCGCAGCCGTCCTCACTTACTGGCCATTCCCAATGCCGGGTACGGGTAACACCAACAATTACATCAACAATGGCCGCCAGGACCTTAAGACTCCGATCTATGACGGGCGCGTAGATTATCATTTCACGCCCAACAACGTGCTGACCGGCGCCGGCCACGTCTACCTGCTCACAAACGATCACACGGGAGCGATCCCGCCGCCGGCCTGCTTTAACGGCACTGAGCGTTGCGGCATCCAGACGTCTCACAGTCAGCAATGGACTCTCACCGACCGCTGGACGCTCAACTCAACGACAATCAATGAAGCTCGCTTCAACTTCACGCGGCAATATTTCTATCAGCTGACTCCCAATGAGAACGATAACTTCCCATCTACGCTTGGGCTCACCGGAGTTCCGGAGAATTTCTTTCCGCTCTTCACAATTAGCGGGGCAGTTCCAACCTCGATTGGTCCGGGGCAGCATTCTGGCGGCGCTCAGAATGTCTACACGGCCGGAGATTCCATCACGTGGGTTCGCGGAAAACACACACTGAAATTCGGGGGAGAACTGGACAAGTACGATTATGACGTGCTGGCGTCGTTGAGTTCCGGCACGTTTACGTTCAACGGCGACTTTACCGGCCTTGGACTTGCCGACTTCGAGCTGGGGTTGCCGTCCGCTTACTCTCTGAGCGCGCAGCCAAACACGATCGGGGCGCGCCGAACTGCGTTCGCGTTTTTCGGCCAAGACGACTATCACGTCTCACGTACCGTCACTGTGAACGTCGGACTGCGTTATCAAGGTGAAGGTGGCTTCAGCGAACCATTCAACCGTCTTTCCAACTTCGATCCGACTCTCACAAACCCTGTCACGAACACGCCGGGGGCGATCTTGTACGCCACGTCGAGCGACAACACGCTGCAGAACAACCATTTCGGACTTTTCGCCCCGCGCATCGGCATTGCGTGGAATCCGAGAACGTCTTGGGTGATGCGCGCGGCCTATGGCATCTACTACGTACCCATCAGCGCGCAGCAGAATTTCAGCTCGACGCCGCCCGGCTATGCGATCTCATTTTCTCAGGTGGTCGCGAATCCTTCAAACCCTGTGCCGTTCATGGAACTTGATACCGGGGCGCCGGCATTCACGACCCCGACCGCCGCGAATCGCACCCCGGCGATCTCGAACGGACAGTCCGTCAGTTACTTTCCTCCGAACGCGCATCAGCCGTATATGCAGGAGTGGCAACTCGGCGTTCAGAAGCAGTTGGGTACCGCATGGGTTGCGGAAATCGCATATGTCGGGAGTAAAGGGACGCATCTCTTAGACCCAAGAGATTCCAACCAGGTTCCACAGGCGGATTTCGCGCCCGGGGCGCTGCAAGCGTTCCGCCCGTTTCCGCAATTTCAAACCATCACGACGTACTTCAACGATGCGTTTTCAAACTACAATGCGCTTCAATTGTCCCTGACGCGCCGCTTTTCCGCGGGCCTTACGGTGCTCGCGAACTATACCTACTCGAAGTCCATGGACAATTGCTCACTGGACCTCACCACAACCAGCGGATGCGAATACCAGGACGCGGATACGCCGAGAGCGACCTATTCACCTTCGCAATTCGATCAGACGCATCGGGTGGTCATATCGGGCGTCTACGATCTTCCTTTTGGCGTGGGCCGCGCTCACATGACTGAGGGTGGCGTCGCTGACGCGTTCCTGGGCGGATGGACGATGTCCGAAGCGTTTTCGGCCAATACCGGATTTCCATTCACGGTTCTTGCAGGCGGCACTGCTGTGAATCCGGCGCTCAGCGGCAGTGAATTTGCGAATGTCTCAGGCACCCCGACTTTGTCGAATCCGACGATCGCCGAATGGTTCAACGTAGGCGCATTCTCGAATCCGTATACGCCGTCAACGACGACCACGCCGGTGTTTGGCGATTCAAGCAAGGACATGTTGCGAGGACCGGGATTTTGGGATCTGGACTTCTCGGTGGCCAAACAATTCCACATTCCAATCGGCTCCGGCGACCGCACACATTTGCAGTTTCGCGCGGATTTCTTCAATATTTTCAACCACCCGAATTTCGCGCAGCCCAACGCCACATTCGGTTCGGCAGCTACGGGTACGATCACGGCCTTGGCTTTTTCCAACCCAAACAACAACCCTGCTCGGCAAGTCCAGTTCGGACTGGTCCTGAGCTTTTGAGTTTGACGTCCGAACGCAGTCATCCGGGTGTGTGGGACTGCAAACCCTGCCCGGGCTGGAGCCGGCGATCTGCCCCCCGAATGGCGATCGCCTCGCTCCGGCAGTGTCGAACCAGCCGAGTACGGAAATGCGGCGAGAGCTAGCATGCGACGATGTGCATCGGTTGCGGTTTGCGTCTTGATGGGCGGTGCTCTGATGCAAAGCAGCATTTTCGGACAGCAGTGCGCCACTCCATCCACGGGAGCGAGGATCAGTGATGCGGGCGCAACGAAGATTTATGTGAACGCGGCCAAGGGTTTGGATTCCAACAGTTGTGGTCATCGATCACGCCCGTGCAAGACCATCACAGGAGCACTCAGCCAGGCTACCGATCATGAAGTCGCCGACGTGATTGTGAACCCGGGCACATATCGTGAGGCAATTTCCTTGCCGAGTCAGTTTGGGGAAGGCAGCTCTCGCACACTCGTGATTGAAGCGGCCCAGACTGGAACTGCGATCGTTGACGGAGCCGATCAGTGGAGGGGTTGGATCTCCAATGGCGATGGCACCTACTTCATGGCGTGGCCCTACACATGGGGATATGCGGCGCAACCTTTTCTCTCGACAGGAGGACCTGCATTGGGATGCCTCGGACTGCGGCGGGAAATGGCGTTCATCGACGGCGTCCAACTTACGCAGGTGTTGCAAGGGCCGCTGACGCAGCCCGGAACATTTCGTGTTATCGATGGGCAAGGTGATTCCAATTCCGGGGACACTTGCCCGGAGCTCTCCAGCGGATCCCACGCAATTACGGTGCGGCCTCCGTCAGGTACAAATATGTCTGTCGCCAACGTAGAAATTGCCGTGCGGAACAATTTATTTACGACCTCCGCCGCGGGCGCGCAGAACCTCGAATTGAAGAGTCTGGTTTTTCAGCATGACAACAACGGCGCGAACATTTCCGGTTTCGGCGCCATACGCATCTCCGGCGACAACACGAGCCATGAGGGAGCCAATATCCTGTTGGATGGCGTCACGGCGCGATATAACAATTGGCAGGGTCTGGTTCTGTCCGCGAATCTCGACATCACGATTCGGAACTCCGCGTTCACTCGCAACGGCGAGAACGGCGTCGAAGTTTATCGTCCGCTCAATCTTCTTTTCGTCGGCAACACCGTCACCTACAACAACTGGCGAGGCAGCCAAGGCGGACTGACCGGCTGGGATGCCGACGGCATGAAAGTCGTCAAGGCCCACTATATGGAAGTCGACAACTCTTCGTTCAACAGCAACTTCACCGGCGGATTGTGGTTCGACACCGATAATGAAAACCTATGCATCGTCGGCGATTCGTTCAATGAAAACACGACGAATGGATTGTATTTCGAGGCGACACAAGGTCCAGCGCTGATCTACCGCAGCGTTTTTCATAAGAATCATGGCCATGGCTTGCAAGCCGCCAATTCCGCCCGCATCACAGTTCGTCAAAGCACGTTGTATGACAACGGCGGCGACGCGCTGTTCATCGGAGGAAGCGCGACTGTTCGCGATGTCTCCAATTGGCAGCGCCCAGGTGTTGCATATCATCTCCTGACTCAGGACTGGGTGCTCGACGGAGTCAACCTTGCAGCGGGGCCTGACACCGCGCCCGGATCGGCTCTGATCGGAACGTCGCTCAGCACGCTCAACTCTTTTACGACCACTCTGTTCTCCGACTACAACGATTGGTTCGCCCCGAACAGTTCCGCGCTTTTCAATGTGCCGGGGCAGGGGAATCACACTCTCGGTGGTTGGCACAATCTCGCGGGTCAGGACGCCCATTCGACCCAAGCCGCCGTGAACTCGGAGGCTCTTCCCCCTTCCCCAATTTGCATCGGCCCCGATTGCGCCGGGAACACACCCGCGGCAGAAAAGCCGGCCCGGCCATGACGACCGAGAAGAAAAGAGCACTGGCGATTGACCTGGGTGGCACACATGCGAATTGCGCTGTCGTGGAAGATAAAATAATTCTTGCGCAAGAGACTTTGCCCGCCGATCCGCGGCAGGGCCTGAAGATCCTGCTTCCCCGTTTGGAAAGCACGCTGAAATCCCTTTTGCGGACTGCGGGCCTTTCCGCGTGGGATTGCGGCGGGCTCGCCTTTGGCTTTTGCGGCGTCGTGGATTTCAAGTCCAGCCGATTGTTGGCTACGAATCTGAAGTACGACGACGCGCCGAAACTCGACATTTCGGGCTGGAGCGAACGCGTTTTCGGATTGCCGCTGCGCATCGAGAACGACGCGCGCATGACGCTGCTCGGCGAATGGTATGCCGGCGCCGCACAAGGATATTCTGACATTGTCACGATGACGCTCGGCACCGGCATCGGCGGCGCCGCGATGATCGGTGGCCACCTGATTCGCGGCAAACATTCACAGGCCGGCTGCTTGGGCGGACACATTCCGGTGCAAATTCAAGGCCGCCCCTGCACGTGCGGAAATGTCGGTTGCGCGGAAGCCGAAGCGGCTGGATGGTCTCTGCCTGATATTGTCAAGGGGTGGCCGGGATTCGGCGAGAGTGCGCTCTCCAAAAACGGGCACTTGGATTTTGAAGCGCTCTTTGGCGCGGCTGCCGCCGGCGACAGTGTCGCGCAGGAAGTGCAAATGCGTTGCCTTCAAGTGTGGGCCGCGAACGCCGTTGGATTGATCCATTCGTTTGACCCGGAGATACTGATCATCGGCGGCGGAGTTATGAACAGCGCTCAGATTGTCGTGCCTTTTGTGCAACAACATGTTTCCCGCCATGCGTGGACCCCTTGGGGCAAAGTGCAAGTGCGCCCCGCCAAACTCGGAAGCAGCGCGGCGCTTCTTGGAGCGATACCGCTACTGACGGAACCGAGTTGACGTCACGCCGATCAAACTATGACAAGCGTCCATTCGTGCAGGCATCGGCGAATGAACAGGAATGCAAATGCGGATGGGCTGAGATCGGCGCGCACTTGCGTGCGATGGCCGGCGCAGCCGGCAAAATAATTTGCGTCGAATGCTATCCCGGCGTTTTCGTCGACGATGTTGTGGTCGGCCTCAAAGCGCAACTCGGCCTGTCGATTGTGATACGCGCGCAGGATTTGCTGAAGGCGCCCGCTGAAATCGAGCGGCTGACCAAGCCGTTTCTCGGCAACGACGATCCAGTGTTTGGCCGCTTGGCCACTCTTTCGCTCCCGGATTTCTTCGATGCAGCCAAAATCGCGAAAGCCCGGAACGCCATTGAGTGTTCGACCGGCACGGTGCTGATCGCCGGCGCGGGCGCAGCATTCGTCGCTCCGCATCACGACCTGCTGATTTACGCCGATCTGGCGCGCTGGGAAATCCAACGCCGGCAACGCAGCAACGAAATCGGAAATTTGGGAATCGCGAACGAGTCCGAATCCGCGGCCTCCAAATACAAGCGCGGGTTCTTCGTCGATTGGCGCGTGGCCGACCGCTGGAAACAGGGATTGCTCGGCAATCTCGATTTCTTGCTGGACACCAACGATCGCCAAACGCCCCGGATGATTTCCGGACGAACGTTTCGCGCGACTCTTGCGACTGCGGTTCACCGTCCCTTTCGAGTCGTGCCGTATTTCGATCCGGGCCCTTGGGGCGGCCACTGGATGGAAGAAGTTTGCGACTTGCCGTGCGACGTTCCCAATCACGCGTGGTGCTTCGATTGCGTTCCTGAGGAGAACAGTTTGCTGCTCGGATTCGGCTCGCGTCTGGTCGAGATCCCCGCGATTGATCTTGTATTCCGGCATCCGCGCGAACTCCTCGGCGAACTCGTGCACGCCCGGTTCGGCGCTGAGTTTCCCATTCGATTCGATTTCCTCGACACCATGGGCGGAGGCAATCTCTCGCTCCAGGTTCACCCGACGGCGCAATACATCAAAAATAAATTCGGCGTCCCCTACACGCAGGACGAAAGCTATTACCTCCTGGACGCGAGCGACGACGGCGCGGTCTTCCTCGGCTTGAAAGAAGGGATTTCGCGCAACGAAATGACGCGAGATCTCCGCGCTGCCCAGGCTGGCGATTTCGTTTTCCCCGCCGAAAAATTCATCAACCGCTGGCCCGCCAAAAAGCACGATCACTTCCTGATACCCGCGGGTACCGTTCACTGCTCGGGCC
The DNA here is from genome assembly GCA_049790315.1 of Candidatus Acidiferrales bacterium. GTDB lineage: Bacteria > Acidobacteriota > Terriglobia > Acidiferrales > UBA7541 > DASPOJ01. The sequence goes on along the minus strand of JBAQYV010000073.1, from coordinate 1,633 downwards.
GCAACAGCATGGTGCTCGAAATCAGCGCCACACCGTATATCTTCACCTTCAAGCTGTGGGACTGGGGCCGGCCGGGACTCGACGGCAAGCCGCGCCCGATTCACCTCGATCACGGAATCTCCAATATCGACTGGAGCCGGACAACCGGCTGGGTCCGCGAAAATCTAGTCCGTCGAGTGGAGCCGCTCGCAAGCGGCCCCGGCTGGCGCGAAGAACGCACCGGCTTGCACGAATTAGAATTTATCGAAACCCGCCGCCATTGGTTCACCGGCGGTGTGCCTCACGACACAGCTGGCGGCGTCAACGTCTTGAACCTAGTACAAGGTGACGAGGCCATTGTTGAGAGCCCTAGCGACGCGTTTGAGCCTTTCGTGTTTCATTATGCCGAGACGGTAATCGTGCCCGCAGCTATCGGCAAATTCGCGATTCGTCCGCACGGCCGGGCGCAAGGCACCGAGTGCGCGACTATCAAAGCGTATGTTCGGTAGCACGTCTCTGGCGGAGCGCGCGAGCGAGGGTTTCAGCGGTACGGTGAGCGGTGCAGAATGCTTAAAACCGGGTGGCGAAAACATGGGTAAGTCCATCGCAATGAAGTGGTAGGCCCGTGGGGACTCGAACCCCAGACCTCTACCGTGTCAATTCTGAGGTACAGAAGCTAAATCCCTTTGCCTGCCTTGCTTTTCCGTTTATAGACCGCCGAAAAACGGCCTTAAAGGGGCCGGTTTTGGAGGCGTATTGGTGACGAGTTATGAAAAGGATCGCGCGTGGAAATGGGGGGGAGTTTCGTTGCGCATGGCCGCGTGGGTCAACGTAGAATTCTAACGGAGAGGCCGACTGATCGCCGTTAAGCCGACCAGACAATCAAGCCCCTACCGCTTTCGGAAACGGAACGGCAAGGCGCCGAGGCAGTCTCCGGGGCAGATTCTAGTGCAGCGAGGGCGTATGCCTCCGTTGTTGGCGCCCGCGTAATTGCCACTGCCTTCCGTGCCACTGGGCCTGCCCAACCAAGAGGGATTCTAATGTTAATTGGTCGTTGAACTGCCACTCGCCGTCGATATCGCTCTTGACATAAGCATAGCTCATTAACTATAACGTCGGCCACAATGACCAAAAGAACGAGAATGTCGCGATCAAGCAAGGCTGCGGGAAACATTACGCACGAGGGGAAATCACCGAACTGGTGGCGCACAACGCGTCGGATTGCGGGATGGGCTTTGCTGGGCGTCGGTACGCTCATAGTTTTGCTCCTGGTCCTCATCTTCCAAGAACCCCCTCCGCCTGTCGTGCGTGTTGACCCCGCTGCGGCGCAGCGACTAGAGGCACAACTTCATCGTATCGAGACCGATACGACCGGGACTGTACAGCGCGTTCTGCCTGTTGACGAAGGAGCGCTAAATTCTGTCCTTGCGTCTTACGTGACGGCAAGTCGTAGTAGCGCCGACAATCGGGCCACTCTTCAAGATATGAGAGTCAAGCTGACGGATGACCGCTTACATCTGTATATGGTCTTGAATGCGCAGGGGAAAGACTTGACGCTCGAAGTGGAAACCAAGCTCCACTCCGAAAACGGGCACGTGGCATTCGATCTCATCGGCGCAAAAGTAGGCTCGTTGTCAATCCCTCGGTCCACCCT
>JBAQYV010000072.1:0-10641 GCA_049790315.1 Candidatus Acidiferrales bacterium | reverse complement strand
AGACTGATGCCGCGCGTATTGACCCAGGTGAGCAAAACAATCAGCACCACGCCCACAAGCTGTTGCCGCGAACAACTAATCGCATATTTCGCCGAGAGCCGCAGTGGCGGCAGGATCCAGTGCGTCGGGGAAATCGATGGCGCCAGCACTCCGAGGTAGCGCGCGAAGCCGACCGCGACTGCGGCGATCGTGCCGGTTTGGATCACAAGAAACAGCGTCCAGCCATAAAGGAATCCCCACAGCGGCGAATAGCTTTCGCGCAGATAAACGTACTGTCCGCCAGCCTTGGGCATCATGGCGGCCAGCTCGCCGTAGGAAAGCGCCGCGGCGATGGTGAGCGCACCGGTGATCACCCACGTCAGCAGCAGGCCGCCGACGGAACCGGTGAGCCTCGAGATATCGGCCGAGACCAGGAAAATTCCCGAGCCAATCATCGAGCCGACCACCAACATTGTGGAATCGAACAGGCCCAGGCTGCGAACGAATCCGCTCGCGGAGATTTCAGGTTCGTACGGCGCGGCTGCGCCGGCGGCGCGGGCGGGATTCGTGTCGCTCATCGCGATGCACCGATCGCTTCGGCGGCGAGCGCCAAATATTCTTCCGCGCGCGCTCCGGGATTTCGGGCGCGCAGCAAATCACCGGCAACAGCGATCGAATCCGCGCCGGCGCGATATACGTCGCGTGCGCGATCGAGCGTGATTCCGCCGATAGCAACGAGTGGCTTGCGCGTGAGCGCGCGGGCCGCTCGCAATCCTTCGACGCCGACGAGCGCGTCGGGTTTTGCTTTCGTGGTCGTGGGGAAGATTGGGCCGAACGCGATGTACTCGGCCGAAGTCTTATCCGCGGCGCGCACTTGATCGAGCGTGTGCGTAGAGACGCCGATCCACATCGACGTGCCGCAAATCGCACGCGCTTGCTCGACTTCAAGATCGTGCTGGCCCACATGCACTCCGCCGGCGCCCGCGAGCAATGAAATATCCGCGCGATCGTTGACGATCAATCGCACGCGCGTGGAATCGAGAGTACGCAAAAGCTCAGTTGCAATTTCGAGTTGAGTGCGCGAGCTGGCATTCTTCGCGCGGACTTGCATCAACTGGCAGCCGGATTCGGCAAGCACCGCGGCTATCGCAACCCATCGAGCAATATCGTCGCTCGGAACAATTGAGTCATCCAGGATGGCGTAGAGCGGCGGAAACACGGCGCCCCCTAGCGGTGCGCGGCGGATGCGGCCGCATAGCGGTCCATAAAATGCGTGTCGAGCCGGCCTGCCTCAAAATCGGGTTCGGCCAGGATGCGGCGGTGCAGCGGGATCGACGTCTTGATTCCTTCGATCACAAACATTTCAAGCGCGCGCCGCATGCGCGCAATGGCTTCGCCGCGATCGCGTCCGCGCACGATGAGCTTGGCGACCAGCGAATCGTAGTATGGCGGGATCACCGCGTCAGCGTACACAGCCGTATCCACGCGAATGCCGGTGCCGCCGGGCTGCTGAAACACGGTGATGCGTCCGGGCGATGGCGCGAATGTGTCCGGATCCTCCGCGTTCACGCGGCATTCGATACTGTGTCCGCGCGCGTCGAGCTTGCCGACTACGTCTTCGAGATGCTCGCCATTCGCCACGCGTACTTGCGATTTAATCAGGTCAACGTTGGTGACCATTTCCGTAACGGGGTGCTCCACTTGAATGCGCGCGTTCATTTCGATGAAATAAAACGAGCCGTCTTCATCCATCAGAAATTCCACCGTACCCGCGCCGCAGTAGCCGACGCGTTCGAGCGCGCGCACCACTTGTCCGCCCAATTCGGCACGGCGTTCGGGCGTTAGCGCCGGCGACGGCGATTCTTCGATCAGCTTCTGATGGCGCCGCTGAATGCTGCACTCGCGCTCGCCCAGGTGCATCACGCGGCCATGACGATCCCCCATCACCTGGAACTCGATGTGCCGCGGGCGCTCGATGAATCGCTCGAGATACACATCGGGCACGCCAAAAGCCTGCTGCGCTTCCGCGCGCGCCGTGTGGAAATGAGCCGGCAACTCTTCCTTGCCGCGCACCACGCGCATGCCGCGTCCGCCACCGCCGGCCGAGGCCTTGATGATCACGGGGTAGCCGATGCGTTCGGCCTCGGCCAGCGCGGCAAATTCATCGGCGAGAATTCCGTCCGAGCCGGGCACAATCGGCAGGCCGGCGGAAGACATCTCGCGCCGGGCCATCTCTTTTTCACCCATCAGCCGCAGAATCTCCGGCGAAGGACCAATAAATGCGATATGCGACGCCTCGCAGACCTCGGCGAAATTCGCATTCTCGGAAAGAAAACCGTAGCCGGGATGGATGGCGTCAACGTTGGTGATTTCCGCGGCGCTGATCACGTGGGGAATATTCAAATAGCTTTCCGAAGACCGCGGCGGACCGATGCACACAGCCTCGTCGGCGAAGCGCACGTGAAGCGAGTTGCGATCCGCCTCGGAATAGACCGCGACCGTCTTGATGCCCAGCTCCTTGCAGGCGCAAATCACCCGCAAAGCGATTTCACCCCGGTTGGCGATAAGAATTTTGCGGAACATGCTGGCTGTGGCCCACCGCGGGCCGAAACTTACTTTGGTTCTTCCCGGCTGTACTCTACTTATTCCGAAACCACTTTAGCCGCTGCCGGCCCGCATCACTTCTTCCCCGCCGGCCGGACCGAAAACAATGGCTCTCCGTATTCAACCGGCTGGCCATTTTCGACGAACACTTTCACCACTTCTCCCCCGATGTCCGCTTCGATCTCGTTCATCAACTTCATGGCTTCGATGATGCAAACCACTTGCCCCGCGGTGAGATCATCGCCCACCTTCACGAACGGGCCGGCATCGGGACTGGGCGAAGCGTAATAGGTGCCGACAATGGGAGATTTTATGACGTGCAGGTCCGCGTCTTCGGCCGGCGCTGGAGCGGAAGATTCAGAATGCCGGTGCGTCTCTTTGCGCCGCTCCGAGCTCGTCGATTCGGCCCATGGCGCGGGAGGCTCCGGCGCGTGCGGATGAGGCACGACGATGTCCGGACGGGAAGGCAGCGCTCTCGATGCCGCCGCATTCGAATCCTGAAAGCCCTTCTTCAAGCGGATGCGCAGGTCGCCGCTGGCGTACTCAAATTCTTCCAGACCGTTCTTGGACATGAACGCCAGCAATTGCTCGAGCTGGCGCAGGTCCACGCCGCGCACGGCAAGCTCCTTGCTGTCGGATGATTTCTTGCCCCGTTTCATCTGGCGTTAGAGTTCAAGCAGGTCCCGGCCTAGAGTGGTAAGTAGCTCCGAGCCACTCCCCGTGACCCAGGCGTCGTCTTCAATGCGGATGCCGCCAACCCCTTCGATATAAACACCCGGCTCGATGGTCACAACCGATCCCATCTGGATCCGAGTCCCCTGTCCGCGTCCTAGCGATGGGTCCTCGTGAATCTCAAGGCCCAGGCCGTGCCCCGTGCTGTGGACGAAATAGCGTCCCAGTTTACACCGGTCAAAAACCTGGCGCGCCGCCCGATCCACATCCTGGGCCTGCGCGCCGGGTCGCAGGGCTTCACACGCCGCCGCGTGGGCTTCCAGCACCGCTCGATACCAGCGCTTCACTCGCGCCGGGGCGCGCCCGACAAAGACCGTCCGCGTCAAATCGCTACAATAGCGGCGCAGTATAGCACCCAGGTCCAGCACGACCAACTCATTTTTCCCGACGCGACGATCGGTGGGTCGCGCATGCGGCAACGCGGACCGCGGTCCGGCGGCCACAATTGAGTCGAAGGATTCGCCCGTAGCTCCTTTGCGCCGAATGCGATAGCCGATCTCAGCCGCGAGGTCCAATTCCCGCACACCAGGACGGATAAGCGCGATCACGTCTCGCATCACGTCGCAGGCGAGCTTCCCGGCCTCACGGATGGCCGCAACCTCCGCCGGGCTCTTGATCGCTCTCAGGGCCTCGACAAGGCCCTCCTGCGCCTGCCAGCGCACTTTCGCGCCCGCAGCCTTGCGCAGCGATTGCCACGTGGAAAGAGTGAGTTGCGATGGGGAATACGCTACAACGGGCTTAGTCTTCGCCAGATACGCGCCGACGGTCGCCGCAAGCGAACCACGCCGCAACACGAGCTTGGCCGCCGGCGCCTCTTCGCGCGCTTGGATCGCGAAGCGCCCATCGGTAAACAGCGTGGTGCGGCCCTGCTCCACAAGCAGATAGCCCGAATCTCCGCTGAAACCGGACAGGTAGAGAACGTTCGGCAGTTGCGTGACAAGCAGCGCATCCGCGCGCTTTGCACGCAACGCGGATCGGACTTGTTCAATTCTGCTAGCGTATGAATGAGCGTCCACAGTCATAGTCCTGGTGGGCTCTAAATCGAGCGCCCCCCGAAAAAGAAAACGGGGGAGACTCGCGCCTCCCCCGTCTCAAGTCTAAGTGTATGGGTCCCCGGCTAATCGGGCAAGATTCGGGGCGTCACGAAGAAGAGCAGCTCCTGCGAGGAGACGCTCACAGAGGTTTCCTTGAACAGATGCCCAATGATCGGAATGCTGCCAATCAGCGGCACCTGGTTGACGTTGTTCTGCTGGCTCGAGACGATCACACCGCCGATCACCACCGTGCCGCCGTCGCGGATCAGCACCTTTGTGGTAGCCGCTTGCGTATCAAGAGCCGGGATGCCTTCAATTCGCGGAATGCCGTTGTCGACCTGCGTATTCTCGACGTCCACATCGAGGAACACGGTGCCGTCCGCGGTGATCTGCGGCGTGACTTCGAGCTTCAGCACGGCGTCAACATACTGCACGGAAATCGTGTCGTTGATTGTAGTCTGAATCGGAATCTCTTCACCCTGTTTCACGGTCAGCTTTTCGTTGTTCTGCGTGACGCCCTCAGGTTCAGAGAGCAGCTTACCAACACCCTTGTTCTCCATCGCGGTGATCACGTAGTCCAGCGCGTAGTTTGCCGCGGTGCGGGCAAAAGTGATGCCGGAGGTCGGGGCCACGGCCGGGAAATTCGTCAGCAGCGGCAGAACGTCCGCCGCGCCTGCAGCGGTGATCGGAAGCGTTCCAGTGGTGTGGGTGATGGTGCTGGCTGTTCCGCTGCCTCCGCCAATCACGTTGGAATTGCCCGCTCCGAAGCCGATACCGAATCCGAGCTGGCTGCCGATATCGCGTGCATACGCGCGCGAAGCCTCTACCACGCGGGCCTCGATTTCGACTTGCTGGGATTTGCGATCCAGTTGGCGGATAAGATCGTCAACTGACGGGAACACGCTGGGAACATCGCGGATGATCAAGCTGTTGGAGCGATCGTCGGCCAGAATGTCGCCGCGCGGTGAAAGGAACCGCTTGAGCGTGGAGGCCATCGTGGCCGCCTTGGCATAGCTCAGCACGCGCGTTTCGGTGACAAGTTCCACGGCCGCAGCCTGAGCATTGAGCAACGAGCGTCTTGATTCAGCCTCGCGCCGCACCGTATCCTGCGTTGCGATGCGCAGCACATTCCCGTCAATCTGGCTCGACAGGTCGTTGTTCTGCAGCACGATGTCCAGCGCCTGATCCCACGGCACTTCGTCCAGCACGAGCGTCACCGTGCCGTGTACGGCGGGATCCACGACGATGTTGAGGCCGCTGATCTCATGAATCAGCCGGAAGAAATCTTTCAGGTCAACATCTTTCAGGTTCACCGAAATGGGCTCGCCCGTGTACTTCTTCTGTGCGGGCGCCATCGGCATCGCCGTGGACGCCTGATTTGGCGTCTGATCGGCGGGCTGTAGCTTGGCTTCTACGACGGCAAAGGGCGGCGCTACCGTCTGCGCCGGAGAAGTAGTCTGCTGCGCGGCGGCTTGCTGCGACGCCGGGGCCGGAGGATCGTTTGTGGGTGTCGCGAACGCGGATGCATCCGTGGTGAGCCACGCGGGCAATGACAATTTCGGAATCTCGTTCATGGCCATGGGAGCAACGGCGGCGCTATGCGTTTCAGCGGCAACGCTTTCCGCGGTAAACGTGATCGTCACGCCGGTCGCATCCGATTGCACGCGATCCGCGGCGACATGATCAAGATCGATCACCAGGCGAACACTGTCGGCATCGGATTGGCCGAGGCGAACGTCGCGCACCGGTTCAATCGAGGTCGAGACCGGGTGGTTCGACGTTGTGAGCCGCGCGTTCGAAAAGTCCAGCACCACCCGCGGAGGATTTGACAGGCGCATCTGGCGATACGTCAGCGTAGAACCTGCCTCCACTCGCACGGTGGTCTCGTGGCCCGCTTGCGCCACACGCACGGCGGATATGGCGGTCGCGGGCGCGCTGCTGGCGGGCAACGTGCCTGTTCCAGCCCACACCGTCGCCAAAGCGGCGCTCGAAAGTATTGTCAGGCAGGCGAGCCGGGAAGCCGGCCAGTGGATCTTCATTGCGAGTCTCCTGTACTGCTGGGATACAGTCGTTTCGTCAATTCGCGATCAACGGGCTTGCCGAATGCGTCGCTCCCCACTTGGTGGAAGGAAACGGCATCGAGCACGATGTGCGTGACCGAGCCGTCGTACAGCTTGTCTCCTTCACGCAGGAAATAGACGCGGTCTTGCGGATTCTCAACGATGGCGATCATGCCGTTCGGGCCCTGCACGATTCCGTCCACGCGCAGTGTGTCAACCATCAGGCCCGCCTTGCCCGGAGGCAAATTATCCGGATGCGTGCTTGCGCCCTTGTCCGCTGCGAGCAACGGAGAGAAAGGATCGCGGCGGCCGCTCATAGATACAGCGGTTGACGCGGGTGCCGGCGCCGAAGATGTGGCGGAGTTCGTGGTCGAACCTTTGTGCGACTTCCTGGACTTGCCCGAGGCGTGTTGGCCCGCAGGGTTCGATGTGTTTGCCGGCGCCGACGGAGCCGCCTCGGTCTGGGAGGATGGCGATGAGGCCTGCGACTGGTTCAATTGATTCCGGATATGACCAGGCATGGCCGGAGATTCCTGCGCGCGGACCGGCAAAGCTACCAGGCCAGCCAGAACCAGGACTGCGGCGAGCGAACTGTAATGTCGAATGTGGAGTGGCAATCGCATCGTCAACTCAATCGCCCTTTCCCTGCGGTCTGGCTGCGGGCGTAGCTGGCGCCGGCGCTGCCACCGCTGAATCGTCGGGCTTGCTGAAGAATGTAGTCACCGTGCAACTGCCGCTGACGCTTGTGCCGGGCCGCGTCGGATAACCGGTCCCGTTCTTCGCATCGACCGCGCCGAACGTCAGATCGCCCACGTTGATGATGCGAGAGAGGCGGCTCAACCGGGCGAAGAAGTCTTCGATCGCGTAGTAGGGCCCGTCGACCTGAATTTCAAACGGCATCTCGAAGTGATACTCGTGCGGGATGATGGCGTCGGACTGCAATCGGCGAATCTGCACGCCGGAAGCGGAAGCCGCGCCCTGCAGCAATCGGATGAACTCGTCGACTTGCTTATCCTCGGGAACGATCGCCTGCAGAGTTTCGAGTTGCTTGTGCAGGGCGTTCATTTCCTGGTTGAATTCGGTGTACTGCCGCTCGTAAACCTGCAGTTGCTGCACTTCCGTCTTCAACTCGTTGTCCTGTTGAGTGAGTTGCGTGACTTGGGTGCGCGCCGTCGCCACCGGAGAAATCGGAATATAGATTCCGGCGACGATCACAATTACGGCGAGCGCCACAAGAATCAGCGCCTGGATGTACCACGGAAATTCGCGGAACGATATCGCCATCGCAGTCCCCTACCCCTTCCCCGCTGCCGGCCGGCCCGTGGTCGGGGCTGGCGCTGGGGCGGAAGTCGCCGCGGGAGCCGCAACGTTCCTCGCTTGCGGCAGGGCAAAGTTTGCCGTGAGCGTGAAAATGAACGTCTGCACGGCCTTCTCCCCCGGATCCTGGTGCGACTCCTTGATTTCAATCTGATCGAAATAGCCCGAGCGCTTTAGCTCGGTGATGAAATTCGCGACAGAGTTGATCGACGCGGCCTCGCCGGTAATCGCCAGGCTGTCGCCCTTGCGCGCCACCGACGTCAGCCACAACGTATCTGTGCGCACGACGGTGTTCGCCAACGCGTCCATCAGCTCCTGCCCGCCTGTGCGGTTGCGCTGCAGTTGTTCGATCACGTTGATCCGTTGCTGCAACACGTCTTTTTCGCGTTGGAAGGCTTCCACTTGCGCCTTCAGATTTTCCAGGCGCGCTTTTTCGCCTTGTTGCTTTTCGATGTCGGCTTGCAGCGTGTGCACCTGGCCGTTCAGTTGCGCGTAGTAATACCAGAGCACGCCCACAGAAATCGCCAGCGCCGCCGCCAGCAAGATCACTTGCAGCGTGGATTCCAGGGGCACCGATTGACGCGCGGCCTTGGGCCGGGCCCTGCCGAGTAGATTTATCCGGATCATGGTTGGTCGAAGCTCCTGAGCGCCAAACCCACCGCAATCGCAAGGCGAGGCGCCAACTCGCGAATCTGATCCTCGTTATGCCGACCGGGATTGATGACGATCTTGCGAAACGGATACATCTCTTCCACCGGCATCGCAAACTCTTCGCGCAGCAACTCCACAAGCCCGGGAACGCGCGCCGTGCCGCCGGCCACGCAAATCTTCTGGATGTTTTCGCCGCTGGCGGTGGCGCGGAAGAAATCGAAAGTCTTTTGAATCTCGAGCAGCAGGATGTCCGACACCGAGCGCAGAATCTGCGCTTTGTGTTCGTCGGCCACGCCCGCGATCGATTCGCCCTTCTTCAGGCGTTCGGCGTCCTCGAAGCTCAGATCGAGCTCTTTCTGAAGCGCGTCGGTGTACTGGTTGCCGCCCACCGAAACGTCGCGCGTGAACAGCGGAATGCCGCCGCGAACGATGTTGATGTTCATCACGCTGGCGCCGATGTTGAGCAGAGCGATCGTCTGTCCGGGGTCTGGATCGTAGTTAATCTCAAAGCAGTTTTGCAGCGCGAAGGCGTCGATATCCACCACCGTCGGATTCTTCCCGGCCTGCGCCAGCACGTTCGTGTGGTTCAAAATCTTGTCTTTCTTCACGGCCACCAGCAGCACGTCCATCTGCGTATCCACCGATTCCAAAAGTTGGTAATCGAGGTTCACGTCGGCGATGTCGAACGGAATGTGCTGGCTCGCTTCGCTCTGGATTCTGTCGAAGAGTTCTTCCTGGGTCATCTGCGGCAGCGTTACGCGCTTGACGATCACCGAGTGCCCTGAAACCGAAGTGGCCACGTTCTTCGTCTTGGTCTTTTGCGCGTCAAACACACCGCTGATCGCGCCCGCCACAAGCGGCGCATCCATGATGGCGCCGTCGACGACGGTGTCCTGCGCCAGTGGCTCCAAGCCGAAACTCACCAACTCGAAACCCTGCTTGGTCTCTCTCAGCTCCACCGATTTCACCGAGCTCGAACCGATGTCGAGACCAACCACCGCAACTTGCTTGGGCTTTCCAAACATTTCGTGACCCTTTCGGCTTTCTCGTGCGCGCTGCTTCGGGGTAGGCTCGCTGCACCGCTCGCCCGACTGCCTCGACTCGTGCCGACTCCCTCGCTCACTTCTCGTCCAAACGAGGGTCCTAGTACCTGGGGGCGAGTTTGTGGTCCCCTGCCGGAAGTGTCAAACAAAACAAAACCCGATGTTGTCTTAAGAATACGTGGGCTGCACACCTGTCCACTGGTGGCCACGGGGACAGGCAAACCGTTTCACATCATACGAAAACGCTTTGCTGTGGCTCTAAAATGCATATTTCAGGTTGGGAAAATCGGCGGCGCCTCTGAGGAAAACAGCACCGGTCGTGGGGGGTTACTCTACCGCGTCAGTCCGAGCTTGCTCCATAGCGCATCCACCCGCGAGCGCGTCTTGTCGTCCATTTTGATCTCGTCCGGCCAGGGCCGCGTGAACCCCTCACTGGCCCATTTGCGTGTGGCGTCGATGCCCATCTTCGACCCGAAGTCCTGAATCCGCGAGGCGTGATCGAGCGTGTCGGCCGGCCCCAAATTGAACTGAACGTCGCGCTCCGGATCGATCGCGCACAGCGCCTTCCACACCACTTCGCTTGAGTCCTGAACATTCACGTCGTGATCCACCACCACAATCACCTTGGTGAACATCGCCTGCCCCAGCGACCAAATCGCATTCATGATTTTCCGCGCGTGCCCCGGATACGATTTGCGAATCGAAACGATCATCAGGTTATGAAAGATGCCTTCGGCCGGCATGGCCACGTCCGCGATTTCCGGATACTGCATCTTCATTACCGGCAGGAAAACGCGCTCCACAACATGCCCCATGAAGAAATCTTCCTGCGGCGGCGGCCCCACGACGGTGGTCATATATATAGGATCGCGCCGGTGCGTGACGCAGGTCACATGGAAAACCGGGAATTCGCCTTCGAGCGAGTAAAATCCCGTGTGATCGCCGAACGGTCCTTCGGTGCGCATCTCCCCGAGTTCGACGTAGCCCTCAAGCACGATCTCGGCATTCGCCGGCACTTCAAGCGAACACGTTTCGCACGCCACCATCTCCACCGGCTCGCGCCGCAAGAATCCCGCGAACATCATTTCATCCAGGTCTGGCGGCACCGGCAGAATTCCCGCGAGGCACGTTGCCGGGTCTGACCCAATCGCCACGGCCACCTCGATGCGCCCCATCGGATCGATCGCGCGCGCGCGTCTGAAATGTTCCGCTCCATGCTTC
>JBAQYV010000071.1:0-2566 GCA_049790315.1 Candidatus Acidiferrales bacterium | reverse complement strand
GTGCGAACGGCCGCCGATGCGAATGCCATCATCACCGTTCGCGAAACCGGGGACGGATCGCCCTCCACATTGGCCCGCGATTGCATGGTGGAAGTGGAAGTTTTCGATTGGCCCAGCGTATTCGGATTATCGCGCGAGATGTTTTCTGCGAAAGAATCGGTGATCTGAACGCTTGAATCGTTGCGCATCCTGTTAAGGAAAATAGTTTGCGCCTCAACGGATGACCTTCCCATCACGCGGTTCACATCGCCAGTTCCGGAACTCAAGGCTTAGATGGTCTAGCAAACTTGACGGCGTCAATGGGTACATTCTGTTGCACTTCGTCAATTTGAATGGTCGAACTACTTCCAGGCTGGGAAAGAGTGATGCGAAACGGAACTTGCACGCCATCGACATCGCGATAGTCGGCGTAGTCGAGTTGGGTGGGATCGAGGCCGAGCGGCGATTCGACGTAGCGAACAACGCGGACTAGCAAATTTGATTGCTCGTCGAAGTAGAGCTTGGCGGCAGGCTGGCCTTCACTCACGCAGAAGAGCACATTTGTCTCGCGGTCTCCGATTTTTTCAGGATATCCGACGTGCAGTTCGGGGAACACCTGCTGGACATGCAGTGGAAATTGTAAGTCGGCGTCCATCCGCGCAGCTCCTACATCCGCGCCCTCCATGTTGCGTGTTGGGCGGTCCGGAGCGACAAACCAACCCGTCTGGCCATCGAAAATGGTGAGGTTATCGCCATCCGGAAAGTGCCGGACCAGAGTCTGTCTGCCTGGCGCTTCCGTGTAGATTTCCATGCCGACGGACTGGCCGCGCACAGTCGCCGTGCCTTTTTCTACGCGGCTGGTGATTTTCTCAATGGCGGCAGCACCACCGAGCGCATTGACGTAGCTATCGAGCAACTGGGAAACGGTTGGCAAGTTCGTCGGAAGTGTTGGGGCTTCGGACGCGGCGACAGTACCGTTCGGCTGCGTCTGGCTGCCAATAATGGGAGTATTGACGGGCATGGGTGCGCCGCGATGGCAGGAGTAGCAGGTCACCTCGCGGTGATCGTCGAAATTATTCCGGTTAATCGCAAACATCATTTGCATCATGGCGCGCGCGGTTTGTTTGGGTTTCTTGTCGTCCTTCTCGAAGTGGCCTTCGACGTGGCAATAAGCACATTCCACACCGAGAGACGACGATATGAATTCCATGGCCGGCATCAATTGGTCTGACGGAACGCCCCTGAGGACTTGGATGTTCTTGAAGACGTCTTCGGCTTTTTTCGAGGCGTCGCTCGAAGCGCCGTTCGGGACGGGTTGCTCGGCGGTGGATGTCTGAGTCATCGCCGCCTTAATTCTGCTCGATAGCGCCTCAGCTTCCGTGGTCTTCCCCTGCTTTTCGTATAGATCAATCAGCGTACTGGCGGCCGGAAGATACAAGGGTTCGAGGCTGACGGCGCGTTCCAGATATGGGATGGCGGTGGCGTTGTCGCCCTCCTGTATGTAAGGCGCGGCAGCGCCGGCTTCGGTGAGCGCCGAATCAGGATCAAGCTGCAGAGCGCGTTCGAGCGCGATCTTGGCATCCGCTGTTTGCTTTCCTGCGAGCAACGCATCGCCGATCCATTTGAAAAATTCGGGATCATTCGTGAATTGTTGCTGCACATCCGTGAGGGCGAGATAGCCCTGTATAACCAAAGATGTCGAGCGGCGCTGCATGCCGACATCAATGTCCGCGATTCCAAGGTTCCGGCGCTGCAAATTGGGCGCGGGTTCGCGCCACGCGACTATGCCGGTGCCAGGAGGAAGGTCGGGCTCCTCCACCGGTCGCTTCTGAATCCTGTGGTCAGTAAACACGGTGTGCCCACCGTCTTGTGCATTGCGGCGGGGCATGTGGCAACCGAGGCAGTCCGTGTCCTTTGCGGGATGGGGAGAAGCGGGGAAGCTCGTCGTATGGCACGAGAGGCATATCGCACGGTAATACTGCAAGGGCTGAGCGGGCTCGTTGTGAGGATCGTGGCAGGTTCCACACCAGAGGCGGCCGCCGCTGTTGCGCGCACAGGCGCTTAGGGCCAGTTCCTCGGATTGGCTGATGACTTTGAAGGCGCCAGCGGGCGAACCTGGAGGCACCGCATTGTGATAGATGGTGAAGGTGTCTTCCAAACGCTGCCCCGGCACAAAATCGCTAAGCTGCTTTCCGGGGTTCGGGACGCGTGCGACTCCAAATAAGTGACATTGCTCGCAAACGCTGTCGCGTGCGGCGGGTTCGAGCTTCGCGGGATTGACGATCGTGCCCGCGCGAGGATCGGCGAGGTGCTTTTCAGTTGGACCGTGGCACCTCTCGCAGGTGATTCCCTGCGCTGGAAACACCGGAGATCGGTACTCATTCAGGGTGCCCGGAACATGCAGTGCGGTTCCGGAATGGCAAAGGACGCATTCTTCGCTGACAGGGCGTGTGAAATCGGGATCGGGCAGATTTTCGTACCCTGGCGCGAGATCGTACGATTGGCGCCTGGTGTAGAAAGCGACGGGAGATTGAAACAAGTGTCCGCCGATATCGACGAGATAACCGCTTGCGTGAGCGCCTGAGCC
>JBAQYV010000070.1:0-34292 GCA_049790315.1 Candidatus Acidiferrales bacterium | reverse complement strand
GAAGAGCGAGAGCGCCTCTCTGCGGAAGTCCTTGACGAAGTCTTCGGCCTCGGTCCGCTCGAGCCGCTTCTGAACGATCCCACCGTCTCCGACATCCTGGTGAATACTCACAAGCGTGTGTATGTCGAACGTCACGGAATTCTCGAAGAGACCTCCGTGCAATTTCGCGACGATACACACTTGATGACCATCATCGATCGCATCGTTTCCGCGATCGGCCGCCGCGTCGATGAATCCTCGCCCATGGTCGATGCGCGTCTCGCCGATGGCTCTCGCGTCAACGCCATCATTCCCCCGCTCGCGGTCGACGGCCCATGCCTTTCCATTCGCCGGTTCGGGCGCGATCGTCTGATGGCCGCGGACCTGGTGCAGAACAACACGCTGACGGCGGAGATGCTCGAAATGCTGTCCGCCTGTGTTACCGCCCGCCTAAACATCCTGATTTCCGGCGGCACCGGCGCCGGAAAAACAACTTTTCTAAACGCGTTGTCGTCCTACATCTCCGATCGCGAGCGAATCGTTACGATCGAAGATGCCGCCGAATTGCAGCTTCATCAGGAACACGTTGTCCGCCTCGAGACGCGTTCGCCGAATATCGAAGGCAAGGGCGCGATTCAACAGCGCGAATTGGTGATCAATTCTCTGCGCATGCGCCCGGATCGCATCATCGTCGGCGAAGTGCGCGGCGAAGAAGCCCTCGACATGCTTCAAGCCATGAACACCGGCCACGACGGCTCGCTCACCACCATTCACGCCAATTCTTCCCGCGACGCCCTCGCGCGCCTTGAAACCATGGTCGCCATGGCCAGCCTGAATATTTCCAACACCGCCATCCGTCGGCAGATTTCCTCTGCGCTTGACGTCGTGATTCAAGTCAGCCGTTTGAGCGATGGGACCCGCAAGGTCATCAACATCGCGGAAATCACGGGCCTCGAAGGTGATGTCATCACCATGCAAGACATCTTCAGCTTCCGCAAGCGCGGCATTCGCGACAACGGAGAAGTGATCGGCGAATTCAGCCCATCGGGTGTTCGCCCTCGATTTGCCGAGCGCCTTGCGGTTGCTGGAATTCATCTCCCGGTTTCAATGTTCACGTTTCCATCGGACGCCCCGGAGAAAATGTGATCACGAACCTCATTCGATTCGCCGGTTTCGTGCAAGAGTCAGTTCCCTCGCGTCGCCCCCGTCCGCGGGAAAGGAGCGCGACATGGCGCTTCTAGTGGCCGTCGCTACATTCCTGATCGCGACGGTTGTCTTTCTGACCATATGGCTTTCGATGGCCGCCAGCTCTCCACAGAAAGTAATTCGCCAAAGAATGGAGGCGGTCCATAAAGCCGAACAGCGCGGTGTAATCAGCGAAGATCTGGCGCTCGTCCGCGACGAAACCTACAGCAGCGTCCCGCTCCTGCATCGCGTGTTGATGCGATTGTCCTGGACGAGCCGCCTCCGCGACTTTATAGCGCAAGCCGGAATGTCCACGCGCCCCGCGAAAATTCTTCTCTGGACCGGCGTGCTCGGCTTAGGCGCCTACGTCGCCTCGACGCAATTTCTGCACCTTCGATTTCTCGGACTGTTCGCCGGAATCGCGGGCGCCGCCATTCCGGTGGCCATCGTCGCGCTCAAGCGCCGCAAACGGCTGCGTGAATTTGAGGAACTATTTCCCGAAGCCCTGGATTTATTGGGCCGCGCGGTTCGCGCCGGCCATGCGTTCACCACTGGACTCGAAATGATCGCCAAGGAATCTCCCGAGCTGCTCGCCGCCGAATTCCGCAAGACATTCGAGGAACGCAACTTCGGCCTTCCGATGCGCGATGCCCTGATCAATCTAGCCGAGCGCGTTCCCCTCGTCGACGTGCGCTTCTTCGTCACCGCCCTTCTCGTACAAAAAGAGACCGGCGGGAACCTCGCGGGAATCTTGGACGAACTGGCGCGCCTGATTCGCGATCGCTTTCGTATTCATCGCGAGGTCCAGGTGAAAACCGCTCAGGGTCGCCTTACAGCGATGATTTTGATCGGCCTGCCCATCGTGATGCTAATCGTGCTGGAACTCACCAATCCGCGGTATGTGAACGTGCTTTTCACCGATCCGTCGGGCCCTCTTGTTCTCGGCGCCGCTGCCGCGCTCCAAGTCCTGGGTTCGCTCATCATCTGGAAGATTGTGCATATCGAGGTCTAACTCCGTCGATGTCTAACACAGTTGATGTCTAGCACAGCCGGAATTTCACGTAAGGAGCGAAGGAAATGGTTTGGCTAGTTAGTGGCGCGACATTCATGGTCACCTTCACGATCGTTGCTGCGGTGGTCTACGCTCTCACCACCGAACAATCGGAGATTGCAGTGCGCCTCGCGCGGCTGCGTGATTCCCCGGCCCCCGTCGAGCGGGAAGGCTTCGCCGAGAAACAAAAGTTGCGCGCCCGCGGCGCCTTAGTCTCCCTTGGTCACCTCTTGCCGGCTGCCGCCGATCTGCGAGCTTCCCGCGCGCAACTCAAGATGATTCGCGCCGGGTATCGCAGCGCCGATGCTCGATCGGTGATGCGCGGCGTCAAAGTTGTTCTGCCGGTCGCACTGCTCGCCCTCGTCTTATTGAGCGGCGCCTACCGGTACAGCCCGATTCCGATCCTGCTGCTCGCCGCTGGTGCCGGCGTGGTGCTTCCCGAAATGTGGCTTCAATGGCGCGCCAAGGTTCGCCGGCGGCGTCTTCGCCTCGCGCTCCCGGACGGCCTGGATTTGCTGGTCATTTGCGTGGAAGTTGGACTCGGCCTGGATCAATCGCTCTTGCGCGTGGCGCAGGAATTGCGCGTGGTTCATCCGGATTTGAGCGAGGAATTACAGATCGTGAACCTCGAAATGCGCGTGGGCAAAACGCGTATCGACGCGCTGCGAGAACTCGCTCGCCGCACGAATCTTGACGACATTCGCACCTTGGTCGCGATGCTCATTCAGACCGAGCGCTTCGGCACCAGCATCGCCCAATCTCTGCGCGTGCACTCCGACGAGTTGCGGACCAAGCGGCGCCAACGCGCGGAGGAGCGAAGCGCCAAGACCAGCGTCAAAATGGTCGTCCCACTCGTCCTTTTCATTTTTCCCGCGCTGATGGTCGTGGTTCTAGGTCCCGCGATCATCTCGCTCGTCCGGCAGTTAACACCGGCATTGAGGTAAGGCACCACGAAATGCCTCGCGCGTTAATTTCGCTCGAGGGGGCTCAGCCTAAACGCAAAGGAGAAACAACATGGACACGGTATTGCTGATCCGGATCGTCGCAGGCGCACTAGCTCTCGTCGTATTGGGAATAATTATCTACCGCCGCGGCAATAAGAAAACCGCGGACTGAAATTAACGACAACCAGCACTCGAATGCGACAACACAGCTTCCCGGAAATCACATGACAGTCTCACAAGTCGTTCCTCGCAAGGACGCTCTCTACGTGTACAACAACACGCGGGAGACGTTCGTCGCCACCGACGCTACGCTCGCTGACAGCTATCTGCGTCGCCTTATAGGTTTGCTGGGAAAGACCCGCAGTTGGGCGCGCCTCGGGGCCGGCTTGTGGATCAAGCCGTCCCGCGGCGTGCACACCATCGGCATGCTTTTCCCCATCGATCTAATTTTTCTCGGCAAACAGAATGAGGTCGTAGGGATTGAGGAACACCTGCGGCCCTTCCGCATTTCCAAAGTTTCCTTCAAAGCGTCCAGCGTGCTTGAACTGCCCCCGCACACTCTTTATCGCACGGGCACTCAGGTGGGAGATCGTCTCGAGATAGCCGCGCTGCGTCGCTAAACTCCATCGCCCGTTCGCAGCGTCACGCTTCGACGAATTGCCGTGACGTCGCCGAGCGCCTTACTGCGAAATCACCATCTGTGACGCGCTGGACATATTGATCACAGCCTGCGGCAGAAACGGCAGGTCGAATCCAAACGTGTACTGCACTTCCACACTCACCGCGCATCCCGGAGAATTCGCGCCGGCGCCGCCGCTGCAAGCCGAAGGCGCGTTGCTTCCCGAAGGCGCGCCCGGCCAACTCGTCGTTACCAGGAGGCAGCCGGCTGTGCCCGCGCAATTATCGCTGTCTACATAGAGTCCCGCCGGCGCGGCGTCCCTCACGTAGGTGTCAACCGTGCCGCCCGCGCCGGACGTGGCCTCGCACGGCGCTGGCATCGAGCTCGCGCATTGCGACCCTCGCACGCTGGCCCATCGTGTGGCTTCGCGCGCCGCGAAAGAAACGTAGTGGTAGGCGTACGCCGCTCGCGCGAAATCGAAAATGCCGAAGATCAGCGGAAACAAAATGAACACTGCGACGATTGCGAATTCCACAAGCGAACTTCCGCGCTCACACTTCTTTCCATCACGATGCGGCTCGTAAATGGCGTTGTCACTCGATGCCAATAACCCGCCGCAACTCTTATCGGTCCGGCGCCGTATGGTCAGGCCGCCTGTAGCGGCGCAGCTTCCCTCCGCCCGATTTTCGGCCGCCGCGTCTTCCGCGACCTCTTCCTTAACCTCTATTGACCCGCCCAATACATCGCCTTTCCATTCAGCGTGATCGATGAAGGCACGCCCGGCCAGGGAAACATCGGCGTGTAAGTCGCCTGCGTCTGCACCTGAACATAATTCACCAGTTGCGTTCCTTTTGACGTGCAGGAAGATTGCGGCGTCGTGCACAACGATGCCGAACCCGAAGTCGACGATGCGATCTGGCTCTGGTCTGTCCCATCCGAACACATGCATCCGTAGGAAGCGGCATTCACTCCCCATGTCGTCACATCGGACGCGTCGTCCTCAGCCGCGGCGATCATCCCCGGCGTGTCCGTCTGCGTCGCGGAGTTCTGGTAACCGTATTGCGCGCCCGCGCGCGCGGCGCTCGACACTTCGATCGCCAGGTGAAACATCTGGCCGAAGTCCACCACCCCCATCACAAGCAGCAGCAAGAATGGCAGCATCAACGCCACTTCAATCGTGCTGACTCCGCGCTCGAATTCGCCGCGCATCGCCGTGTCTGCGCCTGCGCCCGCGCGCCGCTTCCATATGAGCAATCGTTTCTGTCGGCGCTTCGCTCTTGTTTTCATAATCACTCCACCAGCACGCCGCCGCCTTTGCTCGATTGCATCGCTTCCGCGCGCGCCGCCACTGTCACGGCGTTTATGCCCAGCACCTTCGCGAAAAAAGTCGGCTCATTCTGCGTTACCACCACCTCCACGAAATTGGCGTTCCCATTGTTCGGGTCCTCTGAAGACTGCGGCGGATTGTTCACCGCTACCGTCGTGCCGTTCGTATCGTTCGCAAAGCCGTTCGCCGCCGACGCATTTTGCCCGGCCGCTTGCACCGCGTTGCATGAGCATGAAATGGAATAAGAAAGCTCGCCGGCGGCCGCGATGGCCGCCGCGTCCGCCGCCGTCTGTAATTGCACTTGCTGAGAACGGAAATATCCGAAGTCGATCCCCAGTCCCATGATCGGCAGCACCACCAGCAGCAGCGCTACCGCAACCAGCACCAACGCTTGTCCCGCCTCTGTTTTGCGAATCATCGCCGTTCTCGTAGTCCTCCAAATGTCTCGAATCCGCGCGTGCCCCAATCGCATGCTTCCAGAGATTGTTCGCAATTGGTGACACTCAGGCCCGTCTCATGTGCACTCTCGTGCGCACACCCCTAACCTCTTCGCGCACCTTGCGTCCTGACATATTCCGCCGGCTTCCTCAAGTCACTCCGGCAGCGCCACTTATGCGCGTACAAGACGCACCGCCCGGAGCGCCACCGAATGTCGCGCCGTCGAACTCATCTTGCGATTGGGAACCCGACATGCCTATTTGCAATCCACATGCCCTTCCAGACCCACGTACCACACCCGCCCGCGCTCGCGGGCCTCGTCATCCACGGAGCAAGGCTCCCACTCGTCCTTCCCCTGATCGCCGTCTGCCTGCTTCTCGCCGCCCTCATCCCTCGAGCAGCTTCGCGCGGTAAATTCCACATTCCCGGTTACGGCGGCGCCACCATTCTCGCGTTCGCCTGCGCGCTGCTGTTGGGCCGCTTATCCGGCGCACGCCGGATCGCCGGCACGCCGGTAGGAATTTCGCTCGCGATCATCTTCTTCCTGTTGATCGCGCTGGCCCTCGGGTGCCTCCTGGCCGTCTTCTGCTATCGCCCTCCGCTCCAGGAATAAAATCCGCCTCGGCCGATCGCATCATAATGATCGACTCAAACCGGCCACGCCTCCATAATTGTCGGAGTTGAACAAAAAAGGAGCGCCAAACGCCCATGGAATATCGACAGCTTGGAAATTCCGGACTCAAAGTCTCCGCGCTCAGCTTGGGCACTGGCACTTTCGGCGGCGGCAATGAATTCTTCCGCGCGTGGGGTCAAACGAATGTCGACGAAGCGAAGCGCCTCATCGACATCTGCGTGGAAGCGGGAATCAATCTGTTCGACACCGCCGATATTTATTCCTACGGTCTCTCCGAAGAGATTCTGGGCAAAGCCGTTCACGGAAAACGCGACAATCTCCTGATTTCCACCAAAACGACGTTCCGCTTCGGAGACGGTCCGAATGACGCTGGTTCATCGCGCCACCACATTCTGCGGGCTTGCGAAGCCAGCCTGCGGCGTCTTGGCACCGACTACATTGACATCTACCACATGCATGGCGCCGATGAACTCACCGCGATTGACGAGACGCTCGAAACACTCGATACCCTCGTGCGTTCCGGAAAGGTTCGCTATATCGCGTGCTCCAATTTTTCCGGCTGGCATCTGATGAAGTCCATTTCGACCTCGCAAAAATATGGCTGGGCGAAGTATGCGGCGCACCAGGTTTATTATTCGCTGATTGGCCGCGACTACGAATGGGAGCTCATGCCGCTCGGCATCGATCAAAAAGTCGGCGCGCTGGTCTGGAGCCCGCTCGGCTGGGGCCGCCTGACCGGGAAAATCCGCAGAGGCCAACCGTTGCCCGCCGGCAGCCGTCTGCACAAAACCGCTGAGACCGGCCCGCCAGTTCCGGACGACCACGTATACAAAGTCGTGGACGCCATCGATGAAGTCGCCAGGGAGACCGGGAAAAGTGTGCCGCAAATAGCCATTAACTGGCTCCTGCGGCGACCCACGGTTTCTAGCGTGATTCTTGGCGCGCGCAATGAAGAGCAGTTGCGCCAAAACCTCGCCAGCGAGGCTTGGAAGCTGACGCCCCAGCAAATCGCGAAACTCGACGCTGCCAGCGAAGTCGCGCCCGCATATCCGTACTGGCATCAGCGCCAATTCACGGAACGTATCCCGCCGCCCGTGCCCGCGGTGCCGGCAAAATAAAGCCGCGTTCCACAGTTCGAATGGATTTCCTCAGCCTCTCTATTCGAATACTATATCTATAACATTGACCACTGCACTATTCTGTGCTATTGTCACGGGGTGCCTCACGAGATCGTGTTCTCGCCGCGGAATTCCCGGGCATCCGGCCCCATCCCACTCACTCGCCCGCTCGCTATTTTCCCGCCCCATCTCCCAGAGTTCGCCGCGGCTCACCCGGCCGGGGCCGTGTCGGCGCAGACGAAACGCCGCCTTCCCGACATCCACATTGTGCACAGCAAAAGTGTCCCTCTAACTCGTTTTGTATCAGAAATATACCCAAAGAGTGCGCATGTTGTTAAAAATAAGCAGTTTCAAGTCCCTGTGTTTTCATATCCGTACGCACTCTTTTGCCGCACGTCCTTTGTTTTTAATACTTTGACAAAATGGTGGGGGGGGTGTACGTACCCCGTGCTGAAGTCAAATTTGAAGCACCATCGTAGACTTCCGCGAAAACTCCCGGAAGTCTCACATCTTCAAGCCCTTAGTAGATTCCGCTTGAATCGCTGGAACGCACTAAGGTAGGCTCCGTTCCGTTTCGCCGCAATCATCGGCAATCCGCGCAATCGCCGGTACTCAGGAGGACGCTTTGCTCACCACGCGACCGATTCGTTTGGCATTTGGCTCGGGGTTGTTCGTGCTGTCCGCGGTCGCGCTTGCGATGGCCGCCCAATCCAGTGCGCCGCAACAGCCTGCCTCACAGCCGCAACCCAGTGCACAATCGCAGCCCGCGAGCGCCCTGCCTCCCCCGGTGCATTTGACGTCCGAGCAGGAACATCAGCGGGAGATGGATCTTCTGCATATCACTTCGCTCCGCCGCGGCGTTGACGGCAGCGCGACCGGCGCGCATCCCGCCAACTATGACGAATCCAAAGCAAATCCGTACCCGAACCTGCCGAACCCTCTGATTCTAAATAACGGTAAAAAAGTCAAGACCGCCAAAGCGTGGTGGTCCAAGCGGCGTCCCGAAATTGTGGAAATGTTTGACCGCGAAATTTACGGACGCGTGCCCGCGAACACGCCGAAAGTAAATTGGGAAGTGGTCAGCACCGCAAAAGAAATGAATGGCGATGTGCCGGTCATCACCAAAAAACTTGTTGGCCACGTTGACAATTCTGCCTACCCGCTCATCACCGTCGATATTCAGCTCACCCTCTCCACTCCAGCCAATGCCACTGGCCCAGTACCGGTGATGATGGAATTCGGCCTTAGCCCTGAATTTTTGGCGGCGATGATCAAGCGCGCTCAGGCCGCCGGCACGCCTATGCCCGCGCCTCCTGCCAACGCAGGTCCCAGTTGGCAGCAACAAGTCCTCGCGAAAGGCTGGGGCTACGCGAGCCTCATTCCCACCAGCGTCCAGCCTGACAACGGCGAAGGTCTCACTTCCGGAATCATCGGTCTGTGCAACCACGGCCAGCCGCGCAAGCTCGACGATTGGGGTGCCTTGCGTGCCTGGGCTTGGGGAGCCAGTCGCGCGATCGATTATTTTGAAACCGATAAATCCGTCGACGCCAAACAAATCGGACTCGAAGGACATTCGCGCTACGGCAAAGCGACTCTCGTGGCCATGGCCTACGAACCGCGCCTTGCGATTGCTTACGTCAGTTCCTCCGGTGCGGGCGGCGCCAAGATTTTGCGCCGCAATTTCGGCGAGCAATTGGAAAACGTCGCCGGCGCCAACGAGTTTCACTGGATGGCCGGCAACTTCTTGAAGTATGCCGGTCCTCTCACTCCCAATGATTTGCCCGTCGACGCCCACGAACTCATCGCGCTCTGCGCCCCGCGTCCCGTCTTCATCAGCGGCGGCTCCGCGGGAGCGGGCGATGGATGGGTCGATGCCCAGGGAATGTTCATGGCCGCCGTCGCCGCGGGTCCCGTCTACGTGCTCCTCGGCAAAAAAGATCTCGGCACCGCGACGTTTCCGCCGGTGCTAACTCCGCTAATCGATGGTGACATCGCCTTTCGCCAGCACGGCGGCGGCCACACTCCCGTTCCGAACTGGCCGACGTTCATAACCTTCGCCAGCCGCTACCTCACGGCCCCGGCGCCCATGCCATCGACTCCCATGCCGCCGCGGGCGGGCGATTGATGCCACGTTTTCTTGAAATTCCGTGGGCTGTTTTGTTTGGCGTCATTGCGGGATACGGAAACTATCTTGAATCGCCGGCGGCGATCTCGCCATGATCGAGGTAAACTGATCCTGCTGAAATAAATTCGTGGGTGTTGGGGTTCACCCTAAACCGCCCGAAAGGGCAGATGACTCCTACGCGGTTCTCTTTCGGAGGACTTTTTTGCGTAGGTCCGCAACCCTCCTCCGCAAGAGAATCCAGAATTTTAGCGGGACCGAGTCGCCGCGGAAGCGCTATGTGTATTTGCATTGAGAGCGCAAAGCTGCTCTGCCCGCGATTCACGTCGCGAAAGGACAAGCGCAACTTCGAGTCATGACGAAATATTTGATGGTCGGAATCGGCGGTTTCTTGGGGTCCATCGCGCGCTTTTGGCTCGGTGGCTACGTCGGAAACAAGTTGGGCACATTTTTTCCGTACGGAACATTTGTGATCAATGTGAGCGGTTCGTTCCTGATTGGTTTCATCATCACCGTGCTTGCCGAGAACGCGCACTGGAGCGCCAATTGGCGCTACCTGATTCCGATCGGCTTCATCGGCGCCTACACCACTTTTTCGACGTTTGAATTTGAGACGCTGCGCAGCATGCAGGATGGACAATTCGCCGTCGCGTTCTTAAATGTCATTCTGAGCGTCACGCTGGGCTTCGCCGCCGTGTGGCTCGGAGTCGTCGCCGGAAGGGCCATGGCATGAGACCAGAATCTCCTTTCCGCGCGTCTCAGAATAAACACCACTCGCTGGGCCGCACCCGGCAGCAGGAGAAAGCATGCTGAATTCAGGACCGGCGAAAAAAGTCAGCATCTATGTTGGCGAAGATCATCAGTACCACGGCCAGCCCACATATGCCGCGGTCCTCGATTTTCTTTTCTATCGCGGCGTTTCCGGAGCCACTGTCACACGCGGTCTCGCTGGCTTCGGCGCCGATCATCATCTGCACTCCACGCGCATCCTGCGGCTCACAGAAAATCTTCCCGTCAAACTTGAATTTACCGAGTCGTCTGAAAAAGTTGAGGAGCTTCTGCCGAAATTGTCTGAAATGGCCGGCTCGGGTTTGATCGAAGTTCAGGAAACCACCGTCGTTAAGCCGGCGCAAAATTCTGAGACAGCCGCTGGCGCCGTCTCCCGCCAGGCGCTGAAGAGCCAGAGCCGCGCCAAGTTGATGCGCATCTATCTCGGCGAGAACGATCGCTGGCACGACAAGCCTCTTTACAAGGCGCTGGTGGAATGCATGCGCGCCAACAACATCGCCGGCGTCACGGTGTACGAAGGAATTCTAGGCTATGGCGCGAATCGCAGACTTCACGAGCGAAAAACACTGCACTTGTCCAAGGATCGCCCGATCATGCTCTCGGTTGTCGAAACGGAGGAGAAGCTTCGCGCCTTTCTTCCCCTCCTCGACGAAATGTTTCAGCAGGGCCTCGTCGTTTTGTCCGACGTGGAAATCGTAAAGTACACACACGACTATTTTGCCGACGAACGCCGCGCGGAGGAACGATCGTGAAGCTCGAAGGTAAGGCCAAAATGCTGCGCATCCACTTCGGCGAGAACGATAAGTGGCAGGGCAAACCGCTCTACACCGCGATCGTAGAGAAATGCCGCGAACTAGACCTTGCTGGCGCGACAGTGCTCCGCGGAATCGAAGGTTACGGCGCGAGCACCTTGATCCGGCGCCCTCATCTATTTTCTTTTTCTTCGGACCTGCCGATCATGGTCAGCGTAATTGATACGCAAGAGAAAATTCAGAAACTGGTTCCCCTGCTCGATGAAATGGTCGGCGAAGGTTTAGTCGCGATTTCAGACGTCGAGGTTGTCCGTTACGTCCACGAATGAGTCGCTAAATCACCGCGATGCAGCAACGCCAATCGAGGCCAGGTCGCGCGCGTCACAAATATCTTCCGCTGGCGCGGCGCTCGGAAGCGATTGCTTCCAAAAGTTTTTCAGCGGAAGGCGATTCGCCCGCGGGAACCGTCAATTTCGGCTGGATTCTTGCGGCGATCTGCGAGGCCATCTGATAACGCACGTAAGCATCGAGCTCGCCGCGCCGATTCAAGAACGCTTCTATCAGCGCGAACTCTTCGGCAGTGAGCCGCTCGGAACCGTACGCCACACTCGACGGCGCCACCGAAATCTGCCAAACAGGCCGAGCCTCTTGCAGCGATTTTTCGCGCACCACGATCGTGCCGGCCACGAAATCTCCGAGACGCTTGTTCTGCTTGCTGAGAGCGATGCTAATCACGCCGATCGCGTAAAGCGTCGGAAGCTGGTCCACGATTCGCAGCAAATTGCGCGCCACGGATTCCGCCGGCGTAATCGGGCGCCCGGAATCCTTAATCACGCGAATGCCCATGCTGCGCTTCCCGGGCGTCTGACCGTTCCAGATGGCCTCAAAGATCGCGAAATATCCGTACATCAACACAAGGAAAAACAAAATCACGATCGCCGCGATCCAGAGCGACGAAAACAACGACAAACTTTTCGTAACCGTGAACAGTAGCCAAGCGCCGAGCATCACCACGATCGCCACGCCCGTTTGAATCAGCGTATCGATCGCAATCGCCAGAAATCGGCTGCCGATTCCGGCGATTGCGAATTCGAGCGGCGTCTGCTCGGGCGTTTCGATGGTAAGCTTTTCCGACCAGACGCCCTGCGGCGGGAGCGGAACGATTGGTGGTTGCGACATGATCTCTACGCGCTGGATCGAGAAGCGAAAACCATATTGGTCGCGTTTAGAAGAGCTGGTAAATCGCTCCAAAGGACGCGGCGTTCGGGCTTTCGAGCATCGCGAGCTTCAGGAGCTCGGCCTATTATATCGTCAAGCCGCATCCGACCTCGCGACGGCGCGCGAAGATGTAACCAGCCGTCCGCTCGCCATCTATCTGAATCAACTTCTCGGCCGCGCGCATAACCTTATCTATATGGGCCGCCGCCCCGGAATGAACGGCCTGTTCCGTTTCTACGCGCAAACATATCCACGGATCTTTCGCGAAACATTTCCGCTCACATTTCTGGCTTTTGTGATCACCGCGGTGACGGCAATCGCGGGCTGCGCCGTCACGTTGCACGATCCGGCATTCGCCCATCGCGTACTCGGTCCGCAGATGATGGAAACGATCGAGCAACGGAAAATGTGGACCGAATCGATCGTCACGGTCAAGCCGGTGGCCGCGTCCGCGATCCTGAGCAATAACCTCGTGGTCGCGTTCAGCATGTTCGCGTCGGGCATCACCGCCGGCATCTGGACCATTTGGCTGCTGACGATCAACGGGCTGTTGCTTGGCGTGGTCGGCGCGGCTACCTGGCGGGCGGGAATGGCCGGCCAGCTTTGGAGTTTTGTAGCGCCGCATGGCGTGTTGGAACTACCCGCGATTTTCATCGCCGGCGGCGCGGGTTTGGAAATCGCGCGTGGCATGTTGTTTCCGGGTCTGCTGCCGCGGCGCGAATCGCTGGCGCGCGCGGGCGGGCGCGCGGCCCAATTGCTGCTCGGCACGATCCCCATGCTTTTGGTCGCAGGCAGCATCGAAGGATTCATTTCGCCATCGGCAATTCCGGCGCGCCTGAAATATCTGCTCGCGGCGGTTTTATTCACGGCGCTCGCCGCCTATCTAAACCGCGCGCGGCACGTCCCAGCGGAACAAGAGGGATTGCCGCAGCCTGGCTGAACCAGGCTTCATAACATGCTGCGCTCTTTGATTTCGAGATACTGATTCACGAGCGCGCTGGCCAGCATCCCGGGCATCATTTCACTCGCCAAGACGCCGCGTTCGCGCAATGCGCGTAAGAACAGATCGCGCCGCTGACTAATTTCGAGCGCGGCGACGTGACGATACATTTCATCCTTGGAAGCCGGAGTGGTGAGCGCCACTTTTGCCAAATCCGGCTGGCCCATGGCCGCGAAGACCACCAGGTGCCGCGGCGCCATTTGCATGGCGAATTCGATCACTTCCGGAATCGTGGGCGTTTCCGCGAAATCGGTGATCCACACAATCAGTCCACGACGCTTCTGCGCCTGTAACAGCGTGCGCACCGCGCGGCCGTGATCCGCTTCGTAGGCTTCGGCGTGAACTCGCGCGAGCGCTTCCACGATGGCTCGCAAATGATGATGACCGCGTCCGGCGTTCAGCCGCTGCTGCACACGGCGACCGTAAGCGACGATGCCCACGCGATCGCCGCGATACAGAGCAACCTGCGCGAGCGAAAGCGCGGCGTTCACCGCGTAATCGAGCTTTGAAAAACGCTGTCCGCGAACCGGCTCCTGCACTTGCGCGCGCAGCAAGCGCCCGGCATCAAGCACGATCCAAATCGCCTGGCTTCGTTCGATTTGAAAAACGCGCGTGATGAGATGATTTCGCCGGGCCGTCGCAGTCCACGAAATATCGCGAAGCTCATCGCCCTCGCGATATTCCCGCAAGCCATCAAATTCACGGCCGATTCCGCGCTGCCGGCGCCGCCGCTTCTCGATTTCCACTTGGCGGCTACGAATCAAAAGCAGCGTGTGCCGTTTGGCTTGTTCGATGTTCGGCAAAACGCATACGGTCTGCGCGGTGTCAGCCACCGCCCATCGCTCCGCGAAGCGAAGACCGCTCTGATAGCGAATAAACGTGCGTCCCAATTTTGTGTCGCCACGCTCCGCGGGAAGAATCGGATATTGCGCGCTTGCAGGAGTGTTTCCTCTGACGTTGATCTCGATCTCCGGCGGATCGAGACGCAGCGCGAGAGAAGTTTCATCCACCACGCTCGCACGAAATCCGGCTTTGCTCGCCTTGCGGATATTGTTGCGGGAATCGCCGGCGGAAAGGTTCTGAAGTTCGACGATCACTTCCGCGGCGACGCCCAACGCCGGACGTCCGCGCCAAATGCGGCGAACTTCCAACCGATCGGGACGCGGCAATCGCCGCAAATCCCAGAACCACACGCAGAGGGCCAGAGCGTCCCACAAAAGCATCGCCGCAAGGCACTGACGAAACCACCATGCCGGCCCTAGCCACACGAATCCTAGAAGCAGCGTCACGAAAAAACGTGAGCCAAACCCGAAAGAGAATCGTCCCATGGGTCCGGCGCGCGCCACCGCCGCGGGCGGAGTGAGCGGCTGCGCTACATTCACTTCGGAACCTCAATCGTCGCGAGTATTTCGGAAATTATCTGATCGGAGTTAAGTCCTTCGAGTTCCGCTTCCGGCTTCAACAAAACGCGGTGCCGCAACACGGGACCCGCGGCGGCCTTAATATCGTCAGGAATCAGAAAATCGCGGCCTTCCGAACCCGCCAAAGCCCGCGCCACAAATAGAAGCCCAATGGCCGCACGAGGACTCGCGCCCAGAGAAAGCGCCGGCCAGTCGCGCGTGCGCCGCACTAAATTTACGATGTAAGAATGCAACGACGGCTCGACGCGGATTTTTTCGATCTCGAGTCTCGCGGCGGAAAGCAGGCCCGGCTCAATCGGGGAAATCGGAATGCGATCCAAATGCGCCGGATCGAATCCCCGCTCAAAACGCACCAGGATTTCCGCTTCCTCCGCAGCCGACGGATAGTCGATGCGAATTTTCAGAAGAAAGCGATCAAGCTGGGCTTCGGGCAGCGGATATGTGCCCTCGAATTCCACGGGATTCTGCGTGGCGAAGACGGCGAAATCATCCGTCAGTGGATGGCGCGTTCCGTCAATCGTCACCTGGCGCTCTTCCATCGCCTCGAGAAGCGCGGCCTGGGTGCGCGGAGAGGTCCTGTTGATTTCGTCCACCAGCAGCAGATCGGTAAAAATGGGACCGCGATGCAAGGCGAATGTGCCGGCCCCGGCGTTAAAAATATTCGTGCCCATCACATCGGCAGGCATCAGATCCGCCGTGCACTGCACGCGCTGAAATCCCAGGCCGCAGATTCGCGCCAGCGTTTTCACGGCGAGCGTTTTCGCGAGGCCGGGCACGCCTTCCAGCAGCGCGTGGCCGCGGCAGATCACGACCAGCAGAAGTTGATCCACCACTTCTCGCTGGCCGATGATGATTTTCGACATTTCCGTGCGAACGTGCGCCGCCAAGCGTGAGACGTGTTCCACGATTAGGATTTCTCCTCTGACGCCGCCTTTTTCAATCCGAGCAGCGCTTCATAGTGCTCCATCTCTTGGATCAACGCGAGAGCCTCCGCCGGCGAAATCTTCCGCGCCTGACTCGCATTTACAGCGCGCCGCAATGTTTCGGGCAAGGCGACGAACTGACGTCCGAGCCGCGTTCGTATCGCGCTGTTGAGCGCCGCATCGTCGATTTTCGACGACAGGCGCAACTGTCGCGTGAGCAGCATGCGGAATTGCCGATAGACGATCTCAACCACCGCCGGTTCCGCTTTCGCGCACTGGTAAAGCCCGCCGAGCGTATCCACAAATTCGAGCGGAGAAAGCCGCGACACGTTAGCGGGCACCGCGACCGGTCCGCTGCGCCGGCTGAACGTAAATAGAATGCCGACGCCCAGCACGCCCAACTGAAACACGCCCCACGCCACCGGCGTGTTTTGCATGTAGCTCCACAGCGAACTCTGCTCGCCATGAAAATATTCGTCCCAATAAATTTGCACCGGAGTGGAGTTATTGGAATCGGATGCCGGCACGTTCATCGCGTCGAGAAACAGATTCATGTTTTCCGCCTGAGAAATTCCGGCGTTGGTCAGCGGAGATGGTCCTGCCCACCACAAAATGCGGCCTTGGCCCACTTGCCAACTGACAACCACGGCGGAGTCCGCCGCGCCGTAAAGCGGCGTCTGACGCAACCGCACGCCGCCCCACTCGGCTTCCGGTCGAAGCGAAATGTTGGTGGCGCCGCGCGTAAGCGCGCTTGGAAGATTGGCCGTATAACTTTTCGGCTCCGGGACAAAATCGCCATACTCAATACGCGCGCCGGGGAAAAAGCTGGGAATGCGCGCCCCGGTAAAAAGCACCTGACCGCCCGATTCGACAAAGCCCTGCAACGCTGTGCGTTCATCGGCACTGGGCGATTCTTCGGGGTCCGCAATAATCAGAATCGAGCCCGCGGAATCCCGCGGAAGTTCCACCGGCGAGCGTTCCCAACGCTGCACGTTGTAGTGAAGATCCTGAAGCAGCAGATACGCCGCGTGAGCGCCACCCGCCGAAGAGTAATACGATGAAGGGATCGTTTCACCTTGTTCATCGGTTTGTCCCGACGGAGATTCAAAAGCAACCGCGCCTATGAGCAGAAGCAAAACCGCGCCGGCGGCCATCAGGAGCTTTCGATCGGCCGGATCTAATGCAATTGGCATCCGAGCCCCTCGACGTGACGCATGGATTCCGCGTAATCCTCGCGGCTGGCCGGACGGTGACCATACCAGACTTGCTCGAGGCGCGCCGTGAGCGCCGCAAGAGCCGCGCGTGGTTGTTCGAGCGGCGTTGCGATGTCCGGACGCGGCTTAGAAAGCAACCGCACATATTCCCGCGGAGTGCGCGTGCGATCCGGCGCGATCAACTCAATCGCTTCGAGGTACGCAATCCCCGCCCAGTATGCGGAGTGCACTGCCTCGCGAAAATCGCCACGTTCCGATGCCTCGCGCGCGGCGCGAATCCACTCCTGCCACGATCGCGCAATCGCAACCGACTGCGGCGCGCGCAATTCATCAAAGCGCGCGCGGCGCGTCCAGAATCGCACGAGCACCGCGCCCAGCCACACGACCGCGAGGAAGAGCAAAAGCTCAAAAAAGATTTTCGCGCCGGTCTCGTGCCGGCCAATGTGGCCGACGAACCATTCCCAAATCTTCTCCATCCAATCCTGGAATTTCTGCATCAATATGTCACGCGCGCTCGTTCTGCCCAGGCCGCGAAATTCACGGCGCGCCAAGATCGTGGTAAGCGCGGCGCGCGCGCTCAAGCCGTCGATGGGTTCAGCCGCCGTGTAGCTTTCGATCTGCCGCGCCTCTTCCGCGAGCCATTGATTCGCCGCACGAATCAGATTCGGACTCCGCTGCGGATACTGTTCGGCCTTTTCGAGAAGTGTTCGGAGCGGCGCGCTTGAAATCTCGTAGCTCCCGTCGGCCGTTCTCACGTACCACTGGTCAGGCAAACTGGTTCGTATTTGAGCAATCTGCCCGGGCGCCGCCTGATTTTCCTGAATAACACTTTGTAGTCTATGGAGTTCCTTGGCGAATGAAGAAGCGTCCATCGAAATCGACGCCGCGCCCGCATCGGCAGAAGGAGAATCCCGCGGCTGGGCGCTGGTGAGCGGCGCGAAGAGCAGAAAAAAAAGGATCGCGTACGGACCCAGCTTACGAGCAGATGACTTCATCAGCAACGGACACTCCCGAATCGCGACCGCGAAAGAAACTCTAGGAAAGAAGCTCGGGCGCGGCAATGGCCGGTGGCGCCGCTTCGCCCAAACGGTTCATCATCATCTGCACGTCAAGCCCTTCTTTCCGAACCCGCGTGTCATAGTACAAAATCGACATGGCAATCATCAGGAAAGGAGCAACGAGCGCGCCGGCAAGAAAGCTCATCACCGCGGGCAGAATCGTCATTAACGCGATCATGGCGGCATTATTTTTCTCCAGGGCCACGCCGATGGCCAGCGGAATTCCCAGCAAAAAGTAAACTGCTCCGAAAGCCGCGCCCAGCAGGCAACCATATAATACGTAGGTCAAAAACACGCGGCCCGCGGTATCTTTCGTGAGCGCGAAGCTCCGACTTAAGGCATCGATCGGCCCGGCATCTTCCAGCACGGCGGCCTGAACGCCCAGGGCCAACCGGCATGCGATGTAAATCCCCGGTACGATCAGAAAAATAAAACCGGCAATCATCGCGAAACCGCTGAGCACGGCCACGGCGAAAATCGTGAGCACTTTTCTCCATACGCGGCGAAATGCGCCGATCAGCGTGGTCGGCCGGCCGAGATATAAATCAGAAACAGCGATCACGGTTGCGCCCTGCGCCAGCATCGTGACGAATACCACGAGAAGAATAAACACGAGAAAAAATCCCACTGCCGCGGCGATGACCGCCGGCGACAAATTCGGCAGCCGAGGCGCCGCATTGGGATTTCCGGGCAAGGAGAAGACCGACGCCGAAGAAAAGAACAACGCAGGCATGAGCTGGGCCACCAAAACCAGCACTTGAGGAATGGCGGAAATGCCGGCAAATAAGAGGAAGTTGCCACGATAAAGCGTGAACGTGCGGTCGAGGATTTCGCCGAGAGAAAGTGGTCGCAGGTCGAGCGTAGACATCGCAGCCTCCGATCAAACGGAACGCCGTGGGTAACTGGTGCGGCACTTTATCAAAGGTGAGACGAAGAATCCAAGCAGACTTGCGCAATACGGAACGAACCGGTAGACGTCAGCGCCCGAGCCATCCACCATCGACCACGAGCACGTGACCATGCACGTAATTGCTGGCGTTTGAGGCCAGAAACACCACGGCCCCCGCCATGTCTTCCGGAGTGCCCCAACGACCGGCGGGAATTCTTTGCAGAATCTGAGGCGCGCGCACCGCATCGCTTCGCAGGGCCGCGGTGTTGTCAGTGGCCATATAACCGGGCGCGATGGCATTCACGTTAATGCCCTTCGACGACCATTCGTTCGCCAGCGCTTTCGTAAGCTGCGCTACTCCGCCCTTGGCCGCGGCATACGCGGGCACGGTGATTCCGCCCTGAAACGATAAAAGCGATGCGATATTGACGATCTTGCCCGAGCCTTGCCGCAGCATGTGCCGGCCGGCTTTCTGGCTCAGGCGGAAAACGGCGCTCAAGTTCGCCGCCAACACGTCTGTCCAATCCGTGTCGGAAAAATCCTCAGCGGGAGCGCGCCGGATCATGCCGGCATTGTTTACGAGAATATCGATCGAGCCAAGCGCTCCCACAGTTTCTTCGATGAGCCGATGGCACACCTCGAGTGTCCGCACATCACCGACCAGCGCCGCGTGCTTCACGCCGATCTTGCGAATCGCTTCCGCCGTCGCAGCCGGCTTTTCCGTCGATCCATGCACCGCAACGTTCGCGCCCGCTTCCGCCAGCGCGATCGCCATTCCCGCGCCCAATCCTCGTGACGATCCCGTCACCAGCGCATTCTTGCCCCGCAGATGGAACGCTTCCAAAATGCCCACGTGGCCTTCTTTCTTCGTGATGTATTTCGCGCGAATGTCCGCGATCAGATCAAATCCGAAATCTTCAGCGCATCCATATCCGTGTAAACCTGATTTTCGCCGCCCATTCCCCAGCAGAAAGTGTAGTTTCTGGTTCCCACGCCCGCGTGAATGGACCATCCCGGCGAAATCACCGCCTGCTTATCCTTCACGACGATCGCCCGGATCTCATTGGACGGGCCCATTAAATGCAGCACTCGATCCTCCGGCTGAAGATTGAAATATAAATAAACTTCCGAGCGCCGCATATGCGTGTGCGGCGGCATGGTGTTCCAGGCGCTTCCGGAATCGAGCTGCGTGAAGCCCATCACCAACTGGCAGCTCTTTACGCCTTCGAGATGAATCAGCTTGGTGATCGCTCTTCTGTTGCAAGTCTCCGCCGCGCCCAGCAATACCGGCGCCACCTTCGACGATTCCACCGAAGCCGTCGGATGCACCGCGTGCGCCGGATAACTCAACAGATAAAATTCCGCCGGCTTGTTCGCGGATTTGCTCGTGAACGAAACTTTCTCGTTTCCGCGCCCCACGTAAAGACAATCGAGATTGGCCAGCGGAAATTCCTTATCGTTCACGCGTACCGCGCCATCGCCGCCAATATTCAAGACGCCGAGCTCGCGCCGCTCCGTAAAATAGGACGCGCGCAGTTCCGGATCCGCGCCCAGAGCAAGCGGCTCCGCGAGCGGCACCGCGGATCCGATGATCGTGCGATCCAGATCGACGTAAACAGCATTGATTTGCCCCGCACGAAACAAGTCGCCGATCAAAAATGTTTCGCGTAATTCGCTCGTCGTCATTCGCGGATAGCGCTGTGCATCTGCAAGCTGAATGATCTTCATAATTCCCCAATCGCTCCCAATTTAGCGTTCCATCCACTCACTCGATCGCCACGTACGACACTCGCTCGCCGCTGCGTCAGAGAGATATTTAGTGAGCCATGCAGTAAATTTCCGAACCGGCCAGCAAGAATGCTCCCACGCCGTAAACGTAACTCGAAGTTTCCGTGTACGCGCCGGGCGCCGCGCCAACTGGCTGTATCGATCCTAAGCGTCCGTCGGCATAAATGTGCGTCAGAAGTCCCGCCCAGGCTCGTTCGACTACGGGTTGATATGTTTTCCGGTCAAGAATTCCTTGATTCACGCCCCACGCGAACGCGTAGGCAAAAAACGACGATCCCGAATTCTCCGGCAAAGGATAAGCGTCCTCATCGAGCAATCCCGGCCGCCACAATCCATCCGTGCCCTGCAGCGGCGCCACGGCCGCGGCCATCTCTTTAAATTGCTGCACATATTTCGCGCGCGCAGGATAAGTTTCCGGCATGTATTGCAGCACGCGAGCGAGTCCCGCCATCACCCATCCATTTCCGCGCGCCCAGAACAATTTGCTCCCGTTGGCTTCGTGCTTATCGAGGAAGCTCGCATCGCGGGAAAAAAGGTGTTGCTGCGGATCGTACAATTCGTGCGACGTGATCCACCATTCGTGATCCATGAAATCGAGGTAGCGAATATCTCCCGTGGTTCCGTACAACCGCGCGAGCACCGGAGGCGCCATGAATAACGCGTCGCACCACCACCAAAGCGGCTTGTCCGTGGGATCGGGCGTCTTCAGCAGATCGTCCATGCGCTGCTTGGTCGGCCCCAGCATTTTCGGATCGCGCAATTTCAGATACAGCTCCAAGTATGTCTGCCCGATCGCGTGGTCGTCGGCAAAAGTCGGTCGAGGACCGAGCTGCCAATTGAATTTTTCTCCCACCGCCGCCATGGCCTTCTGATACTTGTCGCCTTCCGCCTCAAGCGGCACCGCCATGAATCCGGTATACAGCGCCGCATAGGTCCAATCCTGATTGAAGCGAGGTTGCGCGCGATCCAGTTCCCAATCGGCCACTTTGGTGATGGCCTTCAGAACATTCTTGCGCTCCAGACGGGGAGAAAGATCCGTCGCGATCGATGTAGTCTCAGGCAAAGAATCGCCAGCATCGGTGGCTCGCTGCGCGGACGTTCTTTGCACGGGCGCTTGCGCGCGCACAGGCGCCGCGGCAACGAGCGACAATTCCAGTGCAGCGGCGGCAAGCACAGCGCAAAAACATCGCGATCGAAGACCTGTAACATCTTTCGGCGGCAAGAGATGCGGCATAACGCCTTTGGGCTCGCGCCTTCCGAGCATGCTGCAATTCAACATTGTGTGCGTCGTCCGGCGCTTTAAATCCTACCGATTAGCTCACTGGAAGTCGAGCCACTCGCGCAACCCGGCCGCGGCATCGCGATGAGGCTCGAGCCGTTAAAAGAATTCGTGTGCGCGTTTAGAAGCGCGCAGAGCAACGCTTGCGCCCGAACATTCGTGCGGCGATGCTTCAGGAAGGAAATAATATTCCAGTGGAAGTAATGACTCGCGGCAGCCGTTTGCGGCAAAAACTATGCAGCAACGGTTATTCGGATCGCGTGGGCAGTCGCATCGATCGCCCCGCGCCTCCCTTTCGCCGAACTTCGCGAAAGAGAAATAGATTTGACCGCAGCGCGACTCCCGGATTCAAATAATTTGTGTTGGGAATCTCGATTCCGTTCAAAAGGAAATCGGCGAGCAAACGGACGGCAGTCTGTCCCTGCAAATAAGGATCCTGATAAATCGAAGCTTGGATTGTCTTGCGCTCGAACTGCGGCACCATTTGAGGGAAAAGATCGGTGGTGATCAGTTGCACGCGTCCCGCACGCTTGTGATCGCGCAGAGCCCGGCACACCGGCAAGCAGTTCACCGTACTTACATAAATGCCGCCCAGATCCGGATGGTCGGCGAGCAATTTGCACGTCTTGCGATAGCTTTCTTCCGCCGATTCGTGCGCTTCGACAACCGCCGCGATCGTCCCGCCGGGACACTCCTTGCGAAAGCCGGCGCAAAAAGCCTCGGTCTTGAGTCTGTGTTCCTCGGCTGTCAGCATGCCGGTGATCAGCGCAGCCTCAGACCCGGGCCGCACGAATTTGGCCATCAATTCCGCCGCCAGATGTCCGCTAAGTTTCGGATCGACGCACACGACGCCTGAGCGTCTGCTTCGTGGCGCGTCCGTCACGATGCAAACGACGCGTACATTTTTCTTTTCCGCCCGGTCAATCGAGGCCCTGATCGACTTTGGATTGCCCGGCGTCACAACCAGAGCATTCACGCCACGACCCAGCAGCTCGATCACCCGTTCCTTTTCTCCCGCGCCCAGGCTGGGCACCGGCATATAGATGATCTCGACACCAAGACCGTGCACGCGCCGCGCCTCGTCGAAAATTCCCGCGCGCATCTGGTCGTAGAAAAAATGAATCTCTTCGGGGATGCAGATTCCGATGCGCAGACTGGCGCGGCCGATCGAAAGCACACGCGCCGCGGGATGCGGCGTGTAGGCAATCCTCTTTGCAATCCGCAGAATTTTCTTTCGCGTGCCTTCGCTGATTCCCGGACGCCCATGCAAGGCGCGGTCCACGGTGCCCGTAGACACCTTGGCCAGCTCGGCGATTTTGTGAACGCCCGTTCGTTTCATCTGCGTATCGGCGGCGTATCCGCCGTGGGTTCTATCGCGCTGCTACCGTCAGCGTTGTGTCCGTCAAATCCACCGAATTCCCGCCAACCATGATCTTGAAAGTTCCCGGCTCAACTACTCGATGCATATCGCGATTCAAAAACGACAATTCGTCAAACCCCAATTTAAATGTCACGGTCTGCGTCTGCCCCGGATCGAGCGTGATCCGCCGGAATCCGCGCAATTCCTTGACAGGCCGCGTGACTGAACTCACTTCGTCGCGGATGTAAAGCTGCACGATCTCGTCTCCGCGCACTTTGCCCGTGTTCGTCACGTCCACGGAAACCGTTGTTTCGCCCTGCGGCCCAATCGTATCCGGCGCGAGCCGCAGATTCGCGAACGCGAACGTGGTGTAGCTCAATCCAAAACCGAATGGATAGAGCGGCAATACGGTTGAACCAAGATATTCACGTTTGGCCGATGGCTTTTGGTAGTAGTAATCCGGGAGTTGCCCCACATTGCGCGGAACCGTGATCGGCAATTTTCCGCCCGGGTTGTAGTCTCCGAAAAGAACATCCGCAACCGCCGTCCCGCCCGCCTGGCCCAGATACCAGCCATCCAGAATCGCCGGCACATTCTGCGCGATATAGTTGATCGAGTTCGGCCGGCCGTGCTGCAGAACGACGACCACCGGTTTGCCCAGCGCCAGCATCGCTTTCACCAGATCGTCCTGATTGCCAAGCAAATCCAAATTGTCGCGATCGCCCGGGTGATTCGCAGCCCAGGCTTCGCGCGATGTCTGTTCGTTGCCGCCGAGCGCCAGAATAATAATGTCGGCCTTTTGCGCAACCTTCACCGCCGCCTGAATGCGCTGCGCATTCAGCGCGGGATCGCCCAGGACAACCAGATCCGCGTTCCAATCCGGCAGCGACTCGGTGATCTTCACGCCCTCGGAGTACACCACGTCGGCGCGCGTGCCCACCTTGCTCTTGATTCCCTGCAGAACGCTCACGCCCGGCCCTGAAGTGTCGCTGTAACCGCCCAGATGCACATCGGCCGCGTTCGGGCCGATCACCGCGATCCGCTTGTATTTGGACGCATCGAGCGGCAATAAGTTATTTTCATTCTTCAGCAGAATAATGGCCTCATGCGCCGCTTTCAGCGCAAGCGCCTGATGTTCCGCGTCGTTGGTGATTTTTTCCGCGTAATCGGGATCGACATAAGGATTGTCGAAAAGCCCGGTCAGAAATTTCATGCGCAGCACGCGCGCCACCGCGCGATCGATCATCGCTTCGGAAACCAATCCCTGATGAACCTGGTCGATCAACGTGTTGTATGCGTTTCCCGCCGGCAATTCGATGTCGACGCCCGCTTCAAGCGCCATTTTCGCGGCTTGCGCGTTGGTCGCAACCACGTGATGTAGATCATTTAGATCGGTAATTCCAAAATAATCGGAAACCACCACTCCCTGGAATCCCCACTCGTCGCGCAGAATATCCGTCAGCAAATGCGTATTGCTGTGCGATGGAATTCCGTCAATTTCATTGTAGGAAGCCATCACGGCTCCCACATGCGCTTCTTCCACCGCGGCCTGAAACGGCTTCAAAAAGTATTCGCGAATCACGCGCTCCGAATAATTTCCCGGCGCCACGTTCGTACCGCCCTCCGGCTGTCCATGGACCGCGAAATGTTTGGCCGTCGCAAACACGTGAGACGAATCGATAGCCGGCCCCGGACCCTGAAACCCCTCAATCGCCGCGACTCCGATGCGCGATACCAAATACGGATCTTCGCCGTAAGTCTCTTCGGTGCGTCCCCAGCGCGGATCGCGCGCCAGATCGAGCACCGGCGTCAGGCACTGCGTCGCGCCGCGCGCGCGCACTTCCGTCGCGGTCGCCGAAAATATATTGCCCACCAACTGCGTGTCCCAGGTGGACGCCAGCCCGATCGCTTGCGGGTATTCCGTGCTCCCCGGCGCCACATAGCCGTGCAAGCACTCTTCATGAAAGACAATCGGAATGCCCAACCGTGTGTTGTCTTTAATCCATTTCTGCATCGTGTTCGTGAATTCAGCCGTCGCGCGCGCCGACTTGCCTTCGCTGGGCCGCGTCATTTCTCCGAGTCCGTTCTTCAGCAATGTGGCCGCGCGGTCCGGAAGAAAGTTTCCTTTGTCATCCGTAAAGAAAACGCTCGGGTCCTTCACGAAGACGTGGTTTTGCCAACTGCCCTCAAGCTGCGCCACTTTTTCTTCGAGCGTCATTCGCGACATCAGATCGGCCACGCGCTGCTCGACGGATAGATTTCGATCAAGGTAAGGCAGCGTGCCCTGTGCCGGTGCGCTCTGCGCAGGCGCGCTTACGGCCGTGGCACTCTGCGCCGTGGCGTTCGGACAAAACACCACGAGGTACGCCAGCAGCAGAGGCACGCTGATCGACACGAGTACCCACGTTCGGAATCGGCGCAGCATGAATCCTCCCTTAAATCGCACCCTCAACTCGCGGGCGAACCCGCCGTACTATAGGCTCCGTGCACGTACACGTAAAGGGATTTGATTCTTATGCGCAACGGTGGTATGAGAAGCGCCGCAACGGAAATTTCGGGCCCGGGGTAAACTCTTGAAGTACTTTGTCCCCCTGACACTCACCACAATCCTGCTGCTCGCTGCCGCGCCCCAGCGCCTGCGCGCAGAATCCGGCGAAGATGCCTGGCTACGTTACGCCCCGCTGGCCCGAGCCGACGCCGCGAAATACGATTCGCTTCCCGCGACCGTGTCCGCGCTCGGCGATTCCACCGTAATCGCCACAGCGCAAGCCGAATTAATTCGCGGTGTAAAAGGAATGCTCGGAAGAACACTTCGCGCTGAGAACGGCGCGCCCACGGAATCCGCCTTCGTCCTCGGCACGCTCGCCGATATCCACACGGCGGCGCCCGCGCTCGCACTCCCCGCCAAGCTCAGCGGCGATGGCTTCGTCGTAGCCACCGGCCGCGTCCACGGATTCGCATGCACGATCATCGCCGGCGCCGACGAGCGCGGCGTTCTCTACGGCGTGTTTGCCTTTCTCAGCAAAATGGCGCGAAACGAAAACATCGCAATTTTAAATAACGATGTTCAGCAACCCGCCGTACCCCTGCGCTGGGTCAACGAGTGGGACAATATCAACGGCACGATCGAAAAGGGTTTCGGCGGTCGCTCGATCTTCTTCGATAATGGCGCCGTCCGGCCCGATCTCACGCGCGTCGACGAATACGCCCGCCTGCTCGCATCCGTCGGAATCAACGGTTGCGCGATCAACAATGTCAACGCGAACCCCGCCGTGCTGAACGATGATTTTCTTCCGCAAGTCGCGCGGATCGCCGACGTCTTCCGCCGCTGGGGCATTCAACTGGCGCTCTCCGTCGCCGTCAACAGCCCCAAAGTCGTCGGCGGCCTCGATTCATTCGATCCGCTCGATCCCAAGGTTGCCGAGTTCTGGCGCGCGAAGACGGACCAAATCTACAGCTTGATCCCGGATTTCGGCGGCTTCGTGGTAAAAGCGGATTCCGAGGGCCGCGCCGGCCCCTCCACTTACGGCCGCACGCCCGCCGACGCGGCCAACGTGATTGCCCGCGCGCTCAAACCGCATGGCGGTGTTCTGTTCTACCGCGCATTTGTTTATGACAATCACCTCGATTGGACCAACCTGAAAAACGATCGCGCCCGCGCCGCCTACGATATTTTTCATCCGCTTGACGGCCAATTCGACGACAACGTAATCGTACAAATCAAAAACGGGCCCATCGATTTCCAGGTGCGCGAACCCGCGTCTCCACTTTTCGGCGGGCTCAAGAAAACAAATGAAGCCATCGAACTGCAAATCGTTCAGGAATACACCGGCCAGGAGCGCCACCTGTGCTTCCTGGTTCCGATGTGGAAGACAACGCTGGATTTCGATATGCACGCGGACGCCGCCGCCGCGACGCCCGTCAAAGATTTGGTGTCCGGCAAAACATTCAATCGCCCAGCCGGCGGATTCGTTGGAGTCTCAAACGTCGGCCTTGATCCCACGTGGGATGGATACGCGCTGGCGATGGCCAATCTTTACGGATTCGGTCGCCTGGCGTGGAATCCAAATCTAAGCGCGAGCGCGATCGCCGACGAATGGACGCGCCTCACCTTCGGCAACGATCCTCTCGTGGTGCGCACCATCACGGCGATGCAACTCGCTTCCTGGCACGTCTACGAGCTTTACACCGGTCCTCTCGGCGCCGGCACGCTCACAAATATTACCGGCGCCCACTACGGACCGGCGCCGCAATCCGCCGAAAACAACGGCTGGGGCCAATGGGTTCGCGCGGATCACGACGCCGTTGGCATGGATCGCACCATCGCGACCGGCACCGGCTACATCGGCCAATATTCCCCCGCGGTGCAAAAGCTGTACGAATCGCCAGCCGCGTGCCCCGATAACTTGCTTCTATTTTTCCATCACGTTCCGTACACGTACGTGCTGCACTCCGGAAAAACCGTGATCCAGCACGTTTACGATTCGCATTACGAAGGCGCCGAAGATGCCGCGCAATTCGTCTCGCAATGGAAGTCACTCGCCGGCCGCGTCGACGACGATCGCTACGCCGCCGTGCTGGCACGTCTGGAATATCAATCCGGCCATGCGATCGTCTGGCGTGACGCGGTCGACGATTGGTTTCTCGCGAAGTCCGGCATTCCCGATGCGCGCGGCCGCGTGGATCACAATCCCGGCCGCATCGAAGCGGAATCGATGCAGCTTCAGGGCTACGTTCCCTTTGACGTCACGCCGCCCGAAGCCGCTTCCGGCGGGAAGGCCATACAATGTTCCGCGCCTGCGCAAAAGTGCACGGCTTCATTCGCCTTCTCAGGCGCCGCCGGTCGGTACGAACTCGACGTTGAATACTTCGACCAAGCAAACGGCGTGTCGAAGTTTCGCGTCTATATCAATGACCAGAGTGTTGATTCGTGGCTCGCGGACGATCATCTGCCCGCGCTCAAGCCCAACGCCGATTCCTCCACGCGACGCCGTATCCCGGGCCTCGCGCTTCGCCCCGGCGATAAAATCCGCATTGAAGGCATCCCCGACGGCATGGAGCTAGCGCCCCTTGATTATGTGGAGATCCATCGCGAGAGGCAGTAGGTAGCGG
The DNA here is from genome assembly GCA_049790315.1 of Candidatus Acidiferrales bacterium. Lineage (GTDB taxonomy): Bacteria > Acidobacteriota > Terriglobia > Acidiferrales > UBA7541 > DASPOJ01. The sequence continues at coordinate 6,072 of JBAQYV010000070.1, read as the reverse complement.
CACGAAACCCTTCGTGCTTCCCTGACCACAGAGCGAGCCATCGCACTGCATCTGGGTCGGAATAGAAAAGCGGCGCTCGCCGGGATAAAATACTACAACGCATATCTCAAGGCCTCAGGAAGCTATGAAATCCGGGAAGGTCCCACCCCCTTAGCGGAAGCGCGCTCAAACGATGTGTCGCGTTCTACACCAACGTTACATCGAAGGCTAGTGCCGCGTATCTCGACAAAGTTCCGGCCGTCCATTTTATAGCATATATAACTGATTTTGTTTCTGTAATATACACAGACACTAGCCAGGCATTGCGAACATGGCACCCGAGATTCACCGATCGTCGAGCCTCGCCTGCCGGCCGGGCAGCCCTTTCGCCCAGCATCCCTGCCTGGGTGGGCTTCCACCTGCATGATAGCCACACTGAAATCGGCTCCTGTGGCCACCAGCACAGCGGACGCCGCCCGCACTGCACATATTGAAACTGCATTATGTCTGAGGAAAGCCTGACATCAATGACTGCACTGCGCGCCCCCGAATTCAGGACACGCCAAGGATCGTACGCCGAGGAACCATTGGCTGTTTCATGTGCCCCTCGCACACGCGATGGCGCACCCCTACCTCGACGAAGTGAGGCGCGCGGCCTTCGTGCCGGGAACGGGTTCGTCGGTACCCGAGGTGCTGGGCTTGCGTACCACATGACCAAGCAATATCGAGGTATTCGGCAGGTACCTTTCTGAAGCCTGGTGGGGGAAATTTATGCTTGACAACCGCCGAAATGCGCATATAGTTCGCAACACGAATTTAAGGGTGTGCCATCGGCTGCAAAAACGCGCTCGTGCACGTACACGTAAAGGGTTTTTAATGCCGCGCGCAAGCAACGACGCCACTCCAAGCAACAACGATTTTCGAACCACCTGTGAATTTTTTTGAATTTGATTTAAGGCGCGTGAATCGATTTGAAGATTTAGTTCTCGTGACGAATTAAATGCGGCGACTGGACTTCACCAATACGCAAGTGGCCTCGAGCGAAACCGCTCGCGATATCAATCGCGGCGTGGTGCTCAATTTGATTCGCCGCCGCCAGCCGATTTCGCGCGCCGAGCTCGCGCGTATTTCCGGGTTGCAGCGGAGCACGGTGTCGCTCATCACCGAGCAGTTGATCCAGGAACGCTGGGTGGTGTACGGCGCAACCGGACGGCTTCCGCGCGGAAGACGCCCTACATTTCTACGATTGAATGAACAGCGCGCCATCGTCGTTGCCGATCTTCGCCCCGCTCGCACCACCATAGCTGTGGCGGACGTGAATGGCCGCTTCCTTTCGCAAGAAACGATTCCCACATCACCCGACCCTCGCACCATGGCCGCCAATCTTTCCGCCAAAATTCTCCGTTTGACGAAGGCTCATCCGGGCCTGCTTTTCGAGGGCATCGGAATCAGTCTGCCGGGCCGCTTCGATGAAGCCACACGGCACGTCGTTTTCGCGCCCAATTTGAAGTGGCGCTCCTCTTTCGATTTTAAAGGCGCGATCGAAAGCGCCACCGGAATGCGCGTGGAACTCGAAAACGCCGCCAACGCATGCGTTCTGGCTGAAGTCTGGTTCGGCCACGCGGAGAGAATTCGCGATCTTGTCGTCGTCACTGTTTCCGAAGGTGTTGGCACGGGCGTTTTCACCAATGGCCAGTTGGCCCGTGGACTGAACGGGATGTCCGGCGAATTCGGCCACGTGCCGCTCGATCCGAATGGACCGCTCTGCACTTGCGGCGGCCGCGGATGTTGGGAAGTCTATGCGTCGCAGCGCGCCGCCGTGCGCTACTACCATGAATCGAACGCGGCATCCGCTTCCACCGATTTGAGTTTTCAGGATCTTCTTGCGCTCGCCGAGACTGGCGATGCATTGGCGCTGAAAGCCTTGGACACGATGGCGCGCGCCATCGGTCGCGGCATGCGCATTATCGTTGCCGGGCTGGCGCCGGAAGAAATCGTCGTGGTCGGCGTGTTCACGCGCCTGTGGGCTCGCCTCGGCCCGATCATTGAGAGCGAAGTCGCCGCGGCCGTCCTGGTTGGAAAACCGCCGCGCGTCAGACCGGCGGCTGATCCGAGCATGTCGCGGCTCAGTGGCACGGTCGCGTTGGTTCTCAAAAAGCATTTTGGTTCGGCGCCCCGCGAAGCGGAGCAGGATGCGGAGCGGGACGCTGAGAAACAGAAGGACGCCCCAAACGCGCAGGGGAATGGCTACGGCCGCGCCAATAGCGGCCGCGTGCGATCAGGCGCATCGGGGCGGCATCGAGATTCTGGAAGTCTCCGGGGTGTTGGCACGCGAATTTAGTCGTCAGGTTAAAATAAAGGGGGGCAAATGTCGAAGTACACTCTGTCGTGTAGGGCGACTGTAAACGACAACGTAAAAAGAATTCGGGCCATTGGATACGCTTTAGTTTTATTGGTCGCATGTATCTGCATGATTCCCGTTGCCGCGCACGCTCAAGTGCTCTACGGCGATCTCACGGGCAACGTCACCGATCAAACTGGCGCGGTTGTGCCGAACGCCGACGTTACGGCCACCGACACCGGCACTGGCTTGGTCTCCACTACCAAGACCGATGACCGCGGCATCTTTGAGTTCACTGACCTTGTTCCGGGCACGTACAAGTTGACGATCACGGCTCCTGGCTTGGGAACGGCGGTTCAGGAAGGCCTCGCCATCAAGACCAACAACGTGCTTCGCGCGGACACGGTTCTGACCGTGGCCGGCAAGACCGAAACTGTCACGGTTGCCGCAACCGCTCCTGTGCTGCAAACCGATCGCGGCGACGTTCACACGGACTTGAATACCTCCGAACTCGGCAACCTTCCCATAAACTCTTCTCAAGGACGGAATTTCCAGAGCCTGTACAAGGTCATCCCCGGCTTCAGCACGCCGCAGGAACCGAATTCGGCTTCTGGGAATCCGCAACGCGGTATGACCGCCTTTGTCAACGGCGCGAGCGCCCAGACCAATACCACCAGGGTTGACGGCCAGACGGATATGTATCCCTGGCTGCCGGCCAACGTGGCCTATGTGCCTCCTGCCGATTCCGTTGAGACCGTAAACATCGTCACCAATTCCTTTGACGCCGAGCAGGGCATGGCGGGCGGTGCGGCGGTCAACATCACGATCAAGTCCGGCACCAACAAGTTCCATGGCGGCGCATTCTTCGGCCACAACGATCAGCACATGACGGCGCTGAACTATTTCACGCAGCCAGATGAGTACGGATCCGACTGCGTCGTGACAGTTTCGATCAACAAGTGCGGTCCGCTCCGCAAGAACATCAACAATCAATACGCCGGCAATATCGGCGGGCCAATCTTGAAGAACAAATTGTTTTTCTTCGGAGATTGGGAGCGGACGACGCAGCGTCAGAACGCGTTCGTGAACGAGCTCATTCCGGACTCCAGCATGTACAGCGTTACGACCGTGGGTGGCGTTCAGGGAATCCAGTTGCCGAGCAGCTATCTCAGCGGAACCACCACGGTTCCCGTAACAATATTTAATCCCACGACTGGTACTACCGCAGGAACGGGCCGCACTCAGTTCGTGAACAATTTTATCCCGTTGACCCAAATCAGCCCCGCCGCGCTCGACTACCTCAAAGTCCTGCAAACGGCCGCGGCTCCGTTCACGCCGTACAATCCGTCCGAGTCATTCAACTACGTTAACAACGCTGACGGCGACTACACTCGCGACGATATCGACGCGAAGTTCACGTATCTGCCCAGCAGCAAGTCAACCATGTGGGGCCGCTACAGCATTTCGCTCGCCGACACGCTTGACCCGCCCGGTCTCGGCGCAGCAGGCGGCAACGCAACGAATGGCGGCCAGCCAGGGAATGCGGCCGCCAGGATTCAGGTTGTCGGCCTCGGTGGCACGTACGCCTTCAACCCTTCCTTCATCATGGACGGGAACTTTGGATACACCCGCCAGCGGCTTGGGGCATTGAACATTGATAACATCGCCGGCGATAATTTTGGACTCGCTGAGGACATTCCGGGTTCCAATGGCTCAACGCTGCTGCAAGCCGGCTTTCCAGCGTTCAATCTTTCGGGTTTTTCGGGAATGGGCGACCCGAACACAGCAAATCCTTTCTTGTTCCGTGACAACCAATACACCGGTGATATCAACTTCAGTTGGCAGAAGCACACCCACGCGATCCGCTTTGGTTACGAGCAAATCCACTGGGGGATCAACCATTTCCAACCGGAGGGTGGCAGCGCCCAAACGGCTCGCGGCGGTTTTAACTTCAACGGAAACATGACCTCCGACGGGACACCCACGGGCATTACGCAGTACAACGTGTTTGCGGACTTCCTGCTCGGATTGCCCGCCGGGAGCCCAGGAGCTGGAAAGGCCAGCGACACCAGAGTTCCAAACACCGAACGCGAATCCGTATATTCCTGGTATGGACAGGATACATGGCAAGCGACGCAGAAGCTGACTGTAAGCTACGGCGCACGCGTGGAATGGTATCCCTTCATGACGGAAGCCCCGTTCGAGGGGCAGCAGGAAGGAATTCCTGTCTTCAATCCCGCTACCGGTCAGGTCTTGATCGGCGGTAACGGCAGCGTTCCTCTGCGGGATGGCGTGAAAACTCCACCGCAGATCGTTCCCCGCTTGGGTCTCGCCTATCGCTTGACCCCCAAAACCGTGATTCGTGCGGGCGTCGGCTTCAGCGTTGACCCGTCAAACTTCAGAAACCTGCGTGACGCGTATCCGTCTGATGCTCTCGTATCGGCGAATTCGCCTTCGACATACTACCCTGCGCAGCTTATGGCAGTCCCCAACGCGGCTGCGGTCGGCATCGCCTGCAACGGCATGACGAACGCGAGCACTTGCACCTATGGGCCCTACACTCTCGGGCTCGGAGTCCCAGCGCTTCCCACATTCAACGTCAGCTCGGGTATGATCCCGCTTGTTAACGTGAATACAACCACTGTCCCGCTGGACTATCGCCGCGGTTACATCGAGTCCTACAACCTGACGGTACAGCGCGACTTGGGTGCGGGATTTAACTTGAACGTGGCAGGCATCCACACTCTCGCGATCCGGGAGCAGGCGTATTACAACCTCAATTGGTCCAATCCAGGCCAGGGTCTCGCGGGACAAATGAACCTGGAGTACCCAACGCAATTGACGTCCAATGGACTAACTATCAACTCGCAATGCGCCTGCGCAACCGGGAGCTATAACGCCCTGCAGACGCAATTGAGCCGCCGGCTGGGACATGGTGGTTTCATCGGCGTCAACTACACATGGTCGCATGCGATTGACCAGATCAATAACGCCAATACGAACTACTCCGACTCGGGGTTCTTTTTCACCGCACCGAATTACTTTTACCGGAACCGTGCGACCGCTGGTTTCGATCAAACCAACAACCTTGAAATCTTCGGCGTCGAGCAGAGTCCCCTCGGTAAGGACGGTCGCTGGATGAGGTCGGGTTTCGGCGGCAAGCTTCTCGGCGGCTGGCAATTGAACGAAGTGCTGACGAAGGCAAGCGGCTACCCATTCACAGTAAGCGGGAATTCAAATTCGTTGGACGCTACGGGCAACTCGCAAACCGCCAACCAGCTCGTGCAGAACATTCAATTCTATAACAACCCTGGCCCGCCGCCGGGCGTGACGTGCACCAATTCAAATCCCGCTTGCACCTATTTCAACCCGGCCGATTTCTATTCCGTGGTCGCGTGCGGTACGGCTGGCGCGGTTACTGGTTCCTGCGGTGCCGCATTTGGCAACTCGGGTCGTGACGAATTCCGCGGGCCTGGCCTGTTCAACCTCGACTTGAGCCTGGGCCGCACCTTCCCGATCCATGAACAGATGAACCTGCAGCTTCAGCTGGAAGCGTTCAGCATCACAAACACACCGCACTTCTCTAACCCATCAGCCACAACCGCCCTCACGGTGGGCAACCCCGGAAGCTTCGGGCAAATCTCGTCCACGATCGCCTCGAGCGGAAGCAACGCTTCGGCGATCAGCTCGGGCGCGCGATCCCTCTTCGCCTCGGCGAAGTTCACGTTCTAAAGCTGATCTAACCCCTAACC
>JBAQYV010000069.1:0-15368 GCA_049790315.1 Candidatus Acidiferrales bacterium | reverse complement strand
AAAGGCACGCCGCGGCGACCGGTTGCCGCATGCCCATGCCCGCGAAATCCGAAAGCTCTTGCCGCTGTTCGCCAGGCCCGGAGAGATGCGCGATCATCAGGAACGCGCCCAGTTTCATCAGCGCATATGCCGCCAGGTAGAACAGTGCCGCGGCTATGCCTTTGGTCCACGCGCCGGGATCGGCGGATGCAGCCGCGGCAGCCGTCAGCGCCGCAAGAATGTAGCCGGCGTGCGCGATTGAGCTATAGGCCAAAAGCCGTTTGGTATTCGATTGTGCCAGCGCCGCCAAATTCCCGCCGAACATCGATAACACGGCGACAGCCCACAGCGCCCAGAGCCACACTCCCGATGCCGCATTCACGCTTGCCACGATCCGCAGCAGCACTGCAAAGGCCGCAGCCTTGGGACCGGTCGAAAGAAGCGCCGTCACGGGAGCCGGCGCGCCTTGATAAACGTCGGGCGTCCAAATCTGAAATGGAGCCGCGGAAACTTTGAAGCCCAACCCTACAAGAACCAGTCCGAGGCCCAGAGGCATCAGCGCGGGTGTAACCCCCGCGTGCGACGCCGAAATCATGTCCAGGCGCGTGGTGCCCGACGCGCCGTAAACCAGCGCGATGCCATACAAAAAGAACGCGGTCGCGAACGAGCCGAGCAGGAAATATTTCATCGCCGCTTCATCCGACAGCGGCGAATCGCGGCGATACCCCACGAGGACATAGCTTGCGATCGAGCTGACTTCAAGCCCGATGAAAATCGTCACCAGCTCCGTGGCGCTGGCCATCACGCACATGCCGGTGGCCGCAAATAGAATCAGCGCGCAGAATTCGCCCGGAGCCATGTTGTCGCGTTCCAGGTAGCCCGCTGAACCCAGCAGCACGAGCAGCGCCGCGCCCAGAATGATCCAGTCCACAAGCATGCTGAAGGAATTTGCGGAGATCACGCCGGAAAACGCCGGTCCGGGATTGCGCGCCACGAATATCGTGGACGCAAACGCAACGGCCACGCCGAGTACTGAAATCCCTGTGAGCCAATTCGCTCCGCGCGGCTGGGGAGCGCCCGCAGGCGCCTCAAAGAATGCCGACGCGAACATCACGATCGCGCCGAAGATCGTGAGGACGATTTCGGGCGCGAGTCGCAACATTTCTGCGTGCGAGGGAAACATGTCTAGTCGGCCGCTCCCCGAGCAGGAATCGAAGCCGGCGCCGGCGCAGACTGCTTCGCCGCAAAATGCGTCATCACGAAGTCGGTCGCAGCGAGACGGGGAATCGCAAAATGTGCCTCGGCGGACTGCGCCCCCGCCGGAACGATCGCCGCAACCGGTGATCCAGCCGCTGGCGCCGGCCGAGCCGTCGCATCAACCGCCGGCCGCTGCATTGACTCCAGCAGATACGTCACGGAAGGCTCAATGCGCCGCGTAAATCCCGTCGAACCTATGCCCATGGCCAGGATCACGATCGCCATCACGCCGAGCAGGCCGCGTTCGCGCACGGAGGCGTCGGCCAGCGAGCGATTGCGCTCCAGCGTGACCGGCCCGAAAAACACGCGCTGATACGACCAGAGCAAGTAAACCGCTGAAAGTATCACGCCGAGCGCGGCCCATGACGCCCACGATGTGTGCCGCACAAACGTGCCGATCAGAATCAGAAATTCGCCCACGAATCCGCTCAACATCGGCAAGCCCGCCGAGGCGAGGCAAATGAACAGATAGAACGCCGCCAGTACCGGCATCGGTGTTGCCAGGCCGCCATATTCGCGAATCGCAAACGTGTGCCTGCGGTCGTAAAGCATCCCAACCGCAAGGAACAGCGCGCCGGTCGTGACGCCGTGGCTGACCATTTGAAACACGGCGCCGTTTTCCGAAATCGGATGCAGCGCGAAAATTCCCAAAACGATGAAGCCCATGTGACTGACGGAAGAATACGCGACCAGCCGCTTCAGATCGGTCTGCACCATGGCGACCAGTGCGCCATAGATGATGCCAATGATTGCGAGTGTCGCAATCTCCGGCGCGAATCTCCGGCTCGCATCCGGAAAGAACGGCAGGCAGAAGCGCAGCATGCCGTAGGCGCCCATCTTCAGCAGCACGCCCGCCAGAATAATGGAGCCGGCTGTCGGCGCTTCAGTGTGCGCGTCGGGCAGCCATGTGTGCAGCGGAAACATCGGCACCTTGATCGCAAATGCCAGAAAAAATGCCCCAAAGAGCAGCATTTCCGTGTGCGAGGAAAGCGCGAGCTGTCCCGTCATCAGCCGCTCTTGAATGGCCACCACGTCAAACGTGTGCGCCAGTTGCGCAAGCCAGACGATGGCCACGAACATCAGTATCGAGCCAAACATGGTGTACAAAATAAATTTGACCGCCGCGTAAATCCGCCGCTCGTGCCCCCACACGCCGATCAGGAAATACATCGGGATCAGCATCGCTTCCCAAAATAGAAAGAACAAAAACAGATCGAGCGAGAGGAACACGCCCACCATGCCCGTTTCCAGCACCAGCAGCGCGATGAAAAATGCCTTCACGCGCTCATGAACGGAATTCCACGAAGCCAGCATCGCGATCGGCGTCAGGAACGTGCTCAGCAGGACCAGAAACAGGCTGATGCCGTCCATCCCCAGGTGATAGTGAATTCCGAGCGAGGGGATCCAGTCGCGAAACTCCTGGAATTGAAACGTGCCGTTCGCGGAATCGAATCCGCGCAGGAGCAGCAGCGAAAAAACAAATTCCGATACGGCAGTCACCAGCGCCAGACGCTTAATCCATTCGTGATCGTCCGAACGCAGCACGAGCAGCGCCAGCACTCCCGCCATCGGCAGGAAAATCAGCACGGTCAGTAGATATGTGTGCTGCACTCTAGCGCCCCATCCAAAGCAGGAATGTAACCAGTGCCGCCGCGCCGAGCACCACCCACGTCGCGTAGCTGCGCGCATTGCCCGAGTAAATGCGGCGCAAAATGCCGCCCCCGACTTGCGCCGATTGCCCCACGCCGTTCACGGTGCCGTCGATCAGGCCTTCGTCGACGCCATGCCACAGCAGCACGCGCGAGATCCAAACCAGCGGCCGCACAATCACCGCGGCGTAAATCTCGTCAACAAAATATTTGCCCGCGAGAAGCCGGTAGATTCCGGAACGAGATTCCCCGACGCGCTGCGCCGTCCCCGGCCGGCGAATGTACATCCACCAAGCCACAAGAAATCCCACAAGCGCGACGCCCACAGCCACCGCCATGCGCCCCAGAAGGAATGCGCGGCTCACTTCTTCCAGCGTCGTGACGCCCGTATCGAACACCGGCGCGAGGAAGCGATCGAAATAATTCACGCCGCCGAACAGTTCCGGCGCGGCCCACCATCCGCCAATCACTGAAAGAACGGCGAGCACCACGAGCGGCACCAGCATCTTTTTCGGCGATTCATGAACGTGCACGGCGTGCTCGTCGTAGCGCGGCGTGCCGTGAAACGTCAGAAACAGCAGCCGGAACATGTAGAACGCCGTCAGCCCCGCCGTCACCACGCCGACAATCCAAAGAATCTGCCCGCCCGTGCTGGTTCCCGTCGAGCCCAGAATGTCGTCCTTGCTGAAAAATCCGGAAAATCCCGGCGCTCCCGAGATCGCCAGTGTCGCGACCAGCATCGTGCCGTAAGTCCACGGGATTTTCTTGCGCAGGCCGCCCATTTTGCGCATATCCTGCTCGCCGCCAATCGCGTGAATCACGCTGCCGGCAGCAAGGAAAAGCAGGCCCTTGAAAAACGCATGCGTCATCAAATGGAAGATGCCCGCCCCGAACGCGCCCACGCCGAGCGCCAGAAACATATATCCCAGCTGTGACACAGTGGAGTAAGCCAGCACCTTCTTGATATCGGTTTGGACCAGCGCAATCGTAGCGGCAAATAGCGCCGTGACGGCGCCAATCACGGCGACCACCGTCATCGCCGCGGGCGCGTGCGTGAAAATCATGCTTGACCGCGCCACCATATACACGCCGGCGGTAACCATCGTCGCCGCGTGCATCAGCGCGCTCACCGGCGTCGGACCCTCCATCGCGTCGGGCAGCCAGACGTACAGCGGCAGTTGCGCCGATTTTCCCGTCGCGCCGACAAGCAGCAGCAACGCGATCGCCGTCATCACTCCGTGCCCGGACGATTCCACCGGCATCCCGGCGGCTTGCGAGAAAACCGACGTGAAGTCGAGCGAAGAGAACGTGCGGAACATCAGAAACAGTCCCAGCAGAAAGCCGAAATCGCCGATGCGATTCACCCAAAACGCTTTGTTTCCCGCATTCGTCGCCGATTGCTTCAAGAAGAAAAAGCCCACCAGCAAATAGCTCGCAAGCCCCACGCCCTCCCAGCCGACGAACATCACCGCGTAATTCGCCGCCAGCACCAGGATCAGCATGAAAAACATGAAAAGATTCAAGTATGCGAAGAAGCGCGTGTAGCCGCCATCTTCAGCCATGTACGCGGTGGAATAAATATGGATCAGCCAGCCGACGCCCGTGACCACCAGCAGCATCACCAGCGTAAGTTGATCCACTTGCATCGCGAAGTCGGCGCGGAATCCGCCCGCCGAAATCCAAGTGAAGTAGCTCGCCGGCATCCACGGCAATTGGTCCAGGCCCAATCGGAATACTTCCCGCGTAAGCTCGAGCACCGCGGCGAACGCCAGCCCCGTCGAGCTGATGGCCACCATGCTCACGCGCTTCTTGCTCCAGCCGCGGCCGAGCAAGCCATTCGCCGCCGCGCCCAGCAAGGGCAGCAGCGGAATAATCCACAGGTGGTAGAGAATGGGCATTAGAGCTTGAGTGTGTCCACGCGCTCGACGTTCAGCGAGCGGCGATTGCGCGCGATCAGAATCACGATCGCCAATCCCACGGCGGCTTCCGCCGCGGCCACCACGATCACGAAGAAAACGTATATCTGTCCCTGCAATTGGCCAAGCGCGCGGCTAAACGCGACAAACGCCAGATTCACCGCATTCAGCATCAGCTCGATGCACATGAATAGCGTGATGATGTTGCGTTTAAAAATGAAGCCGATCACGCCCAAACCGAACAGCACGGCGCTCAGCACCAGCACATCCGAAACAGGAATCAACATTTCCCCCTGCGGCGGCCGAAACCGCCCAGCCCTACTCTTCGCGTTTGGCCAGCGCGATCGCGCCCATGATGGCCACAAGAATCAAAACCGACGTCAGCTCAAACGGAAACACGTATTCGCGAAACAGCAGCGTCGCCAGATGCGACGTCGAAACCGTGCCGGAGGGCAAATTGCCCGCCGTCATCGAACCGCGGCGCAACGCCCACGCCAGCTCCGCCAACAAAATCGCCGCCACCGGCAAGCCCAGCCAGCGCGCGATATGACTCAAATTTGTGCGCTCTTCCGCGCCCGCGTTCAGCAGCATGATCACGAAAACAAAAAGCACCATGATCGCGCCCGCATACACGATGATCTGCACCGCGGCGATAAATTCCGCGCCCATCAGCAAATATTCGCCGGCCAGCGCCACCATCACCACGATCAGCGAAAGCGCGCTGTGGATCGGATGCCGCTGCGCGATCAAATTCACCGCGCCCGCAACCGCGAGCACCGCCAGCGCCACAAAAACCAGAAATACCACGCTCATCGCACCGCCGCCTTCATGGCCGCCACGCGACCGCCAGGCTCGTCAGCACCACGTTTACGAGCGCCAGCGGAAACAGCACCTTCCAGCCCATGTCCATCAATTGGTCGTAGCGGACTCGCGGCAGTGTGCCGCGCACCCACACATAAATGAAAAGGAATGTCACCATCTTCAGCAAAAACCAGAAAGGCCCTTGCGCGAATTCCATGATGCCCGGCCGCGAAAGCAATACGCCGAGCGCCAGCAGAACCAGTCCGATCACGGGCAATGCGATCCGCCCAAAAATCGTGCGGTAACGTATGCCATCGACGATCAGCGCGATGCCCGCAATCACCAATCCCACGGTTGGAATGTAAAACGTCCACATCCATGCGGGTGTTGCCGGAAACGGAGAGATCCAGCCGCCGAAAAACAAAATCGTTGCCAGGCATGCGACCGTGACCATGCTCGCGTATTCCCCGATGAAGAACATCGCGAATTTGAAGCTCGAATATTCCGTGTGAAAGCCGGCGCCCAGTTCGCCTTCGGCTTCCGCCAGATCGAATGGCGCGCGATTGGTCTCCGCCACCGAAGCGGTGAAGAAGCACAGGAATCCCAGCACTTGCGGCATCGGCCCGGCGAAAAAATTCCAGTGCAGGAAGCCCCACCCCACACTTTGTTGCGCCGTAATGATCTCGCGCAGATTCAAAGTTCCGCTCATCAGCAGCACGCCCACCACCGAAAGCGTCAGCGCCAATTCGTAACTGATCATTTGCGCCGAGCTGCGCAATCCGCCCAGCAGGGAATACTTGCTGTTCGACGACCAGCCCGCCAGCGTCACCCCGTACACGCCCACCGACGTGATCGCAAAAAGAAACAGCAAGCCGAGCGACAAATCCGCGATCTGCAAAGGCGTGTGTTGCCCGAAAATCGTGATGTCGCTTGGCCCGAAGGGAATCAGCGCGATCGAAGTGATCGCCAGCGCCAGCGTAAGCAGCGGCGCTAGAAAGAAAACGAACTTGTCCGCGCCGGCCGGCGCCAGGTCTTCCTTGAACAAAAATTTCAATCCGTCGGCCAGCGGTTGCAGCAGGCCGTGCGGTCCCACGCGGTATGGCCCCCAACGCGATTGAATATGCGCGATAACCTTGCGCTCGAACCATGTCAGATACGCCAGCATGGTCATCAACAGGAACAGCAGCACCACAACTTTTATCAGCGCCACCACGAGGATCGGATGCGCCGCCGCGATCGCGTTCATGCCGGGTCCTTAAGTTCGTGAAGTTTCGGCATAGGCGGCGCGGGCGCCGGTGCCTGCGCTCCGTCAGGAGCCGCTTCCGACAGCGCGTTAATTTTATTCAGGTAGCGGCTCATGCTCCCGCTCGTAAATAGCGTGTCGTGCGCGGAGAAAACCAGGCCGGCCGGCGGTTGCCCGTTCGGACTCGCCATCGGCGCCGAAGGTTCGGCGGCTCCGCCCAGTAACGCGGCCCACGGCACACCGTAGCCGGGAACATGTTCTCTGATTTCCTCAAATGCAGCCGCGGGCGTACGCAATGGAAATGGCTGGCCAACGCCGAGCCGCGCCAGTTGATGCGAAAGCAATCGCAGCAAATCGAAGTCCGAGCGCGGCCCCATCAACTCGCTCGCCTTGCGCACAAGCTGCACTTCGCCCGCCGTGTTCGTCGCCGTGCCGTCTTTTTCGTACAGGCACGCCGCGGGCAGCACCACATCGGCCATGCGCGCCGTCTCCGTCAAAAATAATTCGTGTACCACGAGCAGTTCCAAGCCCGCGGGCCGCGCCGCGCCCGCGCGTCCGAATGTTTCCACGGGATTCGCGCCCACAACATACAGTGCCGGCAATCGCCCCGTGAACGCCGCTTCCATCATCTGCGAAGCGTTCAGGCCGCGCGTGTCCGGCAGCGTCGCGTCCCAAAGTTTGCCGAATGCGCCGCGCGCTGTGGCATCCGAAATATGCGCGTAGCCCGGCAGCCGGTCCGGCAGCAGCCCCATGTCGGCGGCGCCGCGCGAATTTGCATAATCGCCCAACGCCATGAATCGCGTGCGTCCCGCGCGCGCGGCGCCCCACGCAACCAGGTCCGCGATCGCGCCGCCCGCGATTCCCGCGCCGAATAAAATAACGAGATCGGTTTCCTTCTCGATCGCGGAGCGCAGTGCGTCCAGCGATTTCTTCGCATCGTCGCTAACGTTGCCTTGCCCCGTTGCCAGCCATTTCACCGCCGCCGCTTCGCCGCCGCCCGCCGTTTCGACGAACTGCGCGGCCTTGCGCCCCAGCTTGATCGCGCTCGAATTAATAATGTACAGCCGCGACGCGAAATGCCGGATCGCCGCGCGAATCTGCCAGGCAACCAGAGGATTTTCCTCGGTGGGATCGTTTGCGATCACCAGAAACGCGCCGGCCGATTCAAGATCGCCCATCGTCGCAAACGAAGTCGCGTCTTTCTTGCCCGCCTTGCCCACTTCCGCCACCAGACCCGCGTAGTCCGCTGTCCGGTGATGATCGATATTGTTCGTGCCCAGCGACGCGCGCGCCAACCGTCCAAGCAGATAATTTTCTTCGTTCGTCGTGCGATTCGATCCGATCACGCCGATACCGCTCGCGCCATGTTTCTTCTGAACCGCAGCCAGCCGCGCCGCGATCTCGCCGATCGCGTCTTCCCATGATGCTGGCGCCAAAGCGCCATTGCGCCGCACCAGAGGCTCGCGCAATCGCTGCGGATGGCGCGTGAAATCGAATCCGAATCGCCCCTTCACGCACAGAAAATCTTTGTTGTAACCGGAAAGATCGCGATTGTTCGCCCGCAAAATCTCGTGATTGCGCACCGACAAAGTCGTTTTGCAACCGTTCGAGCAATGCGTGCACACGGTCGGCACGTAGTTCATTTCCCACGGCCGTGTCTGATAGCGGTACGTGCCGCTGGTGAGCGCGCCGACGGGGCAGATGTCGATGCACATCCCGCACTCCTCGCAGTCCAACCCGCCCTCGCGATTCGGCAAAATCACCGATTGCACGCCGCGCTGCCCCACGCCCAGCGCCTTCACGTCCATGCCTTCATCGCACACGCGCACGCAACGGAAGCACAAAATGCACCGCGGCGCATCGTAATAAACCAACTCCGACCACTTTTCTTCCGGCCGATGCAATTTTTCTTCCGCGAAGCGGCTCTTGTCGGCGCCGTAGCGGAAAACCATGTCCTGCAATTCGCATTCGCCGCCCTTGTCGCACACCGGGCAATCCAGCGGATGATTCGTCAGCAAAAATTCCAGCATGTTCTTGCGCGCCGCGTGCACTTGCTCGGTGTCCGTGCGCACGATCATGCCGGGCGTCGCGACCAGCGTGCAGGCCGTTTGCAGCTTCGGCGCTTTTTCCACCTCAACCAGACACATGCGGCACGCCGCTTGCAGTGAAAGCCCCGGGTAATAGCAGAATGACGGCACTTCGGTGCCGAGCCGGCGCGCTGCTTCGATCACCAACGTGCCTGGCGCCACCACGATTTCCTTGCCGTTGAGCGTGAACGTAACGTTTTTAGTGGGTTCAGGCATCGAAGGTCTCAGAGCGCGCCTGCCAGAACGTCGGCGGGCTTGTAAGGACATTTGCCGGACAGATGTTCCTTGAACTCTTCCGGCCATTTCTTCGCGATACTTATCGTCGGCAACGCCGCGGCGTCGCCCAAGGGACAAAACGTTCGCCCCAACATATTTTTCGCCAGCTCGCCGACCATCGGTAGATCCGACTCCCGGCCGCCGCCATCGTGAATGCGATCGAGCAGTTTCCGCAACCACGCGGTACCCTCGCGGCACGGAATGCACCACCCGCAGGATTCGTGCGCGTAAAAGTGCATAATCCGCCGGCACAAGTCCACCATGCACGTCTGCTCATCGATAATAATCGTGCCGCCCGAGCCGAGCATCGAGCCGGCCTTGGCCACCGAATCGTAATCCATCAGCAGGCCTTCGATTTCCTCGGCCTTCAGCAACGGACAGGAACTTCCGCCCGGAATCACGGCTTTCAGTTTTCGCCCGCCCGCCATGCCGCCGGCAACTTCTTCGATCATCCGCGTCAAAGGAAATCCCATCGGCAATTCGTAGATGCCGGGCTTGTTGACGTGGCCCGAAATGCAAAACAATCGCGTGCCGCCGTTTTTCGGCGTGCCGAGCGACGCGTACCATTCGCCGCCGCGATGCAATATCGCCGGTACGGACGAAAGCGTCTCCGCATTATTGATAACCGTCGGCGCGCCGTACAGTCCGACCACGGCGGGGAAGGGCGGCCGGATGCGCGGATAGCCGCGTTTTCCCTCGAGCGATTCCATCAGCGCCGATTCCTCGCCGCATTCGTACGAACCAGCGCCGGTGTGCGACGCAAGATCGAATGAGAACGTGCTGCCCATCACATTTTTTCCAAGGTAGCCGCCCGCGTAAGCCTCGGCGATCGCGGCGTCCACGATATCCAGCACGTATCGATATTCGCCGCGAATGTAGGCGTATCCTTTGTGGGCGCCCGTGGCATACGCGGCGATGATGATGCCCTCGATTAATTGATGCGGGACCATTTCCATCAGCGGGCGGTCTTTGCAGGTACCCGGTTCGCTCTCGTCGCAGTTGGCCAGAATATATTTGCCCTTCGACGATTCCTTGGGCACGAAGCTCCACTTCATTCCCGTCGGGAAACCGGCGCCGCCGCGTCCGCGCAGATTCGATTTCTTCACTTCGTCGATCACCTGGTCGGGCGTCATCGAAAGCGCTTTTTCCAGGCCCTTGTAGCCGTCATTTTGCAGATAGACGGCGAGCGTGTGCGAATTTTCCACGCCGAATAGCCGGCTGATCACCGGCACTTCCGCCGGATGCCGCGGATGCACTGAACCCGACGTCGGGCGGGCCGACGGCGGCTTTTCGCCGCGGTCCAGCCGCGCGATGATTCCCTCGAATCGCTCGGGCGTCAGATTCTCGTAGAAGTCGTAATTCACCTGCATGGCGGGCGCGCCCGTGCAGGCGCCGATGCATTCCACTTCTTCGAGTGAGAATTGCCCGTCGGCGGAAGTTTCCTTGTTTGCGATTTCCAGTTTGCGCTGCGCGTATTCCCACAGCTTGTCGCCGCCGCGAAGTTTGCACGATACGTTCGTGCACACCTGCACGTGATAGCGCCCGGCCGGCTTGCGCCGCAGCATCGTGTAATATTCCAGCGTTTCGAGCACTTGCAGAGCGTTCAGATCCAGCCGCTTCGCGATTTCCGCGATCAATTCGTCGCTCACGCTTCCGAAAACGTCCTGCGCGTACAGCGCCATCGGCACCAGCGCCGAACGCTTCACCGGGTAGCGGCTCAGCAGCGTCTGAAATTTCTGTTCGAGTTCGGCCGGCAATTCCATCAGCGGTCCACTTCCCCCAAAACGATGTCCGTGGTTCCGATACACGTCACCACGTCCGCCAGAAGCCGCCCCTTCACCAGCGTCTGCAACGATTGCAGATTCACGAATGACGGCGCGCGAACTTTCATGCGATAAGGCTTTGGCGATCCGTCGCTGGCGATGAAAAAACCGAGCTCGCCGCGCGGAGATTCGATTGCCTGATACACCTCGCCCGGCGGCGGCGAAAAGCCTTCTGTGAAAATTTTGAAGTGGTAGATCAGCGATTCCATTTCCGTCTTCATTTTCTCGCGTTGCGGCGGCACGATGCCCGGCGCCTCGGCGCGAGTCGGCCCCTCGGACGGAATTTTCTCCATGGCTTGGCGAACGATCTTCATGCTCTCGCGCATTTCCGCCACCCGCTGCAAATAGCGCGCGTAGCAATCGCCTTCCGTGCGCGTGGGCACGTCGAACTGGAATTCGTCGTAGCCGCCATACGGAAAATATTTGCGGACGTCGTAATCCACGCCCGAAGCGCGCAGCATCGGTCCGGTCACGCCCATCGCGATTGCGTCCTTCGCGGTCAGGTAGCCGATGCCTTGCGTGCGTCCCAGCCAAATGCTGTTCCGCGTAAGCAACGATTCGTATTCGTCGATTCGCTCCGGAAACATGCGCATGAATCGCGCCACGCGATCCAGATATCCGGGCGGAGGTTCCAGCGCCAGTCCGCCGATGCGAAAATAACTCGTCATCATGCGCTGCCCGGAAACCATTTCAAAAATCTTCAGAATTTCTTCGCGCTCGCGGAAACAATATAGAAAAACCGACATCGCGCCCAGATCGATCGCGTGCGTGCCCAGCCACACCAAATGAGATTGAATGCGCGTCAATTCCGTCAGCAACACGCGGATATATTTCGCGCGCGGCGGCGGCTCAAGCCCGATTAACTTTTCCACCGCCAAGCAGTAGCACAAATTATTTGAGAGCGGAGCCAGGTAATCCAGCCGGTCCGTGATCGTGATGGCTTGCGAATAGGTTAGCGCCTCGCCGTTCTTCTCGATGCCGGTGTGCAGGTAACCGATTTCCGGCACCGCTTTCACGATTGTTTCGCCGTCAAGTTCCAGCACAACGCGCAGTACGCCGTGCGTTGACGGATGTTGCGGCCCCATATTGAGGACCAGTGTTTTCGCCGGCCCCGTCGCTGTCTCGACTGTGTTCATCAGCGCGGGCCCTCCACCGGATAATCCTTGCGCAGCGGAAAACCTTCCCAATCTTCTGGCAGAAGGATGCGGCGCAGATCGGGATGTCCCGCGAAGCGCACGCCGAACAAATCGAAAATCTCGCGCTCGTGCCAGTTCGCCGTGGGCCAAACTTGCGTCACCGAATCCGCCACGGGATCGCGGCCCGCAACGCGCACGCGCAGCCGCAGCCGCTCGCGCCGCGATAGCGAAACCATGTGGTAGTTCAATTCAAAACGTGGTTCGACAGGGAAGCGGTCCACGGCAGTAATGTCCACAAGGAGTTTGAAATCGAGATCGGGCTGCGTGGCCAGGTATTCCGCCACGCGGCGCAATCGCTCGCGCGCGATCACCAAAGTAGTTTCGCCCCGAAAAAACAGGGTTTCTGCGATCGCCTCGGAATCCCAGGCGCGCACTTTGGTTACGATCGGGTGCTGATCGACGTCCGGCGTTTCTGTCACGAACCGCGTTTCTCGCGCGCCGGCTCATGATTCCAATCCAGCGCGCCTTTCTTCCAGAGATAGAAATAACCTGCCAGCAGGATGGCGATATAAACGATCATCTCCACGAATCCGAACCACCGCAATTGCCGGTACACGTATGCCCACGGATATAGAAAGATGGCTTCCACATCGAACAGAATAAATACCATCGCCACCAAATAAAACTTCACAGGAACCGGTTGCCGCGCGTCGCCGACGGGTTCGACGCCGCACTCGTATGGCGATTCCTTTATCCGCGACGGCCTGTGCCAGCCGACAATTGCCGACACCAGCAAAATCGCGCCTCCCATGGCCACTGCCAAAAGGAAGTGCAACAGAAGCGGCGCGTAGTTGGCGAGAGTGTTTTCCGTCATGGGCTAGAACGAATATAATAGCGACCGGCTGCCGCGCGGTCAATTCCACTGAGCGCCTCTTTTTGAGGCGCTCATTTGGAATCTTCCTGCGGTGGCCGCGCGCGAAGTTCCATTCGCGCGGAACAATTCGCCGATCGCGCGGGCCGCGCGGGGAAAATTCGCCGATCGCGCGGGGCTGCGCGAGGATAATTCGTCGACGGCGCGGGGCTGCGCGAGGAAAATTCGCCGCAAATGACTTCCGGATTCAACTCAAATGTGCGCGTGGGCGAAATTGTGTACCACGTTCAGACCGAGCAGCGCGGCGAAGACGGCGTCGTGATCGACACCGTCGTGTACATTTCGGGCCGAGTAATTCACCGCGTGCGGACGAACTTGCGCGATGACGATGCGCGACCGAACTCGCGCGAGGATGAATCGCCTACGAACTTGCGCGATGACGATGCGCGACCGAACTCGCGCGATGACGAGGCGCAGACGAACTTGCGCGTGGATGGATCGCCTGCGAACTTGCGCGATGACGAAGCGCCGACGAATTTTCACGATGCAAGCTTGCAAAATAATTTGCGCGCTGGCGAGGCCAAGGCTGCCGGCTCGCTGAATGATTCCGCGCTGCAGCTTAGCGAACGCGTCGAGCGCCAACATCAGGCGGTGATCGCGCATGTCGAAAGCGGGGCGTTGCGCGCAGACGCGGAGACTGCGGTTGCCGCGGCGGCTTCAGCCCACGCCGCCGCGGCGAAGGTGGCAGCGCTCATCATTACTCCGCGCGATCGCGGCTCGTGGTTCGCGCAGGCTGCGAGCGCGAAAGCGGGCGATCCAGCAGTCGCGGCAATCGTGGTGGACGTAACGTTTGAGGACGGCACGCCGGCCACGGGAGCCGCGGTAGAAGCGCGGGTCGAAGCCGGCGGTGTAATCTCGTCGTCTGTGTCCGCCAGCGCCGATGCCGCCGGCAAGGCGATCTTAGACTTGCCGCTCAACGCGCCGATGCCGGACGCCGTCTTCGTGGTTCAAGCCATATCCGGCGAATCGCGCGGCGAGTTGCGTTTTCGACTCAAAGCTCGCCTGGCTTCCGCCGATCCCGAGAGCGCGAAATGACCGAGCCCGCCGTAAGCATCACGCTGAACGGCGAGCGGCGCGAAATTCCCGCGGGACTCAACGTCGCGGCGCTGCTCGATCATCTGACGCTGCGCGCGGATCGCGTCGCGATCGAACGCAACGGCGAAATCCTCGCAAAATCCAAGTGGACCAGCACGCCGATCGGCCCTGACGACCGCTTCGAGATCGTGCAACTCGTCGGCGGCGGCTGACACGCTCGTTTCCAAACCGCGGCACGACTCGTGGCGCCGCGATGTTGCCGCGCCAAACCGCCGCGTGCCGCGAACTCCCGAGAGCATTCCGGCCTCACATCCCCGCGTCACATCCCCGCGAGAATATGGCCTAGCTTCGATTTCTTCGTCGCCAGGTAGGCGCGTGACGCGAGGGAAGCGCGCGGCTGGCAGGGTACGCGTTCGACGACTTCGATTCCACCAAGCTCGAGTTGCGAAACTTTATCGGGATTGTTTGAAAGCAGGCGCACGCGGCGGACTCCGAGGCGGCGCAGCGCGGCGGCGGAAAAACTGTAATCGCGCGAATCGGCTGCGAATCCCAATTTGTGATTGGCCTCCACGGTATCGAGGCCGCGATCCTGCAAGGCGTAGGCGCGCAACTTGTTCATCAGGCCGATGCCGCGGCCTTCTTGCGGCAAATAGAGCAGCACGCCGGAGCGGGCGCGCGCGATTTTGCGCAGGGAATATTCAAGCTGGGCGCGGCAATCGCAGCGCTCGGAGCCGAAGACGTCGCCCGTGAGGCATTGCGAATGGATGCGCACGAGCGGGGCATCCTTGCCCGTAACGCGGCCGTGGACGAGCGCGACGGCGCTTTCGGCGGGCGTGGCGCCTTCGACGCCGCGAATCGTGAATGGTCCGAAGCGCGTTGGCAGACGCGCTTCCGCGACAATGCGGGCGCGCGGCGCACGGCGCTTGGGCCGGGAAGTTGTTCGCGGCCGACGTCGCGGTTTTGATTTTTTGGTCATCGTGAACTCAACATTATAACAGCCATGTCGCGCGTGGCTCATTTTGTACGCTTGATATTTCGCGGCTTCGGTGGTGCAATACCCGAGTTTCACGCTTCGCCGCATGCGTTTCAGCGGGCAAAATGAAATGGATGCTGGCTTTGCTCGGAATCCGGTCGAAATGCGTGCAGGTTGCGCTTGGAGCGCGCCTGAAAAAGGACGGTCATGGACAACACTAACGAATACTTTGCTTCGAGACGCAAATTGCTGGGGATGGCGG
>JBAQYV010000068.1:0-29805 GCA_049790315.1 Candidatus Acidiferrales bacterium | reverse complement strand
GAAGGCGACGAAGAGAAGGAACGCATCCAGCCCTTTGAGGGCGTGGTGATCAAGATTCGCGGCGTGCACACCGGGTCGAGCTTCACCGTGCGGCGCGTCAGCTTCGGCATCGGGATTGAGCGCATTTTCCCCGCGCACTCGCCGGCCATCAGCGCGATCGAAGTGCTGAGCCAGGGCAAAGTGCGCCGCTCGAAGCTTTATTATTTGCGCGGGCTTAAGGGTAAGGCCGCGCGCATCGAGCGCATTGACGATCGCATCGCGAAGCCCGAAAAGGTCGCAACCGAATAGTTCGGCCGGAGAGAGCGCGATCGATGGCGCCCTCCGCGCGGTTTGGTTTGCACTGTAGGCGCATAGCAGAACAAGATCGCACCGCGCGTTTTTCTTTCGGGCTTTTGCACCACGGGTTTCGAGCCCGCGCAAGCGTCAACGTGATGCGAACAAGTAGTCGTTTGAAGCAATGCGTTGTGCGGTGTGGGCGTGATAAAATTCGCGGCGATGTGGAGACTTTGCTCCTCACGCTACGAACGTGAAGCGCGCCAGCACGGCTGGATGCGCGTTGCCGGCCTTGACGAAGCCGGACGCGGCTCACTCTTCGGTCCCGTAGTGGCGGCGTGCGTGGTGCTGAATCCGCGGCGGCGCATTGTTGGTCTGGACGATTCCAAAAAACTTTCCGCCGAGCGCCGCGAAGTCCTTGCCGCGCGCATCCGCGAGCACGCCATCGTTTGGGCCGTCGCTCACGCCGATGCTCGCCGCATCGACGCCTGGAACATCTACCAAGCCAGTCGCCAGGCGATGACGGAAGCGCTAGAGCAGCTTCCCGTCGCGCCTGACTACCTGCTGATCGACGCCATGCGGCTCGACGTGATGGTGGAGCAGCGATCCCTGATCAAGGGCGACGCCAGATCGGTATCCATCGCCGCGGCATCTATCCTGGCCAAGGTGGCGCGTGACGAGATGATGCGCGAGTGGCACCGCGTCTACCCGAACTACGGCCTGGCCCAGAACAAGGGCTACGCCACGCCCGATCACCTGCAGGCCCTCCGCGCGTTCGGCCCTACCCCCCACCACCGTTTCTCTTTCGCCCCCGTCCGCGAATCCTGCTGCTGGTCCACGGGCGCGACTCAAGAATTTCTGCCGCTGGAGCAGCGGCCCCGCGCGACATCTTAGTCCACTCGCTCCATGAGTACCGGCGTACCGGTAACTCCCGCGCACAGGTCCGCCCGCCGCGCGTTGACTTGGGTTTTCGGCGCATGCTAGCGTGAAAGTGCTCCCCCTGCGCGGACGCATGCGTCGTCTACGCAGCCGGCCCTTCCTGCCGAGGACCGCGCCGCGCCGGCCCGAGCGGCAGGCCGCGTGAGTCTTCGAGCCCCTCCCGGCTCGTTTTGGCCCTGCTACTGAGCGAAATCGAGTTGCGCGGAACGCGATGTTTGACTGACCGCGCGGAGCGCAACGCCTGGGTGGATAGAGCATCAACGATGGCCTTTAACAAGACAAAGCTGATCGAAGCGGCACAGAAATACCTCCAGCAGGGGAAGCTTCACCAGGCCATCGGCGAATACCAGCAAATCCTCAAGCAAGAACCCCGCGATCAAGTAATTTTGATGACCGTCGGCGATTTGCTCGTGCGCCAGGGTGAAACATTTCAGGCTCTGGAATATTTCGAGCGGCTGGCGCAGGTTTTCATCAACGACGGATTCACGACAAAAGCCATCGCGATTTACAAAAAAATTGCCAAGCTCGCGCCGGAGGAAACGCGGCCGCTGGAGCGATTGGCTGAACTTTATGTGCAGCAGGGCGTGCTAAGCGAAGCGCGACCGCTTTATTTGCAGATGGCCGAGGCGCATTTGAAAGCCGGGCGGCAGCAGCAAGGCGTGGCTTTGCTGAAGCGCTTGCTTGAAGCCGAGCCGGACAATTTGCGCGTGCAGCTGAGGATGGCTGAGTTATCTGTCGCGATGGGTCAGCCGGACGCGGCGGTGGAAGCGTACCGCAGCGCGGCGCAACGTTTGCTCGAGCACGGCGACCACGCGGAGGCGTTGCGACTTCTGGGACGCGCGCTCGAGATCGAACCGAAAAACTCGGCGGCTCTGCTGCTGAAAGCGCGCACACTGATCGCGTCAGACAAACGGGCGGAGGCGCTCACCCTGCTCGAGTCGCTGCCGGGAATCGAAGATGGAGGTCCCGAAGCAGAGCTTTTGATCGCGGAATATCTTGCGCGTGGCACATTCGATCCCGCGATCGCGTTGTCCGAAAAAATCTTCGCGCGTAATCCCGAGCGTCACCGCACGGCCCACACAGTCGCGGACGCACTGCTGGAAGCCGGCGCGTTGGAGCCGGCGCTCAAACTCATTGGCCATATTCGCGGCGCGATGACTGAGAACGACCACGAAGGTCTGGAACACACTCTCGACCGCGCGTCCGAGAAAATGCCGGAGCGCTACGAACCGCTCGAATGGTTGATCGAGCTGTTCGGCCGCAACAACGATTCCTTCCGTCTGCCCGATGTTCTGGCGCGCTTGGCACAAACCGCCGAAAAGGCGGGTGACTTCGAGCGCGCTCGCGTCGCCTATGAGCAGTTACTCGACCGCAACCCAGAAGACGAGGCCACGCGCCGGCGCTATGTGCAATTGCGCGCGCGATTGGGTCTTGAACCGATGGCGGAGCTGACGCCATTCGTGAAAATGACTCCGGCCGAAACGGCGCCACCGCCTCCACCGACGTCGCCGGATCCGCCGCTCGACGATGAAACGCAGCGTTTCGTGTTGCAGGCGCTCACGGATGTGGATTTGTTTTCCAGCTATGGGCTGACGCAGAAAGCAATCGAATTGCTCGAGGAAGTTCGAGGCCGCGCACCGACGCATGCGCCAATTCTTGAGCGCCTGCTCGATCTGAATCTCGGCGCCGGGGACGAGCGCCGGACCGCCGATCTTGCCGCACAACTAGAACAACTGTGGCTGAGCCGCGGCGATCGCGCGCGCGCTGAACGCTACACGGAATTGCGCTGCCGCTTCGATCGCGCCGCCGGTGCTACCGCGGAAACGGCCGCGCCGGCCCGATCGGAGCACACTGCTCCGATCGAATCTGAGCCGCCCGCGACTCCACCGGAATTTTCCGTATCGGTGCCGGTGGTGGAAGCGGAAGTTGTGGCCTCGGAACCGCTGCATCCGGAATTTGAGATGCGCCCCGCATCCGAGGAACCTGCCGAGACAGATCAAGATCTCGACGAAGACGCCGTCCATGAGGTGGATCTCTCCGAGGAATGGGCCGCGCTTTCACAACAAATCGAAGCAACAATGGAAGCAGCGCCCGCCGAGGCATCGCCGCTCGCAAAATCCGCAGAGAAACACGAGCGGAAATTGCCTGCCGTGGCTGCTGAGGACACGATTTCCGCGCCCGCTGGCCCGCGGCCAACTTCGGCGCCGGACGACGCTTCGCATGAAGAGCCGACCCCTGCCGCCATCGAATATGATTTCGAGATCGATGCTCCCGCCGGTGCGGAGGAGGAACTTTCCTCCGAGCGGCTTCTCTCGGAACTCGCAAATGGATTCGACGATATCGCTGCGCTGCTGGTCGGCGAACCAGAGTCCGCGCCTGCGCCCGCGGCGCATCCCGTTGCAGGCGCTCCGGAGCATTCACACGTTCCCGAGCCGTCCATTGCCGCGGCACCGGCTGTCGTCGCGCACATTCCCAAAGCGCCTACCGCCGTACGGTCCGCATCCGTGGCGCAGGTTCCGGTAGCACAAGTTCCTTCAGCGCAAGTACCGGCGCCGCCTGTTCCCGCTGCGCCTGTTTCGCCCTCAGATGCTCCTTCAAAAGCCACGGTCACTACGCAACCGAACGCGCCTGTGGCGAACACGGATCATCTGCATCAAGTGTTTGAGGAATTTCGCGCGGAGTTGGGCGAGATCGATACGCAGGAAGAAGATATCGAAACGCATTACAATCTTGGCGTCGCCTACCGCGAGATGGGACTACTGGAAGAAGCCATCAGCGAATTCCAAAAAGTGGCGAAGGCCAGCGATCGCGACCAAGCGTTTCGTTACGCGTTGCAATGTTGTACTCTGCTTGGGTTGTCGTTCATGGAGAAAGGCCAGCCGGCAATCGCGGCTGTGTGGTACCAACGCGCCTTGCGAATCCCCGAACTCGATCGCGAAACGCAGCTCGCCCTCCATTACGATCTCGGTGTATCTCTGGATCTTGCCGGCGACACCGCGGGAGCGCAGAGAAGCTTCGCCGAGGTCTACGCCACGAACATAGATTATCGGGACGTCGCCGAGCGTCTTGCCGCTCTCGATAAGGCTCGATGAACGCCCGGTGATGAATCGACTTCTGCGCGTGCTTTTAAGTTTGGATTTTCTTCTGCTCGGCGTCCTGTTGCTTTTCCTTCCATGGCTCGGTCTTTGGGAACACAATTATTTTTTGAGCCGATTTCCCGAGATGGTTCCCTATGTGCTGAACCCTTCGGTGCGCGGAGTGGTTTCGGGTTTGGGCGCGCTCGACATCATGATGGCCGTGGGAATGTTGCGCGACGATCCGACGCGCGTCAACGCTCGCAATTAGGTTCCCATTAAATCCCCGCGTAAAATTGATGCTGCGAGGAATCGCGTGGCGTCTTCACTCAATCGACGCTCACGGCCTTAAATTCCCAAGATGATCAAGCGCAGCTCGAGACCGATTCTCTGCTACGTCACGGACCGACGCGGCGCGCCCGGCGCCACAGCCAACTCAGATTCCACATCTCTGCTCAGCGCCGTGATCGAACGGGCCATTGCCGCCGGCGTGGATTGGACCCAAGTGCGGGAGAAGGATCTCGATGCGCGGCCTCTCGAAAATCTAGTTCGTACCGCGGTGAAAATCAACGCGGGCCGCGCGCGTATTTTCGTGAATGACCGATTGGATATTGCGCTGGCTTCCGACACCGACGGCGTGCATCTCGGCGAAAATTCGCTGCCCGCCGCTGGCGTGGCTGCGTGGCGCGCCGGGGCGGGCCGACCCAATTTCACGATCGGCGTCTCATGCCATTCGCCGGAGGCGGTGCGCGCAGCCGAAGATGCCGGCGCCGACTACATTTTCTTCGGCCCTATTTTCGCGACTCCTTCCAAAGCTTCGTTCGGACCGGCGCAAGGCGTTGAGCGCCTTCGAGCGGCATGCCGAGGCGCGCGCATACCCGTGCTTGCCATCGGCGGAATTACGGAATCAAACGCAGTAGAGTGCCTCGCGGCGGGCGCAGCAGGAATCGCGGCGATTCGCATGTTTCAAGACGAAGGCGATCTCGCCGGAATCGTTTCGAGATTGCACGCGCTGAAATCGGCAAGAGCGAAAAATAATTTTGGCGAGGAAACTTCGCGGTAGAATTTTTCCGCCGGCAGAAGAATCGCGAGACTCGGCGCTAAGCGCCCAGCCAACGGCCGATCGGGCGCCAGTCTTCCACGTGATCGCAGACAACTTTGATGGTCGCCGTGATCGGAATCGCCAAAATCAAACCGATGGCGCCCCACAGCCAGCCCCAGAACAGCAACGCAATCGTGACGGCCAGGGCGCTCAACTGAACCCGCCGCCCCACCATCGCCGGCACCAGCAGATTCAATGCGACGATATGAAAGACAATGAGCGCTCCGGCGATCCACAAGAACGGGCTGAGCGTTTGCCACTGCGCCATGCCGAGCAGAAACGGCGGAACCCACGAGAGCACGGCGCCGAGATAAGGAACCAGGTTCAGCAAGCCCGAAAGCACTCCGCCTAGAAATGGATAATCCAAGTGCATCATCCAAAACAATAAACTGCTCGAAAACACCAGAATCAATCCCACCAGAGCGTTACCCACCACGTAGCCGCGCAACATCACGCTTACCTGACTAAGCGTTTCTTCAACGCTGGACCGCGATTCGTCGGGAAATAAATGCAGCGTCGCCTGCCACAGCCGCCGCTTGGCGGCCAGCATGAAAAAAATCAGGAAGGGGAGAAACGTGATGAGCAGCAAAACCGAATAGAGAGAACCGACGCCGCGCAGAAAGACCTCGCGCACCAACTGCAATTCCTCGCCACGAACGGTGGGACGATTGGGATCGTTTGTGCTGCCGGGCCCCACGGCCCCGACCTGCTTTTCCACGGTGGCGAGATTATTATCAAGCGTGGCCGTGCTCTTGCGCAGAACCTGACTGTACCGCGGCCAATCTTCCGCAAAAGCGCCGGCGTGCTGGGCGCCCAGGTAACCGAGCCACACAAGCACCGCGATCGCCGCCAACAAAACGAGTAAGGAACCGATCGCGCGGGGGACGCGAATGCGTTCGAGCGCTCCAACCAGCGGGTCGAGAAAGTACGCGGCCAGAATTGCCAGCAGCAGCGTCATCACGACGCTCGACGCCACATAGAGACACGCGCCGACAATCGCGACAGCGATGATTCGCTGGGGAGAATTCGGACGCGCCGTGAAGCGAATGTTATCGACGAGCATGTTTGATTTCACCTTATCACATGCTTTGATGCTCCCCGCGCCGGAAAGCGCGCGAGGCGGCGAAGAAACTTGGACATTCCGGAGAGGAGATCCCCGGCCCGCTCACTGCTTCGCGGCTATATCGCCGCGCTTGCCCCTCGCGCAAACCCGCGCTAGGGTAGCAACTGATTACCATGTCAGGGTTCGCCACATTGCTGTCGGGCCTGCCGCTTGGGCGCTTAAACGCGCGCTCGGCGCTGGATATCCTGATCATCGCGGTCCTGATTTACTATCTGCTGAAATTGCTGCGCGGCACACGCGGACTGCAAATACTGGTGGCCCTGCTTCTGCTGTTTTTGTTTGACGAGGGCGCGCGTTGGGCTCGCCTGGGAATGGTGGAATGGCTGCTGACGACGCTGCTTCCGTACTTCGCGATCGCGCTGATCGTGCTGTTTCAACCGGAGATCCGCCGCGCTCTCGCGCGATTCGGCCGCCAATTCTCGCTGGGCCGTTTCGTGGGGCAGCGGACTGGAACGCCATACGACGATCTAGTGCTTGCGGCCGGGCATTTCGCCCAGAATCGCATAGGCGCGCTGGTGGTGATCGAACGCGACGTGAGCCTGAGCACGTACATTGAGAGCGGCATCACGCTGGACGCCAACTTAAGTTACGATTTGCTGATCGCGATTTTTCGTCCCGGTTCACCAATGCATGACGGCGCCGTGATCCTGCAGCGCGATCGGATTTGTTCCGCCGCATGCTTCTTGCCGCTGTCGCTGAACCCGGCACTGTCGAATCAACTCGGCACGCGCCATCGCGCTGCCATTGGCATCACTGAAGAGAGCGATGCGATCGCCGTGGTGGTCTCAGAAGAAACGGGTGCGATTTCCATTGCCACCGGCGGCGCGATCGAACTCGACATCAGCGCGGATCAATTGCAGGAACGTTTGATTAGCTTGATGGGGCGCCGCCGGCAAACATTAGCGGGGGGCGTTGCGCCGGCCGCGGTGCTGCGGAAATAAATTATGCGCTGGTTGCGAAATTATATTTTCCCGAATTGGTGGCTGAAAATCGCCGCGCTGGCCATTTCCTGCGTGCTGTGGGCCACCTACACGGCCGAGCCGATCACCGAAGTGGGATTCGCGCTGCCGCTGGAGTTCGTCAACATTCCACCGACGCTCGAAATCTCAAGCGACGTTCCCCCGACGATTCGCGTGCGCGTGCGCGGGCGGTCCGCACTCGTCCGCCGCCTGACTGCCGGCGACATGAGCGTGCGCGTGGACCTAAAAAACGCGCAGGCCGGCGACATCAGCATTCACCTGGATTCGGAAATGGTTGAAGCGCCGTATGGCGCGGCCATCGCGCGCATTTCGCCTTCGGATTTCCACGTTGTACTTTCGCCGCGCCGTGGGCCACCGCCCGCGCATGGCGATTAGGCCGCCATGGTAC
This sequence comes from Candidatus Acidiferrales bacterium, assembly GCA_049790315.1. GTDB lineage: Bacteria > Acidobacteriota > Terriglobia > Acidiferrales > UBA7541 > DASPOJ01. Next base: position 21,926 of record JBAQYV010000068.1, on the reverse strand, counting down.
ACTTCGCCGACTGAGGCTCGCCGCTCGCGTAGGCCGTTCATCCTGTGAAGCAGCGCGCTTCGCGCGCCCCGACGTTATGCCAAAAGAATTTTTCGGAACCGACGGAATTCGCGGAGTGCCCGGCGTCCCCCCGCTCGATGACGACACGCTGTATCGTGTCGGCAGAGCGCTCGGCAGTTTTTTGCTGGAGCGCGAATCCAGCCCGCGCGTGCTGGTGGGAATGGACACGCGTGAATCGGGTCCGCACATCGCGCAACAAATCGCCGCAGGGTTCGCCGACGACGGCATCGCGGCTACATCGGCCGGCATCCTGACCACGCCAGGCGTGGCGCATCTGGTTTGCGCCAAGGGTTTTTCGGCCGGCGTGGTGATTTCCGCTTCGCACAATCCCTATCACGATAACGGCGTGAAATTCTTCGCCGCGACGGGCATGAAATTCCCCGACGAGGTCGAGGAGCGCCTGGAACAGGAGATTCTGCGCTCGCCACCGGCCGTGAAGACGCCGCATGTTTCCATGCACGATGACTTGTCGCTCGGCGAGGAATATCTGGATTTTCTGCGCTCACGCGTAATTCCAGGCGCGAATGTTTCGGGCATGAAACTTGTGCTTGATTGCGCGAATGGCGCCGCGTCAACGCTCGCGCCGGAACTTTTCCGCTCGCTGGGAGCCGTGGTCACGACGATTAACGATCACCCCGATGGGCGCAACATCAACGCCGATTCCGGCTCGCTGCATCCGGAGGCTTTGCGCAAAGTTGTGTTGGAATCCGGCGCGGCGTTGGGTGTGGCCTTCGATGGGGACGCCGATCGCGCCATCTTCGTCAGCTCGAGCGGGCGCATCGTCGATGGAGACGGCGTGCTGCTGGCCGCGGCGCTCTATCTGAAATCGGCCGGACAATTGAAGGGCGCGCGCGTGGTGGGAACGTCCATGGCGAATCTGGGGCTTGAGCGCGCGCTCAGCGCCGAAGGGATCGCGCTGAGCCGCGTTCCGGTGGGCGACCGCTACGTTCTGGAAGAATTGCGCCGGAGTGGATGCAATTTGGGGGGCGAGCAATCAGGACACGTGATTTTTCTCGATGACGCGACTACCGGCGACGGTTTGCTGACCGCGGTGAAGATTGTTTGCCTGGTGGCATTGCGCGGGCCGCTCGACAATCTGGTGCGCAGCCTCAAAATCTTCCCGCAGACTATCGTCAATATAAAGGTTCGTGCGAAACCGCCCCTGGAGTCGCTACCCGCGTTCGTCCAAGCGCTTGAGCGGGCCACCCGGACGCTCGGGGATGCCGGGCGTGTTGTAGTCCGCTATTCAGGCACCGAGCCCAAGGCGCGGGTGATGGTAGAAGCTGAGCGCGAAAGCGATGTGGCGCGGTGGGCCGAAACGTTGGCGTCGGCGATTCGTGAGGCGATTGGCACCTAGCCGGGGCTGGCTAGCAACTCCATTCCGAGATTTCTCCCAAACTTTGTAGGGCGCTACCCCCCGTTTGTGAGAAAGCATAGGCATTCGGGCGCGGGGCGGCAATCGAGAATTCGGACTTGATGTCCCATCCCACTATAATAAAAGGGCTTACAGGGTATTTCGAACACTGTTTCCAGCTGGCATCGCACTTGCAGTAGTAATGGGCAAGAGTCTGGTATTTCCCGGGGTGGCTGTAGGGGTGGTGTTAATGTCCCGCTAGGGCGGGACGGGGTGAATGCAAGTGAGGAAGGGGCCCGGTGGGGCCCCTTTCTTTTTCTGGCCGTTCTAGTCCGATTGCCCGCCGCCGAACCTAGCTGTTTTATCCGTCGCCTGCGCGCTCTGTTTGAGACAAGCCTGTGAGGATTTCTTCGGGGCTTGGCAGTTGGCACGCATCGCTACACAACCATTGCATCGAGAGCTGGCCATAGCGGTCGGCGAGGAATATTCCGACTGGACCGGCGCCGCCCGTGTTTGCCGCTTTTTTACCGAAAAAATTTACGTGGGACTTGCCGGTGGGATCCGCGGCGAGCAGCAACGGAGCGGAGAGCGAGGTTCCGGGCGGCAGCAGTTTCGGCAAAATCACCAAGGCTACCGCGTCGCGCTCCGCGAAATCCGCGGCGCGGCGGGCGAGGCGCTCGGTGTATCCGGCGCACGTGGCGCATTCGGCGTGGAGAAATGCGATGCAGAGATTGCGCTTTTGCCGGTAGTCCCAGGCATTGACGGGCGTGCCGTCGGGCGCGCGCGCGACGAGCGGAGGAATTAATTGCCCGGCGCGAAGCACGGGTTCGATCGCCGGCGCGCTCATGATTGCGAGAGGATTTCTGTTTTCGCGCGCGCCCAAAATCCGGCGCGCGGCGGACCGGATGCGATTGCCGAGGCGATCGCCGCTAGCTGCAGCCTGATGTGCCGCCGCAATTTTCGCACTTGTAGCATGCGCCGTTCGGCGTCATCAACATGCCGCATTCCGAGCACGTCGGCGCGCCGTCAAAGCCAGCCTGGGGACGAGATGCCGTTGCGGCGGAAACGCGCGAGGGAAAGGGTTCGTCGGATGGCGCGGATGAGGCGGAGGGCGTCGCGATTTGTGGCACGGCGTCGGCTACCACATCATTGCGCGTCAAATAATCGGGCGAGATAAAACGCCCGCCGAGCCATCGCGCGATGTAATCCAGCACGGATTTCGCGTACGGGATTTTCGGATTGCCCGTGAATCCGGAAGGCTCAAAGCGTGTATGGATCAGTTTGTCGACCAGGGTCTTCATCGGCACGCCGTACTGCAATCCGATTGAAACCGAGAGCGCAAAGCCATCGAGGATGCCGGAAAGAGTGGAGCCTTCCTTCGCCATCTTGATGAAAATTTCGCCGGGCGCGCCATCGTCGTACATTCCGACGGTGAGATAACCTTCGTGGCCGCTGATATTGAATTTGTGCGTGACGGACTGGCGCTCGCTCGGGAGTTTTTTTCGAAGCGCGCGAATAAATAGCTCCCGCTGTTCGGCGACGGCCGATTCGATTTCGTTCGCCCTGGCGGTCGCGGCGGCTTCTTTCTCTTTCCGGTCAGCTTTGTCACCGGAGGATTCGCTGGAGGCTGAAAGCGGCTGACTGCCTTTGGAATTGTCGCGATAGATGGCCACGGCCTTGACGCCGAGTTTCCAGGCTTCGATGTAGGCTTGCATGATGTCTTCGATCGTGGATTCCTCGGGCATGTTGATCGTTTTGCTGATTGCGCCCGAAAGGAACGGCTGGGCAGCCGCCATCATTCGCAGGTGGCCGCGCCACGCGATCGAGCGGCCACCCTCTGCCGCAAGCGAGCAATCGAAAACCGGCAGGTGCTCGGGCTTCAGTCCCGGCGCGCCTTCGATCGTTCCGGCTTTGTCGATGTAGGAGACGATTGCCGAAGTTTCTTCCGGCGAATATTGCAAGCGCATGAGTGCCAGCGGAACCGTGTTGTTCACGATTTTGATCATCCCGCCGCCGACGAGCTTTTTGTATTTCACCAAGGCGAGGTCGGGCTCAATGCCGGTGGTATCGCAATCCATCATGAAACCGATCGTGCCCGTGGGAGCAAGCACGGTGACTTGCGAATTGCGGAAGCCGTGCTGCTCGCCGAGCGCGGCGGCGTCGTCCCAAGAATCCTGCGCGGCGGAGAGAAGCGACGGCTGCACGTTCTCAGGCGTGATGGCGCTGATCGCCGCGCGGTGCATGGAGACGACGTCAAGCATCGGCTCGCGATTCGGCGCGTAGCCCGAAAATGGTCCCAGGCGCTCGGCAACGCGCGCGGATTGCGCGTAGGCTTCGCCGCACATCAGCGCGGTTACGGCGCCGGCGACATCGCGTCCGCCATCGGAATCGTATGGCATTCCCATGGACATCAACAGCGCGCCCAGATTTGCGTAGCCCAAGCCCAATGGACGGAAGGCATGCGAATTCTGCGCGATCTTCGGCGTGGGATAACTGGCGTTATCGACCAAAATTTCCTGCGCCGTGATCGTGACGTCCACGGCGTGGCGGAAGCCATCGACGTCGAACGAGCCGCCCGGTCCGAGATACTTCATCAAATTCAACGATGCCAGGTTGCACGCGGTGTCGTCGAGGAACATGTACTCGGAGCATGGATTTGAAGCATTGATGCGCGCGGTGGCCTTGCACGTGTGCCAGCGATTTACCGTGGTGTCGTACTGCATGCCGGGATCGCCGCAATGCCAGGCGGAATCGGACATGCGCTCGAGCAACTGGCGCGCGGGGAATTTCTCAAGCGGCGCGCCGTCGGTGACGTTGCGCGTCCACCAATCGCGATCTTCTTCGACAGCCTGCATGAATTCGTCGGTGACGCGCACGGAGTGATTGGCGTTCTGGAAAAACACGGAGCCGTAGGCTTCGCCGTCGATCGCGCTGTCATAGCCCTTATCGATTAACACGTGCGCCTTGCGCTCTTCCTTCATTTTGCAATCGATGAATTCGACGATGTCCGGGTGCTCGACGTTGAGGATCACCATCTTTGCCGCGCGGCGCGTTTTGCCGCCGCTCTTGATCACGCCGGCGAACGCGTCGAAGCCCTTCATGAAACTGACTGGCCCGGAAGCGATGCCGCCGCCCGACAAAGTTTCGCGGCTGCCGCGCAACGACGAAAAATTCGTGCCTGTGCCGGAGCCCCACTTGAAGAGCATGCCCTCGGTCTTGGCGAGGTTCATGATCGATTCCATGTCGTCCTGGACGGAATTGATGAAGCACGCCGAGCACTGCGGCTTGGCCTGCACGCCAACGTTGAACCAAACGGGCGAATTGAAGCTGACCTTCTGCTCGACGAGCAAATGAGTGAGCTCATCGCGAAACGCGTCGCGCGATTCCGCGGAAGCGAAATAACCGCTAGCTTCACCCCAGCCGACGATCGTGCCGACCACGCGGCCGATCAGTTGCTTGATGGAAGTTTCGCGCGCGGGGGTATTGATCTTGCCGTGAAAATATTTGGAAGCCACGATGTTCGTGGCGGTCTGCGACCAACTCTTGGGAACTTCGACGTTTTCCTGGCGGAAAATTACCTGGCCCTTTTCGTTGCCGATCTGCGCGGTGCGCTTCTCCCATTCGACCTTGTCGAACGGCGAAGTTTTCCCGTCGGTGAAGCGCCGCGAAAATTCCAGGCCTACCTTGGGCTGGACATCATCCGGGGTATTCGCCGCTTCCGGGCGCATATCGGGCACGCGAACCGCTTTATCGTTCAAAATCATTTTGGAATGAGCCATGTTTTTCCGCCTCCGCGCAGGCCGGCGGGATCGCTTGCGTGCGAACCCACCTATTTTACTCCTAATTTCGTCTTAGGAGTTCGCGGCGCCTGATTCTCAGGCAGGTGCCGCTCGATTCGAAAAGTCGTCCCAAGTATCCCAGTTGCGCCTGAAAATGACGCAAAGGCTCCGCAGCGGTTTGCGCGACATTTTCAGGCGCGCGCCCCCGCTTCAAAAGCGACTCGCTGGCCGAACCTAGGGCCGGCGACGGGGAGGGAAAGGGACAACCCCCTCGTTGTCTGGGCGAAACCCGGTGGATTGCGTTCGGTACGGTTGGCGGATCCCGGGGTGAAGGGGAGTCGCGCCGGCCCGAATACGATTCTCCGAATCTGAGGGCGCAATCTACAGACATCGGGAAAAACTGTCAAGTGGGTTTCGCAAAAAAAGTACAAAATCTTAGGGTGGCGGTGTCCAATGCGTCTAGATGTTGTGGTGTCGTTGCGGAACAGCCCAAGACCTCGAAACGTATCAAAAGGACCGATGTCACTCGTATCGCAGCGCTTCCACGGGGTCCAAACGAGCCGCGCGAGCCGCGGGCCACACGCCAAAAACCAATCCAACCGTGATTGATGCAGCGAGTCCGATCACGACAGCCCACAGCGGAATCGCGGCTTTCATCTCCGTCGTCCAACGAATGATCGGCACGATGATTCCGCCCGTGATCACAACCGCCAGCACGCCACCGAGGCCCGTGAGCGCCACAGCCTCGAATAAAAATTGGCGCACGATGTCGCGCCGGCGCGCGCCGATCGCTTTGCGCACACCGATTTCGCGCGTGCGCTCCGTGACGCTGACCAACATGATGTTCATCACGCCAACTCCGCCGATCAGCAACCCGATCGAACTCAATACCACCATGGCCAGCGCGACCATGCCGATGATTTGGTGAAATTGCTCGACCGATTCTTCCGCGGTTTGAATCGAAAAATTATCGGGCTGGTTGTAGGCCACGCGGCGCCGACGCCGCAATGTTTCGCGCGTTTCGTCCACGGCTTGATCGAGCATGCCCGTCAAGCCCTGCACGCGCATGCTGATTTCGTTGGCGGCGGGATAGATTTCCGTAAACGTGTCGATCGGAATCAGCACGCGGCGATCTTCATCGTTCGCACCGAAATTGCCCTTGGGTCTTTCGAGCACGCCGACCACGCGAAACGTCGAGCCATCGATGCGCACTTCTTTATCCAGCGCAGGTAAATCGCCGAACAACGCTTTGGCGACATCGTGGCCGAGCACGGTGACTTTCTCGCGATGCTCATTTTCAGTTTCGGTGAAAAAGCGCCCTTCCTGCATCGTGGCGTTGGCATAGACCTCGGGATAATTCGAGAACGTGCCGCGGAAATCCACTGCGTCTACTTCGTTGGTTTGGTAGAAAACGTTGTGCGAAACCTGCCAAAACCCAATCCAAGCGGTTACGGCTTTGACGTGGGGGTTTTGTGCAATCGCCTGGGCATCTTCCACGGTAAGCGGCTTTCGCTGGAGTTGTTCCTTGGTGGGGCGCGTGACCGTCGGCCCCGAGTTGAGCCGCGAGATGTACGCCGAATCGCCGCCGAAACTGGTAATGTTGTCGACCACGCTCTGGTTAAAACCCGCGATCAACGCTCCGACCAACATGAGCACGGAAACACCAATGATCACACCGAGAATCGTGAGGAAGCTGCGCAGCTTGTGCGCGCGCAGCGTGTCGAGCGCGAGCACCAGATTTTCTTTGACGTCCTGCGCCATCGGCTTTGCTCCCTCTTGCCTGACTTCTAGGCTAACTTGTTGTGTGACCCGGCGTCTCGCGGACCCCGTTTCCTAATTATTCCGCGCGCAGCGCGACGATCGGATCGAGACGCGAGGCTCGCACTGCGGGATAAATCCCGAAAAATAATCCCACCGTCGTAGACATCGCGAGCGCGGTGATGATCACGCTCCACGGCGTTGAAATCGGCATTGGCGTCGTCGCCCGCACGAGCGCCGCGAGTCCCAACGCCAGCACCAAGCCCATCACACCGCCCGCCGCCGAGAGCACGGCCGATTCCAGCAGGAATTGCAGAACGATGTGCCGGCGCCGCGCGCCCAGCGCTTTGCGAATCCCGATTTCGCGCGTCCGTTCGGTGACGCTGGCCAACATGATGTTCATGATCACGATGCCACCGATCACCAGAAACACCGACGTGAGCCACACCGCGATGGCGAAGATATTGCCCGTGATTTCCTGCCAAAGATTCATGATCGAACTGGGCATGATGATTCCGAAATTATCCTCTGCGTCGTACGGCACGTGGCGCGCCGATCGCAGAATGATGCGCACTTCGTCCGCCGCGGCGTCCATCTGGTCCGCGGTGTAGGCTTCAACGAATATGGCGATTGAATTGGTCGGGGTGTTCCATTCCTGCTGGTATGTGCGAAACGGCACGATCACAAAATTGTCCTGCGAGATACCGAAAACGCTTCCGATTGCGGCGGCCACACCCACCACCTGGTAGCTCGCAGATTCCACGCGGATGGTCTTGCCCAGCGGGTCCTCGTTGGGAAAAAGTTTCGTGGCCACGTCGGCACCCAGAAGGCAGACGGGCGCACGGTGTTCGTCATCGGAAGGCGTGATGCCGCGGCCCAAGGCAACTTCTAGGTTGCGGATGTCCGCGTAGTTCGCGGACACACCCATCAGGTCGGCATTTTCGTACAATTGATTTCCGAAGCGTGCATCGTGCGTGGAGTCTTCTTCCGCCGCGACATTTTTCGCGAGTTGCATGCGGGTCCGCAGCAAATCGTAATCGGAGGCGGTCAATCGCGGCCACCGCTGCGCTTTGTACCATTGTTGCGCGTTGGTGATGATGCCCGTGCGCGTAACGACAAAGCTATTCGCGCCGAGATTGGCGATCTTGGTCGCTACATATAAATTCAGTCCGTTTACCACGGACATCACGGCCACGAGCGTGGTCACCGCCAGAATAATTCCCAGCAGCGTCAGGAAACTCCGCAGCTTGTGCGCGCGTAGCGTGTCGAGAGCCTGCAACAGCGTCTCGCCGAGCGCCACGGCGGTGCCTCCGGATTTGCCACGCTTTCCAACCATCTTTTCGCGTACCTCTCTTGTGTCTACGTCGCCCCGCGCTATAAGTTACGCTTTTAGGACGCCCCAGGTTCCCCGACTGTGCTTCATTGCGCGACTAACACTAGAATACCTTTGCAACTTGCCCGGAGCGAACAGAATCACACTGGCAGCCAGGCACCGATACCACAAAGGCACACCTGGTGCCGTTGGCGCTCCCGAGAACATAAAGAACACGATGAAACGCTCATTCGCTTCGCTCCTGGTGATCGCGGCCTTCGCCGCTTCCGCGGCTATCTGCGTGGCATCCCGCGCCGCAGCGCAGGGCCAGCCGCTATCGCCCGCTGAAATTCAGGATCTTACCGATCGCGTGGTTACAAATCAGCGTCACGACGATCAGATGCTCGATCAATTCGAGCGCGTGGAGCACAACTGGATTCGCAAGCCCGGCGCGAATCCGCCCCCCACCCAGGAAACGCTTTCGCGCATTCTCCCGACCGGCACCGGCATCATGCGGCTTCCTCTTGCCGCGCCCGGCAAGCCGGCGAATGCGGCGGCTTATCACGATCAACTCGAGTATCTGGCGACGGTGCTGACTGAGGTGGCCAACCCCGACGCCACTGAGCTTGACACACTCGAACGCTACCGCAAGCGCCAGAAAGAGCGCGCCGACATGGTCTCAAACGTCGGCAACGCTTTCCATTTTTCATGGCTCGGCCGCGAAACGCGAGACGGCCACCAGTTGGTGAAATTGCAGATGGACCCGAATCCCGATTTTCACCCTTCGACGGTCACATCTCAGGTTCTGACTCACGTTCGCGCCATCGCTTGGATAGACGAATCAACAGCGCAAGTGGTGCACCTCGAGGCCCAGGTGATCAGCGACGTCTATTTCGCGGCCGGCATCGTCGGCAAGATCTACCGCGGCGGCCGCTTCGTGATGGATCAATCCGAGGTGTCTCCCGGCATCTGGGAACCGGTACGCTACGAATACAATTTCGATGGCCGGAAATTCGTCTTCGGCTTCGGTGATCATGAAACTACAGAATTCAGCCAGTATCGCCGAGTAGGCCCGCCCGCCGAGGAACTTCAGGCCGTCCGTAATGAGTTGAACACGCCCGCGGCCGACCCTGCCCGCCCCTAGTCCAGCGGGTTTATAATGGGAATCGCGAGGGCAAGAGGACTGCTATGAAAACCGTTCCTTTGAGTGTTGCGTTTGTGCTTTCGCTGGCAGTAGGCATAGGAGCGTTCCCAGCCCATCTCCAAGCTCAGGCGCCATCGACGCCGACGCAGAACCAGACGCAGGCACCCACGCCTCCACCCCCACAGAAAAAAGTGTGGACGAACGACGACATCGAGCAGATCCGCAATCAGGGCGCGGGCGGAATTTCCGTGATGGGTCCTGACGCGACCTCAACTCAGAAGAGCACCGCAACGGCGCCGGCCGCGCCCGCGAAACCAGGCGCCAAAGCTCCCGCGCTGCCCAAAGAGAAAGACCCTGAGTGGTACCGCCAGCAGTTGGCGCCTCTCTACACCGCGCTTGACCGCATTCACGACGAGATGACCGCAGCGCAGTCGGCCGTCAGCGGCGACAGCCGAGGCGACTCCGGCGTCTCCATGGGCGCCCGCGCACCCGCGGGAACGCCGCAAGAACAAGTGATCGCGCTACAAAAAGAGGAGCAGGACACCCAGGCGAAAATAGATGCCCTGCTCGATATGGCGCGGCGCAACGACATTCCGCCGGGCGACTTGCGCTAGGCGGCGCTGGCTCGACTTAGTGCGCGGCCGCGGCTTGTTCCTTCTCGATCGGCGCACCCACTAGATTTCCCCACTCGGTCCACGACCCGTCATAATTCCGCACGCGATCGAAGCCCAGAAGGTACTTGAGCGCGAACCAGGTGTGTGAACTGCGCTCGCCGATACGGCAGTAGGCGATCACTTCGCCGTCGCCTGTCACGCCCTTGCCGCCATAGAGCTGTTTCAGCGCGTCGGCGGATTTAAACGTGCCGTCTTCGGCCACGGCCTGCGACCAGGGAATATTCGCCGCGCCGGGGATGTGACCGGCTCGCTGCGCCGTTTCCGTCATGCCGGGTGGCGCGATGATTTTCCCCGTGAATTCGTCGTTCGATCGCACGTCCACGAGTTTGGCGGGATTCTTGTGCTCGAGCACGGCGAAAACGTCTTCGCGCTTGGCGCGAATGGAAGCGTCAGGATTCTTCGCATGATAGACGGCCGTCTGCACTTTCGCCGCGTCGGTTGAAATCGGGCGCTTTTCCTCGAGCCATTTCTTGCGCCCGCCGTTCATCAGCTTCACGCCGGCGTGGCCGTAATATTTAAATTGCCAGAAGGCCCACGCGGCGAACCAGTTGTTGTTGTCGCCATAGAGAATCACAGTTGTGTCGTTCGAGATTCCCGCGCTGCTGGCGAGCGCCTCAAAACCGGGTCCGTTCACCAAATCGCGACGCAGTGTGTCTTGCAACTGTGTCTGCCAATTCCAACCCACTGCTCCTTGAATGTGTCCTTGATCGTAGGCCGAGGTATCGACGTCGACCTCGACGATGCGAAGTTTCGGATCGCTAAAATGCGCGGCAACCCACTCTGTGGTCACCAATACTTCCGGATGGGCATACTCTGCCATGGCAAACTACCCCCTAATTTGAACTCAATTGAGATTATGCTCGGGGCCTTCGCGAGGAACGCCCAAACGTAACAGATTTTCGCCGCTTCCCGCAATACCAAGCCGCCACGGATACTGAATCAGCGAGGGCGGAAACCAAAATCGATTCCCGAATTGCAGCGATCTTATTGCCGCAGATGGGCATATTCCGCGCCTGTACTTAGCAGTATCAATCCTGCTGTACTCAATCTGTCCCTTACGCCAGTCGAACCTCCTCTCCTCTGAAGTTTATCGTTCATACATCGGGCGGCCATCACCAACCGGCAGCGCTCAGGGGAATAAATCGCAGTTGGTCCGAGGGGGATTTCATGCAGGTTTCCGCACTTATTCGAAAATTTCATAGCCGATCATACGGTACCGCGAGCTTTGTGATGTTAGGGGCCCTGTTGCTAACGATGGGCGCATCCGCAAACCAAATTCGAACGCTTATAACGCTCGCGGTTAGTCCTATTTTCTCGATTTTTCATCAGCAAGCCGTCGGCACCACAAGCGCGCCGCTGACCGTTACACTGACGAACGATAGCAATGAAACGGTCAGTGTCACAGCGGTACAGTCGTCCATTCCCCAGTTCGCGTATTCCGGACCCGCGCTGCCGGTTACTTTAAGTGCGCGCCAAACTTTGCATGCGCTCGTGACCTTTACTCCCGCCGCCGCACGCGAATACTCCGGCGTGCTGACGTTCACGCTGTCAACAGGATCAAGAACCACGGTCGACGTCTCAGGGAGCGGCGTGAAGCAAACGGCTGCAAATCCGCCGGTCACGGCGCCGGCGATTACGTCAAATCCGGCCAGCAAGACCGTTACAGCGGGGCAGACGGCGATGTTCTCCGTCGTCGCGACCGGCACCGCCCCAATGACTTACCAGTGGAAGATGAATGGCGCGGCCATTAGCGGCGCAACCTCGGCGTCCTACACGACCGCGGCTGCGACGACCACGAATTCGGGAGAAACTTTTAGCGCCGCCGTCAGCAACTCGGCCGGCTCCGCCACCAGCAGCAGCGCCACGCTTACGGTCAATGCTGCCACAGTGGCACCGGCGATCACGTCAAATCCCGCGAGCCAGACCATTACTGCAGGACAGACGGCGACGTTCTCCATCGCCGCGACGGGCACCGCCCCAATGACTTACCAGTGGAAGATGAATGGCGCGTCAATCAGCGGGGCAACTTCGGCGTCCTACACGACCGCGGTTACAACTACCGCGAACTCGGGTGAAACTTTTAGCGCCGCCGTCAGTAACTCGGCTGGCTCGGCCAGCAGCAACAGCGCCGTGCTCACCGTGAATCCTGCCGTTGTGGCACCGGCGGTCACGTCAAATCCCGCGAGCCAGGCTATAACCGCCGGGCAGACGGCGACGTTCTCCATCGCCGCGACGGGCACCGCCCCAATGACTTACCAGTGGAAGATGAATGGCGCGTCAATCAGCGGGGCAACTTCGGCGTCCTACACGACCGCGGTTACAACCACCGCGAACTCCGGAGAAACTTTTAGCGCCACGGTCAGCAACTCGGCTGGCTCGGCCACGAGCAACGGCGCAGCGCTCACCGTGAATCCGATTGCCACTATGCTCCTAAACTCTAACCCATCGAGCTTGAATTTCGGGAGTGTCGCGATGGGCAGCGACGGCGTGCTTTCCGTGACGCTGACCAATTCCGGCAATTCCACGGTTACGGTTTCCAACGTGAGCATTTCGGGTTCGGGATTCACTCCGAGCGGCGTGTCTACGGGACAATTCCTGGCGCCAGGAACCACTACAATAAACGTAACCTTTACCCCGGCAGAAGCGGCTAGCGTGACGGGCACCGTCACGATCACCAGCAATGCCACCAATTCACCGACGACGATTTCCCTGTCGGGCACGGGCACAGAGCCCACGCATTTGGTCGCGTTGTCGTGGTCGCCCAGCTCCTCTTCTTCGGTCGTGGGCTACAACGTTTACCGCGCGACTTCATCGGGCGGAGAACCGCAAACGAGCCCAATCAACGGCACATCGCTGGTGACTAGCGATTCCTACACGGATACGAGCGTCGTCGACGGAACAACCTACTACTATGTAGTGACGGCGGTGAATTCGAGCGACACGCAGAGCACAGATTCAGAAGAGGTGTCGGCCCTGGTACCGTGAGCGAGCGGAGAGATTGATGCGGGTCCGTCGCAGCGGACCCAGCAGTTTGTGTGGAAGAGATTCAGCGCAGTGAAATCCAGATTCATAAAAAAGTGAACGGCCAACCGCGGGGAAAGAGCTCATCCCGCGGCCATCGGCTCGTCCACGTCGTGCGGTTTGACGACGACTTTGATTCCCGTTAGCCGGCAGAGCACGATGTATTCGTGGGACGGGCTCGGTGTCAATGCCCGGATGCGCTTTTTGGCTTCCTCAAGCGACTCCGCGCTGCCCTGCCACAGCACGTCATCGCCTTCTTTCTGGAAAATGTCGAATGGATCGCTCATTGATCTAGGTCTCCCGACTCATGCGCAACGCCTGTCTTCGTCGTGCTCTTTCGACGCGTTTGTGTATGACTTGTGTTGCCGCGGCCGGCGCCGCCCGCTTGATTTCCTGCTCGGCAATCGTCATGGCGACTGCCACTGGAACCCGCTCGAATTGCGCTTTTCGATTCAGCATTGCAATTCCTCCTTCTGCTCCTAGCAAACGTAGCAGGCCTGAACGAATACGGGTCAGATGCTTAGGAATATCTGGAGATTGTTAACAGCGCTAACAATACGGGTTTAACGACTGTGGTGGCGCGGATACCAAGACGCTGAGTGGCTGGTTTTCACGCGTACCGCAGTTCAAACATAGCTGTGTTCCTGGAGTCCCTACCTTCCTGCGCCTTTGTTTATTTTTACTTGACAAGGCTCTTTACGTTTGGATACGATTCGCGTACGTTAGTTTAGCGTTTAGAGATCAAAGAGCGGAGGGTCTATGGCCAACGCACGGAACAGACTGCCGCAGGCGCATTTCAAGACCATGGTGCAGACCGATGTCCCGCAGGGCCGAAACGGAAAGCACAAGCTAATCGTCTCCACGATCATCGACGACCTCGATCAACTCAAAGAGGGCGCAGCAATCAAGATTCCGCTGGCCGATTTGGCCGCCTCGAAAGAACAGGTGCGCTCGGCGCTCAATCGCGCCACGCGCAAATCCAAACGCAGGGTCGCCACGGCCGCCGACGCGACTTACTTGTACGTGTGGAATGTGAAGGATTAGAGCTCATCGCCGGGCCGCCATCGACACAGCTTTTGCGAGCGGCCGTCGCGTTGGTTAAAAGGCCGCGGATTCGGCGAATCCGCGGCCTCAACATTTCGGGGGTTCGGCCGGCCCTCGCCGCTCACCGGATTATCTTCGCTTCCTCGTACATCTTTTTTTTAGGTGTCTGGCATCTCAACCCCCTGCCGCTCAGAGGGCGACCCGGCCCTACAGGTAAACGCATCTTTCCCCGGTCCCGACTGACCTCCGCCTGTTTTTAATAGTGTGCGATTGACTGCGCTGAAGCTGCCCCTTACGCCAGTCCGACCACGCTCCCTCTAGAGACAATTGTCGGAATTGCAGACGTCCCGCTCAGGTGCAAGGTCGGGGCGAAACGTTAGTTTTTCGGGGGAAAACCTAATGTTCGAGAATTTCTTGTGCGCCATCGCGCGCATTCGCGGAGCTATAGGCAAATCACCTGCGGTTTCATCGTGTGCGTTCGGCGTTTTGCTTCTCACGATCGGCGCTTCGGCAATCCATGCCCAATCGCCAATCGCCGCCACTCCAAACTATATGAGTTTTCCGGCACAAGCGGTAGGCACAGCCAGCGATCCGGTAATGGTGACGCTCACCAACAACGGTAACGATGAAGTTCGCGTCACAAGCGTACGTTTGTCGTCACCCCAATTCTCCTTTTCCGGGCCGGCGCTGCCCTATGCGCTGAGCGCTGGCCAAAGCATGTCCGGAACCGTGACGTTCGCGCCTTCGTTCGCGGGCCAGGTCGGCGGGTTATTGACGTTCAGGCTCGGCGCCCTGCTCAGGACAAGTATCGAACTATCGGGGAGTGCCGTGGACCAAGGAGCACAAAGTGCCGGGCCGCCGGCGAGTGACTCGATCCCGCCAGCGATCGTATCGAATCCAACCAGCCAAATCGTGATTGCCGGACAGACCGCGACATTTGTTTTCGCCGCCAGCGGCGCGGAGCCGCTGAGCTATCAGTGGAACATGAATGGATCGCCCATCCCCGGAGCAACGTCGCCGTGGTACACCACTGATCCGACAACCACCGCAAACTCTGGCGAAACTTTCAACGTCACTGTCAGCAACTCCGCAGGCTCGGTGACCAGCAACTCTGCCACGCTCACCGTTAACGCCATGACCAAATTGCTCACCGCGAGTCCGTCGAGCTTGAATTTCGGAGGCTTGGTGGTAGGCGGGAGCTTGATTCAAACCGTGACGCTGACCGACATCGGAAATTCCAACGTAACTGTGGCCAACGTCACCATTTCGGGCGCGGATTTCACGCCGGTCGGCGTTTCCGCGGGGCAAATCATTCCGCCCGGAAGCACGGCGACGATGATCGTAACTTTCATCCCACTGGTGAATACGGGCCTCAGCGGCAGTATCACCATCACCAGCGACGCCACCAATTCACCGATCACCGTTTCGCTTTCCGGCTCCGGCACGCAAAGCGGCTCATATTCGGTGACGGTGACGTGGACTCCGAGCGTCTCGCAGTCTGTCGTCGGCTACAACGTTTATCGCGCAACTACGCCGGGCGGCGAGTCGCAAACCACTCCGATCAACGGCGCGGCACTCGTTCCCGGCGAGGCGTACGTGGACCCGAATGTGGTTGACGGCGCAACTTACTACTACGTTGTAACAGCGGTGGATTCGAGCGGCGCCGAAAGCGGCGATTCGAATGAAGCTTCCGCCGCCATCCCATGAGCGAGGTCAATGCGTTTCCGCCAGCCGTATGCGTCTTCGCGAGGCGCCTCAAACAAGTGGCTTGGCACGCGGCGGCAATTCTGGAATTTCCGCGAACTCGAAAAACGCTTCCCCCTTGAAGCGGCGGAAATCGCAATCCGCCGCTTCAAGCACTGCTCGATGCCCCGACCGCGCGACGACCGTCTCGAAGGGCAATCTGTATTCACGGTTCGCCGATCTCCAGAACACCGCAGCGGCTTGCGCGGGAGTGCATTCGACTTCATTCGTCGCTAGAATCGGAACCCGCGAAACCCGATGCGCTTTTACGCTTTCACAATTTTGATCGGCGCTTTCCTGTTGTTCCAGGTTGAGCCCGTGATCGCGAAGATCATTCTGCCGTGGTTTGGCGGCTCGGCGGCCGTGTGGACCGTGTGCCTGCTGTTCTTCCAATTGGCGCTACTGGCCGGCTATTTGTATGCGCACGCGCTCATCCGATACTTGAGGCCGCGCGCGCAGATGCTGGTCCACGCTACATTGCTTACATTGAGCGCGCTGACGCTGCCGATTTATCCCGGCCCGCAGTGGAAGCCGGCACCGCTGGCTGATCCCACATGGGGCATTGTTTCGTTGCTCGCCGCGAAGATTGGCATCCCATTTTTTCTGCTGGCCTCTACGGCTCCCCTGCTGCAAGCCTGGTATGCGCGACGTGCGCGAAGCGCCAAACCTTACCGGCTCTACGCGCTTTCGAACGCCGGTTCGATGTTTGCGCTGCTCAGCTACCCATTCCTGTTTGAGCCGGTATTCTCAACGCATCGCCAAGCGACGATGTGGTCGGCAGCATATGGCGTGTTTATTGTGTTTTGCGCAATCACGGCGTTCCGCTCCAGCGGTGCAGTGGAATTGAACTCTGGCGTGGAAACTGCGAGCGACTCCGCGAAACCTACCAAGATGGATTATTGGTTGTGGCTCACTCTTCCCGCCGTTGCGTCCGTGCTTTTGCTCGCGATCACCAATCATCTTTCGCAAAACGTGGCCGCGATTCCGTTCCTATGGGTCTTGCCACTGAGCATCTACCTTTTGTCGTTCATTCTTTGCTTCGCGGGCGACTGGTACCGGCGCAATCCATATTTACAACTGCTGGCAGTTGCGTTGGGCACCATGGCATATAGCTTGGGCGCGGACATGGCCGGCGATGTTCCCGTCGTTGTCATGGTTCCCCTGTTTTCGATCGGCCTCTTTATCTGCTGCATGGTATGCCACGGCGAATTGGCCCGGCTGAAACCGCATCCGCGCTACCTCACACATTTCTACTTGATGATTTCGGCCGGCGGGGCGTTGGGCGGCGTGTTGGTGGGGCTGGCGGCGCCGCACTTGCTGAACGCATTCTACGAGCTGCCTTTAGGCATGGTGGCGTGCGCGGCCTTGGTGGTGATCGTCTTGAAACTGGATCCGCAAGCGACAGACTTCCAGCGATGGTCGCAGCCCGGGCCACTGCTTGCCGTGGCGCTCACTGCGGCACTCGCTATAGGCGTTGGAGTACAAATCCGCAATTACGCCCACGGTTCGCGCTTGCTGGTTCGAAACTTCTATGGCGGGTTGAAGGTCAAGGATTCCGGTCCCTCCACCGATCGCATGGCCACGCGCCGCCTGACGCACGGAACAATCAATCACGGCGAGCAGTTTCTTTTCGCGGAAAAACGCGACTTGCCGACCACATACTACGGACCAAATACCGGAATCGGCGTGGCCATCCGCGAGAAAGAAAAGATTGGCGCGATCCGCGTGGGCGTGATTGGCCTGGGAACAGGAACCGTCGCCGTGTACGGCCGCTCGGGCGACGACTATCGATTTTACGAGATCAATCCGCTCGTGCCGTGGATTGCCCGTACGCAGTTCACTTTTTTGAATGATTGCCGCGCAAGATTGGAGATTGTCATGGGCGATGCGCGCCTCTCGCTGGAACGGGAATCGCCCGAAAATTTCGATGTGCTTGCGGTGGACGCTTTTTCCGGCGATTCCATCCCCGTGCATCTGCTGACGCGCGAGGCGATCGAACTCTATTTCCGTCACCTGAAGCCGGACGGAATTCTAGCCGTACACATTTCCAACCGGTACTTGGACTTGCAACCGGTGCTGATGGGCGAATCGCAAGCGTTGGGAAAATCGGCGCGCGTTGTGGAAACGCACGACGATAGCTCACACGATGCGCTCGCCTCCGTGTGGGTACTGCTCGTATCTCCGCCGACGCATTTCAACGAGAATGAGATTGCGGCTTCCGAACCGTTGGCTCCGAATCGTACAGTGCGGATGTGGACGGACGACTACAGCAACCTCTTCAGTCTTCTGAAGTAAGTGCGACTTAGACGGGATCGAGGTGGCCTTCGCGCGATTCTAATTCGACACGCAGTATCCAATCGCTATGGAAGCGATTGGCGGCGAGCCACGCTTCAAGCGCGGAGCGATCGGTGGCCTCGAATTCGACCAACATTTTTCCTTCTTGCATGTTCACCAGGACGCGCCGCGCGATTACATCTGTAGCGGCGGAAAGGCGCGCGGCCAATTCTTGAGCGCCTTGTTTGGTGAGGCAGGCTAGCGTGTGTTGCGTTATATAACGCGGCATAGGGACTCCGTGAGTTTTGCTTGTTCTCGTTCTCGCTCCGGACCCGGGCGCCGAAATGCCGGGAAGCGAAGTACGGTCACTGCGCGGATTCCGCCGAGAGCACGCGCTGCAATCTCGCGATTTCGTTTTCGCCCGGCGCGAGCGGCAGCGCGATTTTTCGACGCTCGACGGCGGAGCGGCACATGGCCATTAAAATCTCGAAACCCTTGAACGCGCTTTCGCCGTTGCAGGGATGCACGCGTTTCGGATCGTCAAGCCACAGCGCCATATCGCGAATGTAGGGCGGTTGATCGTGCTGCGCGTCCCATTTGCCGGGCCCACTGATCACGCCGCCTGAATCGCGCGTGACGGCGCGCCAACCACCGCCGATCAGCGCTTCGGCGAAGCCTTCGGTGCCCTGCGCGCCGATGCGCACCTTGTGCCAGAAATATTCCACCTCGGGCACATCTTGCGCGAGCGCGCCGATTTCAAGGATGCCGCGCACGCCGTTCCCAAATTGCACTTCCCCCAACACGAAATCCGGCGAGGGATGCGAATCGGCGAATTTCTCCGTGCCCCCAGCTTGAGCACAGACCCATTCGCCCTCGGCCTCGTCATTGAAGTAGCGGCAATAGTCCATCACGTGTGTGCCCATCTGCAGCAGCCATCCGAGCGTGGTGCCGTAAACAGTGTGCACGCGGCCGATCGCGCCGCTGCGAATAATTTCGCGCACTTTCTGGAAGTGCTCGCCATATTTAATCTGATGGCTGACGACCGTTTTCACGCCCGCCGCACGGCACAACTCAGTGATTTCGAGCGCCTCGTTGAACGACGTAGCCATGGGCTTTTCGTAGGCGATCATCTTCGCGCCGCCTTCAATCCCAGTGCGAATCATCCCGAGGCGCACTGCCGGCGGCGTGCAAAAACAAAACACATCGGGTTTGGTCGCGCGGAGCATCTCGGCGGGATTGGAAAAAGTGGCGGGATTGCCCGCGAGCTCCGCGGCGGCGGCCAAGCGCGCGGGATCGCGTCCGGAAATCCCGACGACCTCAAAACGGTCGTCGAGATAAAAGAATTCGGCGTGGACGCGGCCACGCTTGCCGGTTCCGTGAATCGCAACCGAATATTTTTTTGCGGACGGCGTCACGACTGTCTTCTCAGCGTGCGGGCACGGCGCGCGCGCCGGCGCCGGAGCACCAGGCGAGCGTTTCCCGGCAAACGGCGTTAATTTCTTCACGCGTCAATTCGGGATACATCGGCAGCGAAAGCACGCTGGCCGCGGATTTTTCGGTGATGGTTTGCGAATGAACACGCACGGGCCGGCCCCACGGAAATCCCTCCTGCTGGTGAATCGCGATCGGGTAGTGCGTTAGTGCCGTAATTCCGCGCGCCGCCAGATGCGCCTGCAATCCATCGCGGTCGCCGCACTCGACCACATATAAGTGATAGACGTGCTCGTAACCCGCCGGCGTGTATGGCAGACGCAGCGGCAATTTCGCGAACGCTTCGTCGTAAATGCGCGCGATCTCGCGGCGGTTGGCGCTCCATTCGTCGACTTTGCGCAGCTTCACGCGCAGCACCGAGGCGTGCAAATCATCCAGGCGGCTGTTGTAACCGATGCTGTGATGAGAGCGCTTCACCGACCCATGATTACGCAGCTTGCGAATTCGCGCGGCAAGTTCCGTGTTGTTCGTGGCCACGGCTCCGCCGTCGCCGAAGCAGCCGAGATTTTTCTGGATGATGAAGCTCAGGCAAACCGCGTCGCTGTGCTGGCCGATCGCGAAATGATCGCCGCGCGCGCCGATGCCTTGCGCGCAATCCTCGATCACGGAAAGTTTGTGCGCCTTGGCGATTTTCGCAATCGCCGGCATATCCGCCGGCAGGCCATAGAGATGCACGGGCACAATCGCGCGCGTCTTCGGCGTGATCGCGGCCTCGAGTTTCTCAACGTCGATGTTGTGCGTTTTGCTTTCGGAATCGATCAGCACCGGCGTGGCGCCAGCCAGCCAAATCGCCTCGGCGGTGGCGAAAAACGTGTTTGACGTCGTGATGATCTCGTCGCCAGGCCCGAGGCCCATGGCGAGAAACGCAAGCAGCAGCGCGTCCGTGCCGGAATTCAGGCCCACCGTTTCCGAAAGATTCATGTAGCGCGCCAGCTCGCGCTCAAATTCGGCGAGTTGCGGGCCCAGAACGTAGCTGCCGCTTTCGAGCACGTCATGAATGGCGCGGTCGATATCGTCTTTCAGATCGTGATATTGCCTGACGTGACCGTAAAATCCGACCTTCACATCCGCCATTCCATCTCCTCTACCGAACCGCGCCGCAGCGATGGTTAGCGTTGCTGCTTCGCCGGCGGCGTTGCCGGGGCCGGCGCGGACGCTGGCGCCGCGGACGACATCGGCTTCGCGAACTTGCCCTCGTCCGCAGGCACGTTGATTTGAATCTTGCTGAAGTGCACGGTTAAATCGGAATTCGGAGTCGCCAAGCGCACGGTGAACGGCAATTTCAATCCGTTGCCGGCGTCACGATAATCGCTGAAATCGCTTTCGACCGGATTGTTACCGAGCGGGCTGGGCGCCACGAACAAATAGCGCAGCAGCAGGCCGCTATCGGCGTCAAACAGCAATCGCTCTCTAGGTCCACCGCCAGCGGGAACGCCTACGACGACGTAGACCTTGTGATCGCCCACTTGGTCCGTACCGGCCGCGCGCAATTGCGAGAAATTCTTGCGGATGTCGAGCAGCCACGTGATATCCGCCGCGCGCTTCAATTCGACCAGTTCCGTACCCGCAAGATCGTGCACCTGCCCTTTCGCATCCTGCATCCAGAAATCGTTGCCGTCGGTGCCCTGCGTCATTGCGCCGAATCGTCCCGTCTGTGATACCCATCGCTTGTCCGGCGCTTGCTCTTCAACTGAAACTGTCACACTTTCCGGTGGTCCGCCCTGCCCTTGAAACGTTCCGGTGCCCTCGGCTGTGCGGCTCGTCATCTTTGCAAACGCATCGGCGCCGCCAATCGCCTGTGTATATTTGTCGATAATCTGATCGACTGTCGGCCCGGCAGGCTGACTCGGCGCGGCGCCCGGCGCCATGCCTGGCGCTCCATTCGCCGGCGGCGGCCCACCAGGACCAGCGCCTTGCCCCATTCCCCCGGGACCGTGCTCCATCGGTGGCATAGTAGGCGCCATCGCCATTTGACCCTCTTCCGGAATCTGCGGCATGCCGACAGGATGCGCTGCGCCACGATGACACGTGTTGCAGGTCACCTCGACGCGTCCACTGAAGTTGGTCTTATTGATGTCGAGCTCCATCTGAATCATCTGGCGCGCCACGGTCTTCGTGTGCTTGCTGTCGTCTTCGAAATTCGGAACCACGTGGCAAAACGTGCAGCGCTGGCCGAGCGATGTCGCAATAAATTCCATCGACGAAAGTAGTTGGTCGGCGGGAATATCCTTGAGCACCGTCACATTCATGAACGCGTCGCCCGCCGTCTGCG
>JBAQYV010000067.1:0-2411 GCA_049790315.1 Candidatus Acidiferrales bacterium | reverse complement strand
CCGCCATCGATAGGTTCCCTCCTTCAAGGGAGTGGAAAGTGCGTGAGGGCGGCATTGTTGCGTCTATGCGTTCGTATGTAAAACGTAAATTTTTAATCGCACCGATTTAGGTTTTGTTTAGCTCTTTTTCACACCCGCCTTCCGCTCGTGCTGGCCGTAGCTCATTGAAACCAAGCTAATTGTGTGGAATTCCCAATCTGGGATGCGCCCAAAGCCTCGAAAAAAAGCCCGCGTGTTCATTCGCCTTGGGTGCCCTGCGAGGTTTTCTACGGCCTATCAACCGTGTTTTCCCCGCGGCTTCGATGCGCTCCAGACCGTGGCGCGCGAGCGTGTCCCGCACCCCACGCTTGTAATTTCCGCATACTCAAACGTTGTCATTCTGAGCGAAGAGTCGGCTCTTTTTCTCTCGTCCGTCCGCCGCGGCGGATGCGGACGAGTCGCCTTGCAGTCGAAGAATCCCTCTTCGATGTCACCAAGGACTCCGAACGCGACTCCGGTTCGTGCCTTGCCCTTAGGTCAATGTAGCGGAGGCCTTCAGGCCTCCAAGATTTTCCTGAACACAAAAATCCAAAGGCCCCGATACAACGCCACACAAACGCAGGCCCCGTCTCGCGACATTCCAGGTCGAAATCGCGGCTCGCACACAAATCAGCCCCGGAGGGGCGGCACCATCCGTAGCCATTATATTTATTGTTTAACCTTCGCCGCAGCGAACTCCTTTCAGAACGCCAGACCATCCGAACGTTTGTGATATCTTAATGCGCATTCTCGCGCGCCCGCGCGGCTCCATGCGCGCGCCGGGATCGATATCCATGAAACTTGCCGGACTTTTATTGTTGCCCGCCGGATGGCTGCTCGTCGTCAGCGCCCTCGTGCTGTTGGCCGCCGCCGCGCCGCGCGGCGCGTTCGTCCTCGCCGGCGTCGGCGTCGAAATTATCGGACTGGTTCTTCTGATTCGCGCGCATCTCGGCCCAACGCGTGAACGCGAATGACGCCGAACTCCGCTGCGCTCTCCGATGCTTCAACTGCGCTTTGCATCGTTTTCATTCTTCTGGTTCCCTTAGCCGCCGCCGGCATCGCGCTGATCAATACCGGCCTTGGCCGCTCGCGTAGCGCCGCGCACGCAATTCTGGGATCGCTCGTAATCTTCAGCGTCGCGGCCGTCGTCTATTTCATTGTTGGTTTTTCCTGGCAGGGAATCGCGGGCGGCGCCGCGCACGTGGTCACGCTGCACGGGAATCGCTGGAATCTGCTCGCATCGCAACCGTGGTTTCTGCGCGGATTGAAATTGGATGGCTCGCCCGCATCGCTCGAAGCCTGGCTCGGCATGTTAAGCGTCGGCATCGCCGCGATGATCCCGCTCGGCAGCGGCAGCGACCGTTGGCGCCTCGGCGCGTGTTGCGCTTCCACGGCTTTGCTCGCCGGCATCACCTACCCAATCTTCGCCCACTGGGTTTGGGGCGGCGGCTGGCTCGCGCAGCTCGGAACATTCTATGGCCTCGGCCACGGTTTTCAGGACGCCGGCGGCACTGCCACGATTCAGGTCGTTGGCGGATTCACCGCGCTGAGCGTCGCCTGGATTCTCGGACCTCGCCGCGGCAAATATGCGGTTGATGGGATGCCCGCCGCCATCCCCGGACACAACGTTGTCTACATCGTGTTCGGCTGCATTCTCGCCCTCGTCGGTTGGTGCGCGCTCAACTCCGCCGGCGCAATCCTTTATGCCGGAATCGCCGCGCGCAGCGTCGTGCTGATCGTGGTGAACACCACACTTTGCGCCGCCGCCGCGATGCTTGCCACGCTCGTCGTCACGCGCGTGCGCTTCGGCAAGCCCGACGCCTCGCTCTGCGCCAATGGCTGGGTCGGCGGCTTGGTCGCCAGCAGCGCCGCCGCGCCATTTTTGCCGCCCGCCGCCGCCCTTCTCGTCGGACTCGTGGCCGGCATCATCGTCCCTCTCTCCGTCGAGTGGCTCGATTTAAAACTGGCCGTCGACGATCCCAGCGGTGCCATTTCCGTGCACGCCGCGGCTGGCCTTTGGGGTTTGATCGCGCTCGCACTCTTCGCCCGCTTTCCCGACGCCGCCCATGCCGGAGCCGCCGCCGCGCCATGGCAATGGCTCGCGCAGATCGTAGGAATCGCCACGCTTCTCGGTTTCGTTTTGCCGCTCACGTACGCGCTCAATTGGCTTCTCAACCGTTTCATTCCCCAACGCGTCGCGCGCGAAGGCGAACGCCAGGGCCTCGACCTCTACGAATTGGGCGCTGGCGCCTATCCCGAATTCCTAACGCACTCCGACGAATTCCTCCAGCGCTAGCCCCGCTCGCTCCAATGTTTGTTCCGCGTCGCGGCCGTCTCCGCGAATCGTATCGGTCGTCGCCCTCGCGTCGTCGACGCTTTCGCCTTCGCCGTCG
>JBAQYV010000066.1:0-6289 GCA_049790315.1 Candidatus Acidiferrales bacterium | reverse complement strand
AGCGTCGGCCCTTCCACCAACTCCATCACCAACGCATGCACGTTCCCCGAATCCTCGAAGCCGTAAATCGAAGCGATGTTCGGATGATTCAGCGCAGCGAGCATCTTCGCTTCGCGCTGGAATCGCGAAAGCTTCTCAACATCCCGCGCGAACGCTTCCGGCAAAACTTTCACCGCAACGTCGCGCCCCAGGCGGGAATCGCGCGCGCGGTAGACCTCTCCCATTCCGCCCGCGCCGATCGGCGCAACAATTTCGTAGGGTCCGAGTTTTGTCCCTGCTGTCAGCGTCATTGGGTTTTCAGAGCCGCCTGCCAGTTCAGCAGTACCGTAAACGGAACCTGTCCTTGCTCCGTCGGCACCGCGAAGAGAAATCGCTTGCCGTCCGGCGTTATATCCCAGTATCTCGACGGCGCCTGGAAAAGAGCTTTGGGCAGTCCTGCGCGAAACACCGGGTTCGTTGCAATCTCGACAGCCATCAGCTTTCCGTCGGGAGCTTTGTAGTACAACTCTTTCCGGTCTCCGCTCCACCGAGGCTGACCTCCTCCTCCCGTGGAAATCAGCCATTTACCGCCTGAGTCGGAGGCTGCCGCGGTAGAATCCGGCGAGAATGTCCGCACGTAAATCTCATCGCGGCCGGATTCGTCGGAGTCGTACGCGACCAAGCGTCCGTCGGGCGAGAATTGACCTTGGCTGTCGTTGAACGCCGTGCGCAGGAAAAGAAACGGCTTCTTATCGCCTTCGAGCGGAAGCGCCCACAAACTGAACTTTCCCGTGTTCGGGTCCAAGGCCTGATAGAGCAGGAAGCGTCCGTCGCGCGACCAGCTCGTGGGAATCTTGTTCTCGTCCGACTTCAGCAGCGGTTCCTCATCGGTTGCGCCGTTCGCCGCCTTCTGATAAAGATCGTCCGAGCCGCTATTTTTGAAACTACTATAGATGAGGTGACTCCCATCCGGCGACCAGACGGCATACCCGGAATAGGGGGAGTCAAACGTGAACCGCGTGCTCGTGCCTCTCGATAAATCGACCAGCCACAGAACCGAATTCTGATCAAATCGGGTGACAGCAACTCGCGTCCCATCGGGAGAAAGAGCCACAGTATAGTAATTCCCCGGTTCTCCTGCCGTATCAAGAGCCTTCCCTCGCTGGTCAAACCAAGTGAGCTGTGAGGTTCCTCCAGCGGCGGTCCTGTAAGCCAGAGCACCGCTGGCCGAGGCTGAGAAAAAGCCGTAGTCTCTGTAGGTTCCAACCTGCTCGGCCACCGTGGCCGGCTCGCCTGACAATTCCATTCGGCCGCTGTCGAACGCCTGGGCCATCAGCGTCCCGTCGCGCAGAAAAAGCAACTGCCCCCGCTGAGGGTCGGAAGAAGGGACGTATTCCGGCCCGTAGGGAGTCGCCAGAAGCTGTTTTGAATCCTGTTGCTCAGGCTTGGAATCGAGAGAGCCGATGTAGACCCCGCTGTTCTCAGGCTGACTCGAATTGCGCAGGTAAATGAAGTGCCGCCCGTCCGGCAGGAACGACGGAAGGACGTGCTGTACTTCATTGCGTGACGGATCGAGAACCGTCAGTGGCGTCGCGGGGCCGCCGTTCGCGGAAACCCGCATGATCGCACCGGGCGATTGCCCAAAGATAATCACGCCATCGCGGTTCCACGAACCACCAACCTCGTAGACGCCGCCGGGCAAATCGCATAGGGTTTCTACCGCACCACCGGAGATGTCGATCTTTTTCAACCTTCCGCCGGCGTCGAATGCAATATACCGGCTGTCGGGAGACCAGAAAAACGGAGTGCTGGTCGTAGATTCCGAACCGGGCAGCGGGTGCGCTTCAAGCGAATCCAGGGGGCGTATCCACAGCCTAAAAACGCCATCGGAGCCCGCTACGACAAAGGCCAACTGGCTGCCGTCGGGGGAGAGCGCGTACGAGCCGTTGGTTGCTATAGTCACCTTCTCCGGCAACGGGATTTCAAACCGCATGGGCTGTGCCGGCAAGGGAGGCTTTTCGCGAAGATGAACGAACACCACTGGCGCCAGAGTGGCCAGCAGCAAAGCCGCAATAACCCAGGGCAGAGCCCGACGCCACAGCGGCGCGGAGCTTCCTGCTGCTCCCGTAGGTGACGAGTCAGGCGCGCCGGAGATAATCTCGTCCAGCGAAATGCGAGCGTCGCCGATATCGCGCAATCGCTGCTTCGGGTCTTTCTGCAAGCAGCGCTGCAACAGAACGCGGGCGCGCAGCGGCGTCGCCGCTGGAAGCTCCGACCAGTCCGGCTCCGCGCGAACCACGGACGCCAGGATGTCCGTGATCGTCTCGCCGCCGAACGCCGCTTTGCCCGTGAGCATCTCGAAGAGCACGCAGCCGAAGGCCCAGATATCGGCGCGGCGATCCACCGGTTTCGCTTTGGCCTGCTCCGGCGACATGTAGGCCGCGGTGCCGATAATGAAGCCCATTTGCGTGGCCATATGTGTGAGCGTCGGTGACGTTCCCATGTCCGATTCGACGGCCTAGCCTTCGACAGCTTTCGCGAGGCCGAAATCGAGGATCTTCACGGAGTCGTCGCGCGAGACCTTGATGTTCGCCGGCTTAAGATCGCGATGCACAATGCCGCGCTCGTGCGCGTATTCCAGCCCTTCGGCGATTTGCCGGGCGTTCAGAACTGTTTCGTCAACGGGAATTGGGCCGGACGCGATGCGGTCGGCGAGCGTTGGCCCTTCCACCAGTTCCATCACCAGAGCATGAGTGGGGCCGGAATCTTCCAGGCCGTAAATCGAAGCGATGTTCGGATGATTGAGGGAAGCGAGAACCTTCGCTTCACGCTGAAATCGCGACAGCCGCTCGGCATCGCGCGCGAACGTCTCCGGCAGCACCTTGATCGCCACGTCGCGCCCGAGCCGCGCGTCGCGCGCGCGATACACTTCCCCCATCCCGCCCGCGCCAATTGGCTCGAGGATTTCGTAAGGACCGAGTTTTGTTCCTGCCGGAAGTCTCATTTCGCCAGCATCCGGAGGATGATCGCGAAATTGTGCATACGTTTCACGAGCTAGTTCCTTCTTCGTTTCGCAAATTCGGCGAACCAGTTCTGGTCGACAACGATGGTGCGTGGAGGCTCCTCTCCCAGTTGTTGCACCATCAAGAAGCGCTGGCCGTTCGGAGAGACGTCATACATTGAACCGCCGGAATCCTGCGCAACCGCCAAGTGATCGCTTTCGAGGGAGAAAAGTTCGACCGGTGTACCGAGATGCAGAGACGGCTGCGTCGTGACCTTGACGGCCATCAGGTTGTTGTCCGCAATGAAATACAATTCGTCGCCGCGGGAGCTCCAAACCGGAGCGCCGCCGCCATTCGCCGACACCTGCCAGCGCCCTTCGCCACTCGGAAATCGCGTGATGTAGACTTGGCTCTGTCCTGCCTCCTCCGCGGTATACGCCGCGTAACGTTCATCTGGAGAAATGCGGAGGCCGAAGTCGTCTCCGGACGTGTTCGGAAGGCAGACCGTCTTCCCGATTGGCGTCGGCAATGTTCCGCCGCCGATCGATGCGTAACACACGTCTCGTGAAGCGCCAGCGAAACCGGGTCCCGCTTTTCGTCCGATCGTATATGCGAGGTAATCGCCTCGCGCGGATACCTGTGGCCAGATACCTTGCAGCAACTCGTGCGTTTCGCCGGAACCATCAGCGGCTATTACAAAGAGTGTATACGTGATGTTTTTGCTTGAACTAAACACGATGCGATCTCCGTCAGGCGTCCACGTTGGAGTGGAATAGAATCCACCCGCCGGAGAAGTGAGCAGTTGCGTCCGCACTCCGCGGGTGACGTCGTAGACCCAGATGTTCTCATCGCCGTTTTCCTCCCGGGCGGCAACGGCGATTCGCTTTCCGTCCGGAGAGAGAGCCGGAATCGCGAGCCCCGGCTGGGGTTGCCCGATCACACCTTGAATCTTTCCATCGCGGCCCACCCAAACCATCTGACTCTGTCTCGGCGAAGCGGGCATTTCATAAATCAACGTTCCGTCGGACGAGACACTCGGAGCCGTGCCCTTGCCGTTTACAAGGAAAGGCTGGCCGGTAACTTCGAGCTTTGCCAGCGAGAAGGGAACCGCCCAGATGCCTTCGGTTGTGTCGCTCTGCGAGCCTCCGTTCTCGAAGAGTATTTCTCCGGACGGAGAATAAACAGGAGTCGCGGGGACCCAACCCTTCTGCTCAAACACTGTTTTGCGCCTTCCGTTCGTAAGAACTTCGACGCCGCCACCCCCCGTGACTTGATGCACCGGATAAATCAAATCGAGATCGCCCTGGAGTAGGCTCAATTCATGGAAGTCCACTTCTGTGCCACGATTGACCAGTCCCAGGGCCTTCGCGTCCCCGCCTTGCGCGGAAACTTCATACATGTCGCCGCGCCACACGGAAAAGAAGATCTCACCGTTGGCGTCCCATGCGGCGCCCAGAATAAAATCCGGTACGGTGCAAATTTCCGTCGGAGATCCGCCAGTAACGGAAATCCGCCAGAGTCGCCCCTGATCTTCAAAACCGATCGATTCGCTATCGGGCGACCAAAAGACGGGAGTCCCCAGACGGTTAGGTGCCACTGAATACAGTTTGCGCTCGCCCAATTGGTCGAGTTCGCGAACAAACAAATCATTCCCGGCCACGTACGCGATTATTCGGCCGTCTGGCGAAATCTCAGGATGTGAAACCCAGTTGGCCGCCAAATTCTCGACATCGATCTCGAATTTTCGCAGCGGCGGCCCAGGCGATGCCGGCTGGAAGAACGCGAACGCAATCGCTGCGAGCGTAGCTATCGCCGCAACAACCCAAGGCACCGTGCGGCGCCAGAGCGAGGCTCGAACACCTGCGGCAGCGGCCGCGAACGCGTGCGAATCACCCGGCGCGCCGGAGAGAACTTCCTCGATCGCGATGCGCGCGTCGCCGATGGATTGCAGCCGTTGCCGCGCATCCTTTTTCAAGCATCGCGCAAGAAGATGGCGAATCGCCGACGGCGTGTCCGCTGGCAGCAGCGACCAATCCGGCTCCTCACGTATCACCGCCGCGAGCGTTTCTGTGATCGACTCGCCGCTGAATGCCATCTTGCCCGTCAACATTTCGTACAGCACACAGCCGAACGCCCAAATGTCCGTCCGACGATCAACCACCCTGCCTTTCGCCTGCTCCGGCGACATATACGCCGCCGTCCCCAAAATTATTCCCGCCTGCGTCGCCATATGCGTCAGCGTCGGCGAATTCGACATGTCCCCCTGCGACGCATCCGCGTCCATCGCCTTCGCCAACCCGAAATCCAGAATCTTCACCGCGTCGTTGCCCGCGATCTTGATGTTCGCGGGTTTCAGATCGCGGTGTACAATCCCGCGTTCGTGCGCATACTCCACGCCTTCGGCAATTTGCTTCGCGATTGGCAGCGCTTCTTCCACCGGTATCGCACCTCGCGCAATGCGATCCGCAAGCGTCGGCCCTTCCACCAGCTCCATCACCAACGCGTGCACGTTGCCCGAATCCTCAAAGCCGTAAATCGAAGCGATGTTCGGATGATTCAGCGCAGCCAGCATCTTCGCTTCGCGTTGAAATCGCGAAAGCTTCTCAACATCGCGCGCGAAAGTCTCCGGCAACACCTTGATCGCCACGTCGCGCCCCAGCCGCGCGTCGCGCGCGCGATACACTTCACCCATTCCGCCCGCGCCAATCGCGTCGAGGATTTCGTAGGGACCGAGTTGAGAGCCTTTAGAAAGCGGCATATGCACGCCGAGTATACTAATATTCAGTGGGGCTTTCTCTATCGCGGCCTCAGATCCGATTCGCAGCAAATCGTCAAAGCATCGCCTCGCGCGCGGCCGCGCGTCGCGAGACCCACTTCAAGGCCCGGTAGACCGGATAACTCGCCGCGAGCACGATAAAAGTCAGCGGCGTATTCTTGCGATCGCTCGCCAGCGCCCCTACCAAAAACACAATTGACGCCGCGAGCGCCAGCGATGTCGTCCACGGATATCCCCACGCGCGATGCGGCCGCTCCACACCCGGCATGCGCCGCCGCAGCACGAAGAGCGACACGAACGACAACGCATAATCCGCCACGAAAAATGACGCCAATATCGCCGCCACGCGCTCGAAGCTGAACATCGCAAAGCACAATCCCACCGCGGTTGAAAGCCACAACGCCGGCCCCGGAATCCCACCGCGATTTACGCGCGCGAACACCGGAAAGAAAAGCGCGTCGCGGCTCATGGCATACAGCGCGCGCGACGTCGCCATTTCCATCGCGTTCACGCTGCTCAGCAATCCCACCAC
>JBAQYV010000065.1:0-2749 GCA_049790315.1 Candidatus Acidiferrales bacterium | reverse complement strand
GCGCAGAGCGGGGCGCTTCCAACGGCAACGATCTGGGCGCGCGCGTGTACAACATTCGCGATTTCGGCGCCAAGGGTGACGGGGCCACGCTCGACACGGCTGCTGTGCAGGCCGCGATTGACGCATGCACGCGCGATCAGGGTGGAACGGTGCTGGTGCCGGCGGGCGTTTTCGCGATCGGCACTGTGGAGCTGAAAAGCAACGTTACGTTGCATCTCGCGAACTCCGCGAAATTGCTCGGGACAGCCGATGGCAAGCAGTATCACCATGTCGATGCGATTCCGCTGAGCGGCGATTCCACGCTGGGGGACGGAAACGTCGGTTTGATTTTCGCGGTGAAGGCCGACAACGTCACGATCGAAGGCCACGGCACGATCGACGGCCAGGGAGCGCAATTTCATTCGGCCGTGCGCGGCACGCTGCCGCCGGCGGGTATCGGCGGCGACAATCGCCCGTACCACCTGCTTTTTTATCAGTGCAAGAACCTGACGCTGCGGGATATTTTTCTGAACGACAGCGCCTACCATTCCGTACGGATCATCCAAAGCACGTTCGTGAATATCGACGGCCTGCGCATTTACAATCGCGTGAACGGCAATAACGACGGGTTTCACTTCATCAGTTGCCAGCACGTTCATGTGAGCAATTGCACCGTGCAATCGCAGGACGACGCTTGCGCACTGTTCGGAAGCTGCCAATTCATTACGATTACGAATTGCTCGTTCAGCACGCGCTGGTCGGTTTTCCGTTTCGGCGGCGGCGAAGCGGAAAATATCACCATTTCCAACTGCCTGATTTACGAGACGTATGGATGTCCGATCAAGATGCGCTGCGGTCCGAATTCGCGATTTGAAAATATATCCTTCTCGAATCTGGTGATGACGAATGTTACGGGTCCAATTTCGATCGGGCTGGGCGATCCGCCACGGCGTCCCGGAGCCGCGTCCGCATCCGAGACGGGCATGGCGGCCGGCGCGCCGGGCGTGGTTCGGAACATTTCGTTCCGAGGAATTGTCGCCACGGTCGTGGTTCCCGTTCCGCTGCCCGACTATCCGTATCCCGGTACCTACCAGCCGGGCGAGATCAAATCGTGCATCGCGGTGAACGGCGCTGGCGACACTTTCATTGAGAACATTCGCTTTGACGATGTCCAGGTGACATTTGCGGGAGGCGGCACGGCCGCGGATGCCGCAGTCCGTGACGTGCCGAAGGTCGCCGGCGAATATTACGAAGCCGGGATTTTTCCCGCGTACGGCATTTACGCGCGCCGCGTGCGGGGATTGTCGCTCGCCAATGTGCGATTCCAAGTTAGCGCGCCCGAGTTGCGGCCCGCGCTGGTGCTCGATCATGTGGAGGACGCGGCGATCAACGGTTTGAGCGCGCAAGGGAATCCGCAATCGGAATCGTTGCTGCGGTTCATCGCGACGCGCGATGTGTTGCTTACCGCGTCGCGCGTGCTCACGCCGTCGGCGGTGTTCCTGCAAGTGGAAGGCGCGGATAGCAAGGACATCATCGTGGACGGCGGCGACCTGTCGGAAGCCGACGAGCCGCTGGCGTTTCGCGCCGACGCAACCGAAGATTCCGTTAAACTGCGCGAGTAAGCGGGCTCTTCGGCGCACCGCAAGGGTCTCACTGCGATTACTATTGTAAGTGCTTGGGGCTATGCGGCTTATGTCGCGCACCTCAAGTAATGCTTGGGGTGTGCGGAGCGGGGCGGTATATACACCCCCGGTACCGTTTTGCCAAAGTGTTGAAACTAAAGGCCGTGCAGCAAAAGAGTGCGGATGAGTATGAAAAGACAGGCGATTAAAAGCGCTTCTTATCAGTAAGTTGCGTACTCTTTTGCTATTTGCTTGAAACGAAGGGAGTTGCGGACGCAAAAATGTAGGGCGACGGGTGCGAGGATTCGCATCGACGGAAATCGGCGAGGTGGGACCAGAAGTGGAGGATCCTTCCAGCGTTTCCCAACGTGTCCGCAGGCGGTTGGCTGGCGCAGTAGCCGCATCGTTGGGCGAAAGAGGGAATTCCAGGATTTGTTGTGTCTTCACACCACCTTATAGCACACTCGGCAACATACGTCAATAGTATTCTGTGAGTATACTATTCGAATAGAATGTGCGAGCGCGGGTTAAGGGGAAGCGAACACAGATTAGAAAGCCGTACCCGCTCCCCGTGGCGGGCAATGGCCGAGCCACGCGCCGGTACGGGCATTGTGGTGCAAACTGGTGCAGAGTGATGTATGCTGTTCTCATGGCTACTACAGACAAATTCGTGCGACAGAGTATATCGCTTCCTTCGAAGCTGGCGACGAAGGTGCGGAGGCTGGCAAAAACCCAGCGCACCAGTGCGAATCATGTGCTCGTCGAATTGATTGAAACGGGTATCGATTCCAAGGAAACCCAGCGACGCAGATTTTTCGAGTTGGCGGATGGATTGAGTGCCTCGTCCGATCCGGATGAGCAGAAGCGCATCAAGAAAGAACTGGCGCGCCTGACGTTCGGGGAATAGATGCCCCGAATTCAGTGAAGCGACCTGCCGGCGGCGTTGCGCGATCACCTGTTTGACCGCCTCCGCGAAGGCAGAATCACGGCCGAGGATTTATACCAACTAAAAGTGTGGCGCGAGTCGGGGCCTGAGGCACCGGAAGGCCCTTGGTACAAGGATTTCGGATCGTTCAAGATATGCGGCCTGGGGAAATATCCCAAGACGTTCCTGCTGCGAGGCCAATCCGCTAAAGGGCAGAAGCTGT
>JBAQYV010000064.1:0-60974 GCA_049790315.1 Candidatus Acidiferrales bacterium | reverse complement strand
CCGGTTTTGAAAATCGAGTACAACAACATGTAAGGATTGGCGTCGGGAGCCACAGAGCGAATTTCCACGCGGGCGCTCTTTGAATTGCCGATGGGGATGCGCACCATCGAGCCGCGGTCCGTCGCCGAAGCCTTGATTTGATTGGGCGCCTCGAAATGCGGATCGAGGCGGCGGTACGAATTGACGCTGGCATTGTTCACCAGGCACAAGTCGAGACCGTGCGTGAGAATGCGATCGACGAATTCCCACGAGAACGCGCTCATCTTCTCCTGTCCGTTCGGATCCCAGAACAAATTCTTCCCGTCCTTGCCGATCGAGACGTTGGAGTGCATGCCCGTGCCGTTCACACCGACGATAGGCTTCGGCAAGAAACACGCCGTCAGTCCCATCTTCGTGGCAATTTGCCGGCACAGCAATTTGTAAAGCTGGATATGATCGGCGGCCGCGACACATTCCGCATAGCCGTAATTGATTTCAAATTGCGAAGGCGCAACCTCCGGATGGTCCTTCTCATTCTGAAAGCCCATGGCGCGCTGCGCTTCGGCCGCGCGGTCGATGAACAATCGCAGCGTGTCGTTCGGCAGCGAATGGTAGTAGCCGCCCAAGCTGACGAATTCGAACTTTTGGGTTTCGTGATAGTGCCGCTCGGCGTCGGTTCCAGCGAACAGGAAACCTTCGATCTCGTTCGCCGCGTTCAGCGTGTAACCCTGCTTCTTGTGAACATCGCTCGCGTACGCTTTCAGAATCGCGCGAAGATCCGCTTCGTACGGCTCCCCCTGCTTGCCCATGACCTCGCCGAACACCATCACCTTGCCGGCGCCGAACACGTCGGCCGGCGTCCAGTAGAACGCGGACCAATCGATTCCCAACCGCAGGTCGCTTTCTTTCTGCGCCGTAAAGCCGCGGATCGAAGAGCCATCGAACGTCAAGTTATCCCAGCTCTTCACCAGGAATTTCTTGTCGTAGTCCAGCATGTGCAGCCGGCCTTCCAGGTCGCTGAAAAGCACGGTGATGGCCTTCACGCGCTTCTCGTCGGTCAAATACTTGATGCGCTCTTCCTGAATCTTGTCCATCGGAACGCGATTCATTCGCTGTTCCTTGGCCTTCAGATTCAGCTCCTCGAGTTCGCTATAGGAAAGTTGCAAATGTTCCATTGTTTCGCCGCTCATCGATCTCCTTTGGGCCGGGAATTCCCAGGAACGCCGCAATCGAGGACTGCTCCACGATCGCGGCACAGCAAAAACCGGGCCGCTTGTGTAGGTGCGTTATGTGTTCATGATACGCGCGCACTATTGTGCGTGCGAAAACGATTTCTTCCAAGGGCTGAAGCGATGTATTGTTTGGTTCAGGCCGATTCGAAAATTAAACGCAGAAAAACGGGCCGGCCCTTGCGATTTCGCGCAGCCTTAAGCCGTAGTTTCCCATTTTCCAGACGACGCCGAGCGCTCGACGGCGTCTAGAATCATATTGTTTCGCCAGCCATCCAGGAAATTGGGCTGCGGCGATTCGCCTCGCTCGATGGCTTTCAGGAATTCATAGATCGTGTGGGTAAAAGTATGCTCGTACCCGATGATGTGTCCTGGCGGCCACCAATTGGAAATGTAGGCGTGATGTCCCGGCTCCGTCGCCAGAATCGTGTGGAATCCGCGCACATCGGGCGGATCGTCGCCGTTGTAATATTCGAGTTCATTCATTCTTTGCAGATCGAATGCCACCGAGCCTTTGCTCCCGTTCACTTCAAACGCGTTGTGGTTCCGGCGCCCCGCGGCGAACCGCGTCACCTCAAACGATGCCGCCACCCCGCGTTCCACCTTGCCTAAAAACAGCGCCGCGTCGTCAACCGTCACCGGCGCCGTCCCCGCTCCCGATACGCTGCCCCACGCACTGCCTTGCTCGGAGGCGGGCAGCGGCCGCTCTTTGACGAATGTCTCGAGCATCGCGGTCACGTCGGTGACTTCACCCACGAGGTATCGGCACAAATCGACGCTGTGCGCGCCCAAATCGCCCAGCGCGCCTGAGCCCGCCTGCGTTTTGTCCATCCGCCATCCGCGCGGAGATTGCGGGTCCACCAGCCAATCCTGCAAGTAGCGCGCGCGAAAATGAAAAATGCGCCCCAATCGCCCGCTCTCGATCAATTGTTTCGCGAGCATGATGGCGGGAACGCGGCGATAATTGAACACGATCCCGTGCGCGACTTTCGCGCGCGTCACCGCGTCGAGCATCTCGCGCGCCTCAGCCGCGGAATTGCCCAGCGGCTTTTCGCACAGCACATTTTTGCCCGCCCGCGCCGCGGCCACCGCCATGCTCTTGTGCAGATATCCCGGCGTTGAAATATCTACGACGTCGACATCTTTGCGTTCGAGCACCCGCTCCCAATTCGTCTCAACCGATTCCCATCCGAAGCGCGCCGCCATGGCTTCGGCGCCCGCGCGGTCGCGCCCGCAAATCACGCGCAGCCGGGGACGCGGGCAATCGGGGAAAAAGCTTGCCACCGTGGAATACGCGTGGCTATGCGCCTTGCCCATGAACTTCGTGCCGATCAACGCGATATTGATTTCTTTCGTTTTGGTCTCTGACATTATTGTTCGCCGCCAAACGCTCCGCTGATCCGCAAGTTCACGCCCACCACGGATTCCCCGGCTTCTGTTTCATCAGCACGCCATGCAGGAACGACGCCGCTTTCGTCGTTCCCTCTTCGATCGACATCAAACTGTCCTCGTGCTCGATCGAAAGCACGTCATCATAGCCCGCCATGCGCAGCGTACTCACGAACGAATTCCACCACTCCGCGCCGTGCCCATATCCCACAGTGCGGAAAATCCACGCGCGATTTATTTCGTCGGTGTAAGGCTTCGTATCCAGCACGCCGGATTTGTTGATGTTGCCCTGCCACAGCATCGTATCTTTCGCATGCACGTGGAATATCGCATCCCCCAATTGGCGGATCGCCGCCAGCGGATCGATGCCCTGCCAGAACAAATGGCTCGGATCGAGATTGCATCCCACCGCATCGCCGGCCACCGCGCGCAATCGCAGCATCGTCTCCGGTGAGTACACCAGAAATCCCGGATGCGCTTCGATGGCGATCCGCACTCCATGTTCTCGCGCGAATTTCGCGTGCGCGGTCCAGAACGGCTCGGCCTTCGCTTCCCATTGCCATTTCAACAGCTCGGTAAAATCGGGTGGCCACGGACATGTAACCCAATTCGGAAATTTTGCCGCGTCGGAATCCCCCGGACATCCCGAGAAATCGATCACCGTTTTCACGCCCAGCTTTTCGGCCAGCAGAATTGTCCGGCGCGCCGTGTTCACATATTTCTCGCGAATTTCCCGCACGGGATGCAGCGGATTGCCGTGGCAGCTCAGCGCGCTGATCGAAAGCCCATGATCGGCGATTTTCTTTTGAAATTCGCGCAACGCCGCCGCGTCCTCGATCATCTCCAGCTTGCAATGCGGATCGCCGGGATACCCGCCCGTCCCCAATTCCACGGTGGAAATCCCCAGCTTCTGAATTTCCGCGATCACTTGATCGAGCGAGAGTCCGCCGTAGAGCGCGGTAAAAATTCCAAGACGCATCTCAGCCTCTTCCTCATAGCGCGAAGGCGCGGCGCCGGCCCACGGCTCGCGAGCATCGCCTACAAACGATTAAAATTCAGTCCGCGCGTACGATACCACCATCTTGCCGCTCCGTCTCGAAGGCGAACCGCGCATCGCGCGCCGCTTGGCAGGAACGCCGTCGCGCCAGTAAGAATTACAAGCGGTGCCTTCTACCGGAATTCCCTGACGAGCCCCTCTTATCTCACTGATCTAAGGGCTGTTAGCAAAATATCCTGGTTGGCATACAGATTGCTCCTATAACGCTGTTCGCAGAATTTGCTGAACAAGCCGCCGACATTTTTCCCGCCCCGGCGGCCATTGCAAGCTCCGCTCCCGCCTGCGGGCTTGTACGCAGCTAAAACTTTTATTTTATAGGGAGGAAATTCCGATGAAGGCATTTCGAGCGATAGCGCTTGCGTTCACCGCGGCGATGCTTTTGCTTACGCTAAGTCAAACGGCTCGCGCCGGCGAGTGGGACAAATTGACGGTCTTAACTTTTCCAAGCTCCGTGCAAGTTCCTGGCGCGGTTCTCGCGCCCGGCACTTATGTCTTCAAACTCGGCGACAGCCTTTCCAACCGCGACATCGTGATGGTCTACGATCGCTACCAGCAGCACCTGGTTACCAGCGTCCTGGCTATGCCGGCGTATCGCGTTGATACAAGCAACGACAGCATCGTCCGGTTTGCCGAGCGGCCCGCCGATCAACCGCCGGCCATCGCGGAATGGTTCTACCCCGGCGACAACTTCGGTCAGGAATTCATCTATCCCAGCTCCGGCTCGAGGCAAATGGCGCAACTCAATACCTCCGAGTCGCCGGCGCAGTCCGATCAGACCACCACGCCGTCGCAGGATAATTCAACACCCGCGGCCACCATGCCGGCCACAACCACGCCGGCCACTCCGGACGCGTCGCAAACCCCGGCTCCGCCTGACACCACTCCCGCTGCGACACCTGACACGACGCAATCGCAGCCGAGCACCGCGACCACCCCGGCACCCGCGGACAATTCCAATATGAACTCGAACGCCACGACAACCTCGACGGATACGGCGCAATTGCCAAAAACAGCTAGCCCCCTCCCGCTCGTTGGACTTCTGGGCATGCTCTTTGTGGCAGCAGGATTCGCCCTTAGGCGCAAGGCGCGCGCTTAAGTACGGAAGGCGCCGAAAGACGCCGGGCCACGCCATTCAAAGCGCCCGGCGTCTTCTTTCTTCCGAGCCATGGCCACCCAGCACTCCATCAACGCGAATGCATCGGCCGGACGCGATAAGTTTGCGCGCCGGCTGAAGCGCGTTTTCCGCGCCAGCCGTTATGACTGGCTCGCGTACCTCTGCTGGATCGTGGGCGCCGCCGCGCTGGGATGGGTTTTGTACATCTCGGCATATGCATACATTTTTCAGGCGGTCCAATCGCGCCACCTGGCCGCTTTGCGATCGGAAACCGTAGCTCCGCGGCAACTCCGAACCGGCGAGCTGATTGGTAAGTTAACGATCCCGCGAATTGGTCTCTCGGATGTAGTTCTCGAAGGCGATGACGATGCCACTCTTCGCCGCGCCGTCGGTCACATTCCCGGAACTTCCCTGCCGGATGGCTCCGGCACCGTGGGTCTCGCCGCACATCGCGACACATTCTTTCGCAACCTGGGCCGATTGCGCCCTAACCAGGAAATCGATCTCGAAACGCCAGCCGGCACGTATCGCTATCGCGTGATGAGCACCGCCATCGTCGATCCGGCAAACGTTGAAGTCCTTCGCCCCCAAGGCCACCAGGCGCTCGCTTTGGTAACGTGCTATCCGTTCCACTACATTGGCCCGGCCCCGCGAAGGTACGTGATTACTGCCTGGAGAATTCCCGAAGCCCAGCCGAATCAAGCCAACGCCGGACGCGATACGGCGGCGCTCGTCTCGACAAAGACGGCGGCCGCACCGTAATCGACGCAAATTGATCGTATTAACACTAACGCTGAAAAACCAAGGCAGGTGGTGGTGAGCGCGGAAGGGCTCGAACCTTCGACAAGCGGATTAAGAGTCCGCTGCTCTACCAACTGAGCTACGCGCCCACGAGTCCGAAATCATAACATGCCGGAAGTCACCCCACGAAGGCCCTCGAATTGGTGGTAGTGTCTCAGTTTGAATTTGGGACCGGCAGCTAGGCGCTTTAGCGACCGGGAATCTCAATTAAGCACAGCTTTTCTGATAGCCTGAAGTGAACATTGAAGCGGTCAAAAAAACCAACTTGTCCCAACAGACCAAACCCCATTTGTTCAAGCCCAATCGTGAACCCAGCATATAGCGGGAATTGGAGAAGCCCCTGCATATCAATAGTGACGTTTGCGAATTGCGTTGGGACGTTGGCGCTTCCCATCCCCATTGACATCTCATTGGGGCAGGTCAACGGATCTAGTCCTAGCGGTTGCATGAACGAGCGTGGAAAAACGCAATGGTCTGCCCCAGAATCTATGATGGCGTAACAAGAAAGCCTTTGGTCTGCGTTGGCCAATGTTAACTTCAAAATTGGTCTTGGCGCAACACGTCCGCCGGGAAAAGCAGAGTTGGGCAGAATGTTGATGTAGCTGTATTGGAGTGGATGAATTGACACCAGTACCTACAGGAGAAGAGTAGGGGCGTCGGCTTCGGGCACACGGATAACGACGGGGTCTTTCTCCCCAGCATGCTTGGCCTTTTGGAGTACTTCCTGCAATTCAGCTGCATATGCGACGACCCGCTCCTCGTCTTGAGACAACGCTACCCAAGCTCCTTTCGGAACGTCGGCGAGCAACCGTGAAACATCCTTGACAGCTAGCATGGGTACACCTCCGCTTACAATGCCTTGCCCATGGCTTATTACTGCAACTTTAAGGCCATATCAAACACCTGAAAACAGAGTGCTTATTGATTTATAGTACCAAACGGAAGGTAGTTCATGTCACACACGTCGCAACCATGTCAAGCAAAAGTTAATAGACCGCCACCTTCCATAGCCCCAGCCGTTCAGTCTAACAGCTCTCCAATCTCTTTGATGCGCCAACGGCGGTCGGAGATACCAGCTTCCATCGCGAGAGTGACGTGCGGCGCCTTCCAACCTTAGGGATGGCTTTCGAAACAATTTCCACAGCATTTCGAACTAAATAACCACGAAGTATCTATTTACATTTAAGCGTATAGATGCTATGTTGTGGCATGAATCGCGCGCATGAATTCTTCCCCAAAAACATCGAAAATCGCGCCATTCCTCGTGTTTTAGCTCGCAACCCTCTTAGAATCACCAGTTCTGAAAAATCGCATTTTAACCCTTTTAGAATCAACAGTTCTGGCGCAAAGGACTTAAAGCCCCTTAGAATCAACACTTCCGAAAAACACCTAGGGGGAGGGGGTGTTATCAGACCGCGCCTGATCCCGCCACTATCGCAGCAGGATGCGCATCGCGATGCCCCACTGCTTCTCGTCTCGGGGCTCGATCCGCAGCACTTCCGCCAACCACTCGTGCCGCACCGGATCGCCGGCGCGATAGCCCAGAATCAAATGCACATGCATGCCGATGTGAAAGGGATTCTCGGGGCAGATCACGTAAACCCCGTTGCGCGCCATGTTCAGGGTCTCGCCCATCTGCACGGAGTCGGCGAAATCCTCGGCGCGGACGCGCACCGGCTGAGCAATCTTCAGCCTGCGCTCGCTCCGATCTTTCACGTTAGGGGGAGTTGCCATGGGCGGAGCCGATTCGCGCCGCGCACTATGCCTCATCCTCGGCACCGGCGCGTCAGTAGGTTAGATGCACAGGCCGTTTGCTCGTTACCGCGCCGCGCGGGTCTAGGGACTCCGCTTCGAGAGTACGGCCCATGCCGTGAAAGGTCCAGTGGTACGCAACGGATAAACTTCGGAGCCGCAATGGCGGCGCGGTAACAAAGGTAAAGGTGGGCAGATTGAAAAGGAAACTAGGACCGCAGCACGGCGGCGATGTCGCGCGCCACGTTGCGCGCGTGCTCGATATCGCCGGGTGCGAACGAGATCGCGGCCACGCGGGGATGCCCCCCGCCGCCGTGGGCTTCGGCCAGCGACGCCAGATTCTGCTCGGCCGCCTCGTCCTTCCAGGGATTGGAGCCGAGCGAAATTTTTGAGCGCGTGGGCGATGAGCTGACGCCGACGGTGTAGAGCGCTTCCGGGTGCAGAAGATACGGAATGAATTTGTTGTAGCCTTCAAGACTGAGGTCGCTTACGTCGAAAAAGACCACGCCGCCGCGCGATTCCGAGCGTTCGCGCAACAAATCGATCGAGCGCCGATGGCGCTCCAGCAACGGACCAAGTTGCTCAGCGACAAACGGCAGCTTCACGATTTCCGCCAATGGTCGCGTGGCCATTTCCGGAATTAGTCGCGCCGGTAAACCGTCATCAGGCGCCGCTTCGATCACCAGCGCCAGTTGCGTCGCCGGCTCGCGCATGGCCACGGCCACTTCGGCCGAAGCGAACTGCGCGCCGTCGATGATGTCGCCCCAGTGGATCAGTTCCGCCAGGGGCGCGGCGTTGAAACCGAATTTTGCGCTGGTGATGTCGGCGATCAGCTTGGTGCACGACTTGTAAGTGGGATCGTAGAACTTGTGGCCGGAACGATCTTGCCGGAAGTTCTCGGCGTCGGCGGCGCTCAGAAACGCGCTCTGGTGATGATCAAACCACCAGGTGACGCGCGGCGAACTCGAATATTTGAAGTCCACGATGGCATTTTCGTCGCCGTCGAACACGCCGTCGTCAAAAAGAGCCGATGCGCGATGCGCCATGCCGGTGAAATGGAACTCGCAGTTCGGCTCGATCCGTTCGCGGTAGAAGCGCGTGAACACCGCCGACGACGCCGCGCCGTCAAAGCAGTGATTGTGGAAGCAAAGCCGAACTTTCACCGGACTCGCCACGCGCAGCGCTCCCGCTCCGGCGCCGTGCCGGAGGCCAAACGATAAAAGAGCGTTAAAAGATGGACGCCCGGAAGAGGAAAGTCAAGCGTGGCCAGCTTGAGCCGGTTCATGCGGCTCCGCGCACAGCGCGAAGCCGCATGAACGAAAATGCGAATCGAATTTCACAAACGATCGATCGGATGCCAGCAGCCGGCTCTTCGACTACGCCGACTTCCCCATCAGGCTATCGGCGATGCCCGCTGCGATCGGCACACGGAATGGCTGGCGCTGATACGCCTTCAGCATCAGCACAATCCACAGGATGAGCCCGACGAGCCAAAGCGCCATGTTGATCAATCCGCCCAACATGATCAGCATCATTCGGGCGCCGAATTCCGGCCCAAAGCCCCAGCCTCCGAAGCCGCTGAAGAACATACCGCCGCCGGTCACCACTCCGATGACGATCTGCAGCACTTGAATGCCGCCGAACACAACGATGGCTTGCGCGGCGTTGAAGCGCACGGAAGGCCGCTTATCGATGATCAGGAAGATGATCCCCGTCACCCAGCCGAGAACATACGCCAGCGCGCCGGCAACATTTTCGTCGAGCCCAGCGGCGGGCGCGGCGACCACGCCTGGTTGTTGATATTGCATGGGCGGGGCGCCTGGCGCCTGTTGATATTGCGGCGGAGGCGGGGCCTGGTAATGCTGTGGAGCTGGAGCCTGTCCCACCGCGATCGGCGTGCCGCAACGCGCGCAGAAAGCTACGCCATCTTGAACATTTGCACCGCACTTGCCGCAGAAAGCCATGGAGCGTCTCCTTGGAGCTGCCGTGAGACCGACAGATGGCCGGAAGGCTACCAAAAGCCCGCGTTGCCCGCAAGCATTACTCGGGCGCGGACCACAGGTAGGGCGCGTTCCCGCATCGACCAGCGGCTGAAGCCACCAACCGGGCGCTACCGTCGTCTATCACGGTCCATTTATTTCGCCGGCCAGCCGCGGGTGCTCGCCAAAGCTAGCTTTTCGGCGCCGTCACGATTCGCGCGGCAACCGCAAGACTCGCGAGCAGCGCCAGATATGTTCCGTAGCCCGTCGAAAGCGCGATCATCCCGGAGGGAATATCCCCCATTTGTGCCTTCATCAGGCTTAGCATGTGGCTGAACTGGTATTCAACAGTGCCCCACGCAATCAACACGGCCACAAGCGGCGCTGCGTACAAAAATTTTGCGAACGAGACCGGGATGAACGCGGCGGCAAACGGAAGCAACAGGAAGACAACGGCGACGAGGCTGAAAAAACCATGGTCGCCCACGGCCATGTTGCTGGTGGGATCGAGAGCCAGAGACTGCCAAAGGGTTACCGAAGTCCCTTGCGCCGCTCCGAAGAAAGAAAGCGAGACGGTGAAACCCGTCATGAAAAACCAGCAGATCCAAGCGAAGATCGTCGCGATCAGTGTGACCAAACCCATTCGGCCGACAATCGCGCCGAATCCCTGCTTCGCCATGTCGACCGCCTGCTGCCCGCTCTGCTGAGCCGATGTATGAGCAGCCGCGCCTTGGTACTGCGGTGGCGGCGGAGCCACTGGCGCTTGGTACTGCTGCGGCGGCGGTGGCGGAGTCTGGTACTGGGGCGGAGGCGGTGCAGGCGCCGCTTGATATTGTGGCGGGGCCGCCGGCGCTGCCGCTCCCACCGGCTGGCCGCAGCTTGTGCAGAAGGTGGAACCATCTTGAACTTGCGCGCCGCACTTTGTGCAAAATGCCATCGAGAATCTCCTTGGAAATACTGGGGGCCGGGCAACGGCGGGAAGGCTAGCAAATGCGCCGCTCGCCCGCAAGCGAATGGAGTGCGTACGCCGGTGTGAGCTCGAGGCGAGCGTTCAGCGGCGGCTGCGGCCAGGATGGAGCTCTCAAAGGCGGTGTTATACTCCGTTCAACGCGGAAGTGGCGGAACTGGCAGACGCGCAGGACTTAGGATCCTGTGGCCGAAAGGTCGTGGGGGTTCAAATCCCTCCTTCCGCACCAACCTTGCTATTTGCTCCCCTGACCTTTTATTCGCTGCCCTGATTGATTTTCGCCGGCGATTGGGCCGAGGCGCGCCGCGATGCCCGCAGGAAAATAAAAAGGATGATCGTGCCGAGCGGCACAAGAAAACCGGAAGCAAAAAGAATTGGCGCGTAGGAAAAATGATCTACGACCCACCCTGTGCGCAGTGTGAAGAGAATCGCGCCCAGGCCGGCAGCGGTGCCGGAGAGTCCCGCGACAGACGCAACGCGCTCCGGCGGAAAAAGATCGCTCTGCAGTGTCTGCACGTTGCCGATCCAGAATTGGAACGCGAAGAGAACCACACTCATGAAGAAAATTGCCGCGGCGGAGCTTCGCGCTCCCGCCACCAGAAGAGCCGCGGGAGTGAGCGCGGCGGAAAACACGATTGCCGCTCCGCGCGCGCGAAGCACCGAAAGTCCCCGGCGCAACAAGTGGCCGGACACCCAGCCGCCCGACAGCGCGCCGAGATCGGCGGAGACGTACGGGATCCAAGCGTACATTCCAATCTCTTTCAAGCTGAAGCCGCGCGCCTTCGCCAAGTAAAGCGGAAGCCAAATCAAATAGAGCCACCACACGGGATCGCCGAAAAAGCGCGCGATCACAATGCCAATCGCGTTCGGATCGCGCAACACATCGACCCATCGCATTGCTTGCGAATTATGCGCGCCCGATTTGCCGCTGCCGGATTCGATCAGCGCGCGCTCTTTGCTGCCGAGCCAGCGATGGCGACTGGGAATTTCGTACGTCGTGAACCACAGCACGAGCCACGCAAGGCCAAGCGCGGCCGTCGCGGCGAATGTAGTTTTCCAGCCGTAATGCAACTGCATCCATACGACCAGTGGCGGCGCGATTGCCGATCCGAGCGCGGCGCCGGAATTGGCGACTCCCATTCCGAGCGC
Organism: Candidatus Acidiferrales bacterium; assembly: GCA_049790315.1. Lineage (GTDB taxonomy): Bacteria > Acidobacteriota > Terriglobia > Acidiferrales > UBA7541 > DASPOJ01. The sequence continues at coordinate 49,558 of JBAQYV010000064.1, read as the reverse complement.
GCGTTCGCGGGGAGGCAGCCACTCCGCGACTGTTTTCGTCGCCGCGGGCCAATGTCCGCCTTCGCCGATCCCCAGTAGGAAACGGAAAAAGCTGAGGCTCGCGAGTCCGCGCGCAAACGCGTGCCCGAGTTCGGCGAGCGACCACACGATCATCGCGGCGCCGAATCCTATGCGCGTGCCGACGCGATCCTGAACGAGACCGAAGAGAAACATGCTGAGCGCATAGGCAAACAGGAACGACGTGCTGATGCCGGCGTACTGAAGATTCGAGAGATGCAAATCGGCGCAGATCACCGGCGCCAGCACCGAGAGCGTCAGCCTGTCAATGTACCCAATGACCGTGGCGAGAAACACCAGCGTCGCGATCCACCAGCGCAAGCTGGGGAAGGTGAAGGTTGATGGCGCGCGAGCGCTGGTGGGCACGGACACGGTATGCCGGTGGTCAGTTCATCGTTCCGGCGGGCAACCAATGCACCAAATCCTTCGATCGGTGCAATGCGAGGCGATTGTAGCCGCGCTTCAGGTAGGTGGTGGCTTCAGCGCGGCCGGCGCACAGCAGATAAAAGTAGCCGTCATGTTTACGCCAGTCATAGAGCGCCGCGGCATCGCACGGAATCAGGCTGTTGTAATCGGCCTTGGCAATGTCCAGGTGCTGGCCCTGGCCCCATTCGAGCCAATTGGCTGAATCTTCTTGAGTGTAGAGATATTCCTCGTGGCCGGGCGGGTAGTCTGAGGTGAGCAGGCGCCACTTGTTGTCGATTTTTATGAACTCGAAATTCTCGTGATTGGAGCCGTTGTCTTTCCCATTCGGCATTTTGAGTTCGGCGACGCCGGAACCAACGAAGGCCCACGGTCCATCCATGGATTTCGCGAATGCGATGTGCGGGATGATCGGGCCGCGACCTTCGCGCCAGATGAGATAAAAACCGCCATCGGCGCCGGCCACCGCGGCGTCAATCACGCGGCCGCCAGGGGTGAGATTTCGCGCGAGCGGTTTGCGATCGGACCAGTGCACGAGATCGGGGGAAGATTCGTAGAAAAGCTGGTCGGGCTTATCGGGTGAATCGCCCCAGGAATTGAACGTCATATAGTAAGTGCCGCCGATTTCCTGAACGTCGGGCGAGCACAAGCCAATCCAGCCTTCTTCGCGGCCATCAATATTAAAGATCGGATCGGAATAGGTTTTGAAATCACGCGTGCTGACTTCGACTACGTGGCTGCGCACCTGTCCGCGATCGTCGTAAAACGCGGAAAAGAAAACGTAGAACGTGCCGTCGCGAAAAGCCATCGCAGCATCTTTAATGGACCAGTTCGGATACTGAAGCACCGGATTGGTGAGGTGCTGCCAATCGACGAAATTCTTTTCGGCGGAAACGGCAGGCACCAGCAACAGACCACTGAGAAACAGGAGCAGGATACGAATGGGCTTCATGGCTCGATCGATTCCTTCTCCTCCTAGAATCGCGACTCGGATTCGTCCCCGGAATCGCAAGCGGCGATTTCGATACAGAGACTATCACGGCTCGGCGCGGCGTGAGCGTTGAGTTCGGGCAAGCGGCGTTGACGCTCGCGCGTGGTTTCTCTATACTCGGACTTCTTTCCTTCGCTCGTCTTTTTTCCCGGTATCATTGAGTGAGGCGCATCGCGGCGGACGCGGCGCTTGCGGAAACACGGCGGTAAAAAGGATTCACCGAAAGGCAGAGGCCAGATGACGGAAGCGACTTGCCGGCGCGAACTGGAACTTGAAATTCCCGCCGAGGATGTGCAGAAAGCCGTGACGCGCGTGGCGAATGAATTCGCCAAGGTAGCGCGCGTGCCGGGGTTTCGGCCGGGCAAGGCTCCAGTGACATTGATCCGGCGCCGATTTGCCGACGAGATTAAGGGGGAAGTGCTGCAATCGCTGCTGCCGCCGAAAATCGAGAGCGCGGTACAGGATCAAAAGCTCGTGCCGGTAACGCAACCGCACGTTGAAAAAGTGGATTTCACGGAAAACGGGCCGGTGAAATTCGTGGCGTCGTTCGAGGTGCTGCCCGAGTTTGCGCTGGGACAATATAAAGATCTCGAAGTCGAGATCGAAGCGCTGGCTGTAACCGAAGCCGATGTCGAAAAAGCGCTGGAAGAGTTGCGCGATCGCGCTGCGACTGTAGCGCCGGTGGAAGGCCGGCCGATCGCGGACGGCGATATTGCGCGGCTCAAGCTTACGGGCGCGGCCATCGATGGTGGCGGCGAGCCGCTGAACGCCGACAGCGTGGATTGCCAGGTGGGCGGCGAACAGACGATGGGGCCGTTCAACGAGAATTTGCGCGGCGCCTCGATCGGAGATCATCGCGAATTCGATGTGCCCTACCCGGCCGATTATCCCGACGCGAAGCTCGCGGGCAAGACGTACCACTACTCCGTAGAAATTCTGGGCATTCAAGAGAAGCAGCGGCCCGAGTTGAACGATGAATTCGCGCAAAAAGTGAGCGACGCGAAAACGATCGATGAATTGCGCGCCAAGATTCGCCAGGATATGGAAGCGGCGCGGGACCGCCGGCAAAAAGAAGACGCGCGCGAAAAGCTGCTGGCGAAAATCGTGGCCGCGCATGACTTCCCCGTGCCCGAAGCGCTGGTGGAGCAGCAAATGGACGCGCGTCTGGAGCGCGCGGTACGCACTCTGGCGGCGCAGGGAGTGGACCCGCGGGCGGTGAACGTGGATTGGGCGGGGCTGCGGCGGCGCCAACGAGATCGCGCGGTGGAGGACGTGAAGGCCGAATTGCTGCTGGACCGCATCGCGACGGAAGAGAAGATTGAGGTGGCGGACGAAGAGGTGGATCGAGAGATCAACGAGTTGGCGGAACGCAGTGACGAATCGGCTATTGCGCTGCGGGCTCGCTTGACAAAGCAAGGGGCGCTGGATAGGATTAAATCGAAGCTCCGGAGCGATAAAACTCTGGAGTGGCTCTGCCAGAGTTCCCGGGTCCGGACCCAACCGAAAGTAGAAAGCTAAATTCCGACCGGCCTCCTCGCCCGATTCCAATACACGAGCTAGATACAAGCAACACACGAGCATCACGCGAATTTCAAGATGAAACTACGATGAACGGTCCCGACCAGCCCGTACCGTACAATACAACGCTCGTTCCGATGGTTGTGGAACAGACGAACCGCGGCGAACGCGCGTATGACATCTATTCTCGCCTGCTGAAAGACAACATTATCTTCATCGGGACGCCGATCGACGACCACGTGGCGAACCTGGTGACGGCGCAGCTTCTATTTCTGGAAGCAGAAGACCCGGAGAAGGATATTTCGCTGTACATTAATTCACCGGGTGGATCGATCACGGCGGGCATGGCAATCTACGATACGATTCAATTCGTGCGCCCCGACGTGGTGACGATTTGCGTGGGCCAGGCGGCATCGATTGCGGCGCTTCTGCTGACCGCGGGCGCGGCGAAGAAACGCTTTTCCCTGCCGAACTCGCGCATTCTGATTCACCAGCCCTGGATGTCCGGTCTTTCCGGGCAAGCGACCGACATCGACATTCACGCCAAGGAAATTCTGCGCATGCGCCAGGTGATCAACGAACTTCTGGTGAAGCACTGCGGGCAGCCCACGGAAAAAGTGGAACGCGACTGCGAACGCGACTTCATCATGTCGGCGCAACAGGCCAAGGAATACGGCCTGATCGACGAAATTATTTTCAAGCATCGCTAACCCGTACCTATCAGTTAGTAGCCGTTTCGAGTGCGGGCGCGCGGGGATGGCACATCGAACCTCGATCGGGCCTAGAATGTTTTTCGCGGCGCCCCCTGGCATCCGGAACCGCGAGAGGAATCAATGCCGTTGAAAAAATCCACCACCGAAGATCCGCTGCGCTGCTCGTTCTGCCATAAGACGCAAGAGCAGGTCGAGAAGCTCATCAGCTCGCCTTCCGATTATCCGCGCGCTTACATCTGCAACGAATGCGTGAGCGTTTGCGAAACGATTCTGGAGGAAGAAAAGCGCGAGCAGTCGGGCCCGGTGAACAAACGGCTGCCTCGGCCACCCGAAATCAAGGCGTTCCTGGATGGCTACGTGATCGGCCAGGACAAAACCAAGAAGAAGCTGGCTGTGGCGGTTTACAACCACTACAAGCGCATTTTCTTGAATCGGCAACCGGGCGACGTCGAGTTGACGAAGTCGAACATTTTGCTGATCGGACCGACGGGCACGGGCAAGACGCTGTTGGCGCAGACGCTTTCGCGCATGCTCGACGTGCCATTCGCGATTGTGGACGCGACCACGCTGACCGAAGCGGGTTACGTCGGTGAAGATGTCGAAAATATTATTTTGAAACTTTTGCAGAACGCCGACGGCGACGTTACCAAGGCGCAGCAAGGCATCATCTATATCGACGAGATCGATAAGATCTCAAAGAAAGACGAGAACCCATCGATCACGCGCGACGTTTCGGGCGAAGGTGTGCAGCAAGCGCTGCTGAAAATTCTGGAAGGCACAATCGCCAACGTGCCTCCGCAGGGCGGCCGCAAACATCCGCACCAGGAATTTACGCCGGTAGACACGACGAACATCCTGTTCATCTGCGGCGGGGCGTTCGTCGGCCTCGAGAAGGTGATCGAGCGGCGCGTGGGACAAAAATCGCTGGGCTTCCACACCGACGCGCAGCCATCAACCGCGAATCGCCGGAACATTGCAATTCTGGAGCAGGCGCAGCCGACCGATTTGATCCGCTACGGCTTGATCCCGGAATTCGTGGGCCGCTTGCCCGTGCTGGGCGTGCTGGGCGATCTGGACAAACCGGCGCTGATGCGCATTCTCACCGAACCCAAGAACGCGCTGATCCGTCAGTACCAGCGCCTATTTGAATTCGAGAACGTGAAACTGCAATTTACCCCCGAGGCGATAGAGACCGTGGCCGAGATGGCCCTGGCGCGCAAAGTTGGCGCGCGCGGCCTGCGCATGATCCTCGAAGACCTGATGCTGGAACTGATGTACCATCTTCCTACACAGAGAAAAGTGCGAGACTTCTCCGTAACGGCCGAAATGGTGCGTGGCCGCGAAATCAACTGGGGCCTTCTTGAGAAGGCCGGCTGAGCCACGGGAAACGACAGAGAATTCAGTAGTAGAATCGGCTATAGAAAATCAGCAATAACATAGAAATGTTCAACCGCGAAAAGACGGAATTGAAACGCGTGCCCATGATGCCGGTGCGCGACATGGTTATTTTCCCGCAGATGATGACGCCGTTCATCGTGGGACGCGAAAGCTCCGTGCGGGCGCTGGAAGACGCGCTGGCGGGCGAGAAGAAAATATTCCTGGCCACGCAGCACGACGCTTCGATGGACGATCCTCAACCCGATCAGATCTACAGCGTCGGAACGCTGGCGAACATCGTGCAGAGCGTGAAGCTGGCGGACGGCAACATTAAAGTTCTGGTGGAGGGCGTGGAGCGCGCGAAAGTCGTGCAAGTTTCCGTCGAGGATGGATTCTTTCGCGCCACGCTGCGCGTGGTTGGCAGCAAGATCGAGACTTCCCCACAGCTCGAGCAAATCGTTTCGCGCGTCACCGGCTTATTCGAGCAGTACGTGAAGCTTTCGCAGAATCTGAATTACGATTCCATGATCGCGGCGGTTCGCGCGGACGATCCGGCGAAGCTTTCCGACAGCGTGGCTTCAAACCTGCAAATCGCGGTGGAAGAAAAACAGGAATTGCTCGAGTGCTTCGACCCGCTCGAACGTTTGACGCGCGTGGCCGATGTTCTGGAAGGCGAACTCGAAAAACTGAACGTCGAGCGCAATATCAACACGCGCGTGAAACGCCAGATGGAGCGCGCGCAAAAAGAGTATTACCTGAACGAAAAGTTGAAGGCCATCCACAAGGAACTGGGCCGCGGCGAAAAGAACGAACTCGAGGAACTGAAAAAGAAAATCGACGCCGCCGGCATGCCCAAGGACGCGCACGAAAAGGCCGTACAGGAACTGAAGCGCCTGGAATTGATGCCGCCGATGTCAGCCGAATCCACGGTGAGCCGCAACTACCTGGATTGGCTGCTGGCCATGCCGTGGAAAAAGAAATCGAAAGAGATTCGAGACATCGCGGTTGCTGAGCGCATTCTGGAAGAAGAGCATTTTGGGCTTGAGAAAGTCAAAGAGCGCATCCTGGAATACCTGGCTGTGCGGCAACTCGTGAAGAATCCGCGGGGATCGATACTGTGTTTTGTCGGGCCGCCAGGCGTGGGCAAGACTTCTTTGGCAATGTCCATCGGGCGCGCCACCGGGCGCAAGTTCGTGCGCGTTTCGCTGGGCGGAGTGCGCGACGAGGCGGAGATTCGGGGTCATCGGCGCACGTATATCGGCGCGCTGCCCGGGCAGATCGTGCAGATGATGAAGAAGGCCGGCACGATCAATCCGATTTTCGTGCTCGACGAAGTCGACAAGATGTCCACCGATTTTCGCGGCGACCCTTCCGCGGCGCTGATGGAAGTGCTGGACCCGGAACTGAATCACGCCTTCACGGATCACTACCTCGACGTCGAATACGATCTCTCAAAGGTAATGTTCATCTGCACGGCCAACGTGCTGCACACGATTCCGCAACCGTTGCAGGATCGCATGGAAGTGTTGCGCCTGGCGGGCTACACCGAGCTTGAGAAGCTGCAGATCGCGAAACGTTTTCTGGTGAAAAAGGCGCTGGAGCAAACCGGATTGACCAGCGCCAATATCACTTTCACCGACGAAGGCCTGCAACACATCATCCGGCATTACACGCACGAGGCCGGCGTGCGCACGCTCGAACGCGAAATTTCCAGCGTGTGCCGCAAGATTTCACGGCGCGTGGTGAAGGAAGGGCGCAACGTTCGCGTGGAAGTGACGCCGCTCAATCTCTCTGACTTTCTGGGCGTCATCAAGTTCCGCGAGCTGTGGGCGCAGAAGAAGAGCGAAATCGGCTTGACCACGGGTCTCGCATGGACGGAAGTCGGCGGACAAGTGCTGGCCACCGAAGCCACGCTGATGGTGGGCAAGGGCCGCTTAACGTTGACGGGCAAACTCGGCGACGTGATGCAGGAATCGGCGCAAGCGGCGATGAGCTATGTGCGATCACGCACCAGCCAACTCGGTCTGCCGCGCGACTTCTACCGCCATCTGGACATTCACATGCACGTGCCCGAAGGCGCGATTCCCAAGGACGGACCTTCGGCCGGAATCACCATTGCGACTTCCATCGTCAGCGCGCTGACGCGCATTCCCGTGCGCTGCGACATAGCCATGACCGGAGAAATCACGCTACGCGGAAAAGTGCTGCCGATCGGCGGCCTGAAGGAAAAACTGATGGCGGCGCATCGCGTCGGCATCCGCACCGTGATTATTCCGAAGGATAATGAAAAAGATTTAGCGGATATTCCGACCGAAGTGCGCGCCGAACTCACCATCCGCGTCGTGGAGACGATGGATGAAGTGCTGCAGGCGGCTCTCGAGCGGCCGATCGAGCCGATTGCTGCGAACCCCGTGCCTGAAGGCGCGGCGGAGTATGGCTCTGAGCCCGAAGCCGATCAGAATTTGACGAACTAGTGTTGGCTAACTAGTGTTGGCTAACTGGGGCGAGTTCCTCCGCTCTTTTTCCCGGAGATGTATCCAGGGTGGGCTTCTTCGGGACGAACCAGCAAGCAAAAGGGATTACGCCCGGCCGGGCAGTTGACCGATTTCCCACTGGGGTAGCGATGGACGTTCCGAGGTTCGCTCGGAATTTTCAGCAATCGCAAACTAGGATTTAACGAATTGATCGGACTGAATGCGAAATACAACCGAAGTCGCAAAACCAACGCCACAAGAACAAGGAACCAAAACGATGAGTATTAGCCTGGCTGAACTGAAAGAGAAAAACATCACCGACTTGGCGAAAATCGCCAAGGACCTGGCCATCCCCGGCGCCAGCGGCATGCGCAAGCAGGAGCTGATCTTTCAAATCCTGCGCGCACAAACCGAGAAAAACGGGCTGATCTTCTCCGAAGGCGTGCTCGAATGCCTGCCGGATGGATTCGGCTTCCTGCGCGCGCCGGAATACAACTACCTGCCAGGACCCGACGACATCTACGTCTCTCCGTCGCAAATCCGCAAGTTCGATCTGCGCACGGGAGACACCGTCTCCGGGCAAGTGCGTCCGCCGAAGGACGGCGAGCGCTATTTCGCGCTGATCAAAGTGGAAGCGATCAACTTTGAAGATCCTGAAGTCGCGCGCAATAAAATATTCTTCGACAATTTGACGCCGCTGTATCCGCAAGGGCGATTGAAGATGGAGGTCGGCAAGGACGTGCTGACGGGGCGCGTGCTGGATCTACTGTGCCCCATCGGCATGGGACAGCGCGGGCTGATCGTCGCGCCGCCGCGCACCGGCAAGACGATGATGCTGCAATCCATCGCAAATTCAATTACCACGAACCATCCGGAAGTCGCGCTGATCGTGCTGCTGATCGACGAGCGGCCCGAGGAAGTCACCGACATGCAGCGCACCGTGAAGGGCGAGGTGATTAGCTCGACGTTCGATGAGCCGCCGCAACGCCATATTCAGGTTGCGGAAATGGTGCTGGAGAAAGCCAAACGATTGGTGGAGCACAAGCGCAACGTCGTGATTCTGCTGGATTCCGTCACGCGTCTGGCTCGAGCTTACAACGCCGTCACACCGCCTTCCGGCAAGGTGCTCTCTGGAGGTATTGACGCCAACGCGTTGCAGCGGCCGCGCCGGTTTTTTGCCGCGGCTCGCAACATCGAAGAAGGCGGCTCGCTCACGATCATGGCCACCGCGCTGATCGATACCGGCAGCCGCATGGACGACGTGATCTTTGAAGAGTTCAAGGGCACGGGCAACATGGAAATCAATCTTGACCGGCGACTGGTCGACAAGCGCATTTTCCCCGCGATCGATATCAATCGCTCCGGAACGCGCAAAGAAGAATTGCTGATGCCGCCCGACGAACTGAATCGCGTGTGGGTGCTGCGGAAAGTGCTCAATCCCCTTTCGCCGGTGGAAGCGATGGAATTGCTGCTGGGACGCCTGACGAAGACGAAATCCAACGCCGAATTTCTCGCCTCAATGTCGAGCCCAAGCTAGCGCCGGGTCCCCGCGTAAACGCCGCGCTTCATTTTTCACACACATCCTGAAGATTTTCTAATTTGTCGCGGGCGTTGCGTTTGCTGCCGGCGACGTGGGTTTCGCTTGCTCCGCCGCGATCCACGCATGGATTCGCGTGGCGAGAACGTCCATGGGCAGCGCGCCCTGGTCGAGCACGGCGTCGTGAAACGCGCGCTCGTCAAAACGCTGGCCCAACTGCTGTTCAGCTTCCGTGCGCAGCCGGCGAATTTGCATCTGGCCGATTTTGTATCCGAGCGCCTGGCCGGGCCACACGATGTATCGATCGACTTCGACCGTGGCGTCGTGCGCGGAGATGCTGGTGTTGTCGTGGAAATATTGGATGGCTTGATCGCGCGTCCAGCCTTCCGAGTGAATGCCGGTGTCCACTACCAGGCGCACAGCGCGCCACATTTCATTCGCGAGCTGGCCGAACTTTTGATACGGGTCGGTGTAAAGGCCCAGCTCCGAGCCCATCGTTTCGCAATACAGCGCCCAACCTTCCACGTATGCCGTGTATTCCAGTTGCTTGCGGAATTCGGGCATGTTCTGCATTTCCGCCGCCAGAGAAATCTGCAGATGGTGCCCAGGTACGGACTCGTGCAGTGTGAGCGATTCCATCTCCCACTTCTCACGATGCGGCAAATCGTAGGTGTTGACGTAAAACCAGCCGGGCCGTCCGGCTTGCGGTGAACCGGGCTGGTAGTACGCCGACGTCTGCGACGGCGCAATCGCGAGCGGTACCGCCTGCACTCCGTACGTGAGGCGCGGCAACGTGCCGATGATGCGCGGCAGTTGCGGATCGATGCGCTTGGCGAGATCCCGATATGCCACGAGCATGTCTTCGGGTTTCGAGAAGAAAAACTGCGGATCGCTTTCTAGGAAATGAAAAAACTCCTGCATCGTGCCGTGGAAACCGGTTTCCGTCATCACCTGTTGCATCTGAGTGCGAATGCGCGTCACTTCGTCGAGACCGATCTGATGAATCTGTTGCGGCGTCAAATCCGTGGTGGTGTGCCAGCGCACGTTGTACGCATAGTTCGCGGCGCCATCGGGCAGGTCCGCGATCGAAATCGTATCGACGCAATGCGGAATATAGTCGTTCACCAGAAAATCGTGGAGCTTGCGGAAGGCTGGAACGAAATCGTCGCGAAAGGCGGCGCGCGCTTCGTCGTGCAGCCGCTTCTGATCCGCGGCGGGGACGGTATCGGGGAAATGAGCGAACGCCGCGAGCAGCGGACTTTGGTCGGGGTCGTCGACGATCTGATCGCTCACCTGCTTCGGGACATCGCGCATCACGATTTTGGGCGGCGTGTTGCGTTGCTTCAGTCCCTCTTGCATTTGGGCGATCGTTTGATCCACCAGCGCCGGAACGCCGCGCAAACGCTTCACGATATTTTCGTAATCGTCGGCGCGTTCGGCCGGCATGATGGCGATGATTTGCAAGACGTTCTGCTGCACGCCTTCCATTTGGTCGACGGGGCGCAGCAAACTCGATTGACTTACCGAAGCGAATGGATCGGGCTCGTAGTGGAAGCGATAGCCTTCGACGGCGCCGGCGAGCGCGCGGCGATAGAGATCGTAGCTGAGCTGATCTTCGGAGCTGAGCTTGCCGCGATCGATACTCGCGAGCGTCTGGAGCGCGCTTTGCAGATGCGCGGCGCGCGCGGCGATTGCTTCCGGCGATTCGTCGGTCCAGCGGTCGTTGTAGCCCGGAACGCCCACGGACGTCGCAAATTCCGGATATACCGCCAACCAATATTTCCAATCCTGGTCGAAAAATTGTTTTAAGCGCGCAGACTCCTTTTCGGAAGCGCTCGCTGTGACGCTTTGCGCGCGCGCGAATTCGGGAAGAACGGCGAGAAACGAGAGAAGAAGTGCTGCAAGAAAGATTCGGTTCACGGTCTACCCCCAATTAAAATGGCGGCGCGATGCACGCCGAACGCGGACACAAAATGGCAACGCCGGAGTGCCACGGCAGCGCGCGGGGCGCTGCATTGCCCTTGGCTACGGACCGCCGGCCTCGCCGGGCGCCGCGCGCTCTTCGCTCTCAAGCTCGCGCGCCAGCAGGACGATCAATCGCGCGGTTTCCTCGGCGTCTATCGCTGTATTGTCGACGAGCACGGCGTCCGCGGCGCGAACCAGCGGCGAGGTCACGCGCTCGCGATCACGCTGATCGCGTTCGCGCGTCTCAACGATCGTGCGCTCGAATATGGCCGCTTCGTGCTTCTCCTGCTGCTGCAGCCAGCGGCGGCGAGCGCGAACTTCAAGCGACGCGTCGAGAAAAATCTTGAGTTCGGCGCGCGGAAAAACGACGGTGCCGATGTCGCGCCCTTCCATCACCACGGCGCCTCCGGATCCGGCGCGTCGCTGCTCCGCCACCAACACGCGCCGCACGCCGGCAAGCGCGGCGACTTTCGACGCCGCGAGAGAAATTTCCTGGGCGCGGATAGCTTCGGTGACGTCCTCGCCATGGAGGCGCACGCGCTGACCATCGGCGTGCCGCTCGAAATCGATGCGGGTCGATTTAGTAAGAGATTCCAACTGGGCGGGATCGTCGAGGGAAACCGAGGCGCGCAGCGCGGCGAGCGCCAGCGCGCGGTACATCGCCCCGCTATCGAGATAAGAATAGCCAAGAAATTCGGCGACGCGCCGCGCGACAGTGCTCTTGCCCGATCCCACCGGACCGTCGATCGCGATGATCAGTTTGCGCGAGGGCAATTTGCTAATGCCTCCGTCCACCGCACTGCATCAAATGCGTTTGAAGGCGCGCTCGATTTCGCGCATCGAATATCGCAGCACCACAGGACGGCCGTGCGGACAGCTCATTGGCGCTTCGGTGCGCGCCAATTCGTCGAGTAGCCATTCCATTTTCGTTTGATCCAGCGCCATGTTGATTTTGATCGCGGCGCGGCACGCGGTCGATGCGGCGATTTTGGCTTGCAGCGAATCGATGGAGATCCCAGCGTCTTCTCGCTCGATGCCATCCAGGATTTCAAGCAGCAGGCGCTCGGCATCGGCGCTGGCGATACCCGCGGGAGCGGCCTGAATGGCTACCGTGCGCGGGCCCATCATCGCGGCGTCGAAACCATTGGCCGAAAGCTCTTCGGCGATGCGCTCGAAAATCGCGAGTTGACCGGGCGAAAGCTCGGCGACGATCGGCACCAGCAGGCGCTGCCCCGTGAGCGCGCCTTCGCGCCGCGCTTTCAGGTGCTGCTCAAAAAGAATGCGCTCGTGCGCGACGTGCTGGTCAATAATCCACAAGCCCTCGCCATTCACCGCGACGATGAAGCTCGAATTCACCTGGCCCAGTGGCTTGAGCGCGCCGATACTTTGGGCATTCGCCGGCGCGTCGGCGTGTTGAGCCGCGGCCTCGCGAAAATGTTCGGCGAACGCCGCGGGCTGCACGGCGGCTTCGGCGCCGAAAGCACCCAGGGCGATGGCCGCAGCGGCGATTCCGGGCGCGCCAAATTCAAAACGCTGCGGTACGGGCTCAGCCGGCGCTACGCTCAATTGAAATTCTTCCGCAAGTCCGGCATCGCCGAGCGGCCCCATCGGGGGAATCACCGCGCGCGGGACTCCCGAAGTTGCGGAATCGCCCACCGCTCCAGCCGCGGCGCGAAGCGCCTCGCCGACTGGAAGTATCGCGGGCGCGCCGGACGCGTACCCGGCCGATTGCGGAAAATTCGGAATGGGCTTCGCCGCGACGAGCGCCTGGCGAATGACGTCGCGCGCGAAATCGTGAACGAAGGCCGGATGGCGAAAGCGGACCTCGATTTTTGCCGGATGAACGTTCACGTCTACTTCTTCCGCGGGCAAATCCAAAAACAAAAGCACGGAGGGAAACACACTGCCGGGCATGAGATTGCGATAAGCCTCGTGGATCGCGTGCAAGATCACGCGATCGCGCACGAGCCGGCGATTCACGAAAATATAAATGCTGTTGCGATTGGCGCGCTGCACTTCAGGACGCGAAACGAATCCACCGACGGCGAGTTGCGCGGCGCGCTCCGCCGGCTCGAGCTCGGGCTCTGTGATCGCGGCGCGCAGCGGCGCTGCCGCGGTAGGCAGCTCGAGCAATTCGTCGAGCGCTTGCCGTCCGAATAGTTGATAGACGCGATCGGACAAATTCGCAGCGGGCGGCGCGTTCACGATTTCCTGCGTCGGCGTTTTGAGCACGAAGTGACGTCCGGGATGAGCGAGCGCGTAGTGCGTGACGAGCGAAGCGATGTGGCCAAGCTCGGTCGATTCGGATTTCAGAAATTTTCGCCGTGCGGGCACGCAATAGAAAAGATCCGCGACGCTTACGGTGGTGCCGATGGGCGCGCCCATGGGCTTCACGCCGATCAATTTTCCGCCGGCGAACTCGATGCGCGTTCCCTCTTCCTCTTCTTCCGCGCGCGTTTCAAGCAACAGGCGCGAGACCGACGCGATCGACGGCAGCGCTTCTCCGCGGAACCCGAGTGTAGCGATGGAAAGTAAATCGTCGGAAGTGCGCAGCTTCGATGTGGCGTGGCGCTCGAACGCGAGCAATGCGTCGTCATGCGCCATACCGCACCCGTCGTCGGAAACGCGAATCATGCGCTTGCCGCCGGCTTCGACTTCGACACGCACTTCACTTGCGCCCGCGTCGATCGCGTTTTCGACCAGCTCCTTCACCACCGAAGCCGGCCGCTCGACAACTTCGCCGGCCGCGATGCGATTGGCCACCGCCTCCGCCAGGATGCGTACGCGACTCATTCTTCTTTCACCGCGATTCCTAAATCATCAAGCTGGTCGCGGCTGACGTCGCTCGGCGCGTCGGCCATCAAATCCTGCGCGGACGCAGTTTTCGGAAACGCGATTACTTCGCGAATGGATTTCTCGCCGGCGAGAAGCGCCACGACGCGATCGAGCCCGAGCGCGATGCCGCCGTGCGGAGGCGTGCCGTATGTGAGCGCGTCGAGGAAAAATCCAAAGCGCGCGCGCTGTGTTTCGTCGGAAAGGCCAAGCGCGCGGAACAACCGTTGCTGCACTTCCTGCTGATGAATCCGAATGCTGCCCGAACCGAGCTCGACACCATTGAGCACGAGATCGTAACCCTTCGAGCGCATCGAAAGGCGCACCGCATCGGACGGATCTTCGAGTTTCGCCAAATCCTCGTCGACAATGCCGGTGAATGGATGCTGGGCGCTCACTACGCGTTTTTCCGTTTCGCTCCACTCAAACAGCGCGAAGCCCGTGATCCACGTGAATTTCCATTGGTTCGTGGGAACAAGCGCGAGCTTTTCGGCAAGATGCAATCGCAATTGTCCGGCGACAAGTGCCGTAGCGTCCGTGCCAGGAATCTGAGATCGCGTGGCGACGGCGACGATGAGATCGCCCGGATTTGCGCCGGCGGCCGCCGCAATGGCGCGCACCGCGTCCGCACCCAATGTTTTTTCGAGCGACGAAGCCGGAGCGCCATCGGGCCCGAGCTTAATCGTATACACGCCGGAAGCGCCGAGCGATTTCGCGCGCTCGGCCAATTCATCGAGCTGCTTGCGCGAGAGCGATGCGCCGCCAGGCGCGGCAAGCGCCTGCACACTGCCGGCAAATCCAAATTTCTCTTGCGCGGCTGCAAAGTGGGGAGTGACGTCGTGTAATTCCATTCCAAAGCGCAGATCGGGCTTGTCGGAGCCGAACCGGCGAATCGCGTCCTGATAGTCGAGGCGCGGGAACGGCCCGCTCACCGTGATACCCGCCGCGGCGCAGGCGCGCTCCATCACGCGCTCGATTACGCCAAAGATCGCGTCTTGCGTGGGAAACGACATCTCAAAATCAAGCTGCGTAAATTCCGGCTGACGATCGGCGCGTAAGTCTTCATCGCGGAAGCACCGCACGATCTGAAAATATCTCTCCATGCCGGAGATCATCAAAATTTGTTTGAATATCTGCGGCGATTGCGGCAGCGCGTAAAATTGTCCGCGATGCACGCGGCTTGGCACCAGATAATCGCGCGCTCCTTCTGGCGTCGAGCGCGTGAGCATGGGCGTTTCGATCTCGTAGAAGCCCAGCTCGTCGAGCGTGCGGCGAATCTCGAGCAACACGCGATGACGCAACGCGATATTTTTCTTCGGCCGCGAGCGCCGCAGATCGAGATAGCGGTAGCGAAGGCGCGTCTCTTCGCTCGCGTTTACGTCGTCTTCGATCATGAACGGCGGCGTTTTCGCGGTGTTCAGCAATCGCAGCTCGCGTCCGATCACTTCAACTTCGCCGGACGCTATATCGGGATTGGCCTTCTGCCGCCGCACGACGCGGCCCCGCACGGCAACCACATATTCCCCGCGAACTTCGTCAGCGCGCGCATGGGCCGCGGGATTCTGTTCCTTGTTGAACACAACTTGCGCGATGCCCGAGCGGTCGCGCACGTCGAGGAAAATCAGTTGACCCAAATCGCGCCGGCGATGCACCCAGCCCGTCAGCGTGACTTCGTGATCCACGTTGGCGGCGCGCAATTCCCCGCAGGAATTCGTCCGCTGCCAATCTCCCAATGTATCGAGTTGCATCGTCAGGCGCCCCGGTCAGAAGAAAGATACGCCAGCAATTCCGATTCACCGAGCTTTTGCTGCGTGCTGTCGGCCAAGCGCTTGATGGTGAAAATGCCTGCCGCCAATTCGTCTTCGCCAACGATGATCGCGTGGCGCGCGCCCAAACGGTCGGCCAGGCTGAGCGCCTTTTTGAATTTCATTTCCTCGCTCGGCAATTCCACACGGAACCCGGCGCCGCGCAAGCGCGCCGCAAGTTTCGCAGCAGCGGGATAGGTGGCGGCGCCGAACCAAACAAAGCAAATGTCGAGCGCCGTGTGCGCGTCGGCTTTTTTCGCTTCCTGCAATGACAAGATCAGGCGGTCCGTGCCGATGGCGAACCCGATGCCCTTCGTCGGCGGTCCGCCGAGCAACTCCACAAGGCCGTCGTAACGGCCGCCGCCGCAGATAGCGTCTTGCGAGCCAAGACCGAGCGCGGTGATTTCAAATGTTGTGCGCATGTAATAGTCGAGTCCACGCACGAGGCGCCAATTGATCTCGTACGTGATACCGCGCAGGTTCAGTTGCTCCCGCAATTGTGCGAAGTGATCGCGGCACTCGGCGCACAGATGATCGGCGATACGCGGCAGAGTTTCGATAACGGACTGCTCTTCGGCCAACTTCGAGTCAAGCACACGCAGCGGATTTGTTTCGATACGGCGCTGGCTATCCACGCCCAAACGGTCTTTCACTTTGCGCAGAGCTTCGCGCAATGTTTCCACGTACGCGGGCCGGCACTGCTGGCATCCGATGGAATTGATCGCGAGCTTCGCGCCGGCGAGTTGCAAGCGATCGAGGAATGTCATCAGCATCCCGATCACTTCGGCATCGATGCGCGGGTTGTCGGACGAACCTAAAACTTCGGCGCCGATTTGATAGAACTGGCGATAGCGTCCCTTCTGCGGACGTTCGCGGCGAAACATCGGGCCGATGTAATAAAGTTTCACGTCGCCCGGCAGCGTTTGCATTCCATGCTCGATGTAAGCGCGCGCGACCGACGCTGTGGCCTCGGGCCGCAAGCTGAGACTTTCGCCTATCCTTATATAGGCGGTCGCTTGCTGGATGAGCTTGATCATCCCAAGCAATTCCGTATCGTTCCAGCGCTGCGCCGCCATCACCTCGTCCAACTGACTCACGCTCGATAGCAAATATCGATAAAAATCCTCCGCATCGCGGTCAACCTCCAAGACCCCTTGCGCGACGGCCTCTTCGCGACGCTTGATGAAATCATCGACAAAACCTCGAAACACCGTCACCGCGTTCTGGTCCATGCGAGCTTGTGTCAGGAAATTCCGAACACTTTCCCGGGCGCGAAGAAGCGCGCCGCCTCCCTGCTCGTCGAACGAAAACATTTCTTTGCTCACCACATCCGTGTCCGTGCCGATCGAACGCACAAACAATTGCGTTTGCTCGAAGATGGGAAGGCGAATTTCGGCGAAGCGGAAAGTCGCGAACACTTCGCGCGCGGTCTGCTCCACATGATTCCACATCGCGGATTCCGGCGGCGTGATGTCGCGCACGCCTTTTATTGCCTGAAATTTCACTGGTGCCGGCTTTCCTGGGCCGTGGTTTCGGCCTTGTACGTTTCCGCATACTCGACATAGCGGGCTGCATACCGATCGATTCCGTCAAGATCCTGCGGAGTGAGCGCGCGATGAAATTTCCCCGGATGCCCCAGGAACAGCGATCCTGGCGGCACCACGGTGCCCTCAAGAACGAGAGTGCCCGCGGCAACGATCGATCCCACGCCGACATGCGCTCCGTTCAGGACGATCGCGCCCATGCCAATCAGCGCGCGCGATTCGATCCGGCAACCGTGCAACACCGCGCCATGTCCTACCGTGACGCTGTCGCCCAACTCGAGCCCGAATTTTTCGCGCATCACGTGCAGCACCGCGCCATCCTGAATATTTGTGCGCGCGCCGATGCGAATCACGTTGACGTCGCCGCGAATCACGGCGCCAGGCCACACGCTCGAAGATTCGCCGATCGTCACATCGCCGATCACCGTCGCGGCGGGATCCACGTATGCCGACGACGCGATTTTGGGCCATTGTCCACGATAACTGCGAATCACAAAGACACCTGTCGCACCCCGTATGCGAAGCGTGCGCGCCGAAACCGGCGCACATCGCGCTCGCAGAGAAACATGATTAGAAGCGTCAAGCTAACACACGCTTTCTATGCTGACAAGAATGCGCGCAGCGGCGCAGCGGGCGTTCGCATGGAATCGAATCGTTCCACGTGAAACTCTGTGGAAAATCTTTCGAACAGAGCAGCGCGGAAGTTTCGGCATTCACACGATTTGCACGCGCGGGCCGGCGCCGGCGCTGCGAACTTCTTCAGCGCGCGCGGCAACGGCGCGCGCCATCGCATACAAGCTCGCGGCGCCCGGTGCGTCTTCTCCCTGCGCGGCGACGGGCCGGCCCGAATCGCCGCCAATACGAATTTTCGGCTCGATTTCGATTTCGCCGAGCAGCGGCACGCCGAATTGCTCGGCAACGCGGCGCCCTTCGCCCTGCCCGAACACGTCAATGCGCTCGTGGCAATGCGGGCACGCGAGGTAACTCATATTCTCGACAACGCCCAAAATTTCAACGTTAACCTGCCGAAACATTTCAATCGCCTTGCGCACATCGGCCAGCGCGACAACCGACGGCGTGGTCACGACGACCGCGCCGGTTACCGGCACCGTCTGAATCAACGTCAGATGCACATCGCCAGTGCCCGGCGGCAAATCGACAATCAGATAGTCAAGCTTGCCCCAAACCACGCTGCGCAAAAATTGCAAAATTACGCTGTGCAGCATCGGACCGCGCCAAATCATCGGCTTGTCGCCGGGCATCAGCAGACCCATCGAAATCACTTTCAGGCCGCAAGCTTCCACCGGCAGAATCTCGCGCTCGCTCAAGGCTTGCGGCTGCTCCTCCGTGCCCAACATCAGGGGAACGTTCGGTCCATACACATCGGCGTCGAGCAGCCCTACCGCCGAGCCCATGCGCGATAGCGCAATCGCCAGGTTCACGGCCACAGTCGTTTTGCCCACGCCGCCCTTTCCGCTGGCGACAACAATCAAATTTTTCACGCCCTCAATGGGCATTCGTTCTTGCGGTGCTGCGGGACCTGGCGGCATGGATCGGTTTCTCCCAGCGCCGGCACGCAAGCCAGCGCGAACACTTCATTCTGAACGAGAACGCGGCGAGTGTCACCCTGCAATACAGAGATCCCAAGGGCGCGTGAAAAGTGTGCGCGCCAGCCGCTTTGCGCGCGGCGCGCGGGGCGCGGTACAATGAATCGTTGACCAGACTTTACCGGAAGCAGTCCCCGGACTGTGGGACTGCTTCTGTTGTATACGGCCGGTTTTGATGGGCGCGCGCAGAGGGCTGCGCGCAGGGCACTCTTCAGGGAGACGATGAAAGTCGAAGAAATCATAGATGGCGTTGTCGCGCGGTTCATTGGAACCAAGCACGAGCGCGACATCAAAAAAATTCAGCCGCGCATCGACGCGATCAACGCGCTCGCGCCCGAATTTGAGGCGATGAGTGACGCGGACCTCCTGGCCAAGACGGCCGAGCTGCGGGCTGTGGTGCAGGCGGAGCTTGCAAAAGATACGAACGAAGATCCCGAATACCGAAGAAGCCAGGAATATAAGCAACTGGTGAATGCGGCGCTCGATATGGTGCTGGAGCCGGCATTTGCGGCGGCGCGCGAAGCCGGCCGCCGCACTCTTGGAATGCGCCACTTTGACGTGCAATTGATCGGCGGAATCGTACTGCACCAAGGCCGCATCGCTGAGATGAAAACGGGCGAAGGCAAAACGCTCGTGGCCACGCTGCCCGCGTATCTTGAATCGCTGGCCGGCCGTGGCGTGCACATCGTCACCGTAAACGATTATCTCGCGCGGCGCGACGCGGAGTGGATGGCGCCGATCTACAAAGCGCTTGGCCTGACGGTTGGCGTGATCGTGCACGATTTGGACGACGTGCAGCGGCGCGCGGCGTATTTCGCCGACATCACCTATGGCACCAATAACGAGTTCGGTTTCGATTATCTGCGCGACAACATGAAATACGATCTGGAGCAGTGCGTGCAGCGAGGCCACCGCTTCGCCATCGTTGACGAGGTCGATTCGATCCTGATTGACGAGGCGCGCACGCCGTTGATTATCTCCGGTCCGTCGGAAGAAGCGGCCGACAAGTATTACCGCATCGACAAAATTATTCCCAAGCTGATTCAGGAAATCGATTACACCGTCGACGAAAAGCAGCGCACAGCCACGCTGACCGAAGAGGGCGTGAGCAAGTGCGAACGCATGCTCGGACTTCCGAACCTCTACGATCCCGAACACATTGAGACAATCCACCACGTGTATCAGGGACTTCGCGCTCACTCGCTTTACAAGCGCGACGTCGACTATGTGGTGAAAAACGGCGAAGTAATCATCGTCGACGAATTCACCGGCCGCGAGATGCCCGGTCGCCGCTGGTCGGATGGTTTGCATCAGGCCGTTGAAGCCAAGGAAGGCGTAAAGATCGAGCGCGAAAATCAGACTCTCGCCACAATTACCTTCCAGAACTATTTCCGCATGTACGGCAAGCTTTCCGGCATGACCGGCACGGCCGAAACCGAAGCCGCCGAATTCCACAAGATCTACGGCCTGGACGTTTGCGCGATTCCGACAAACCGCGTAATGCAACGTCACGAATTTCACGACGTTGTGTACCGCACGGAGAAAGAAAAATTCGAAGCGGTCGTCAACGGCATTCTCCAGGAAGACGGCTCTTACGATCACGGCGTGCGGCAAATTTACGAATCGGGGCAGCCCGTTCTGCTCGGCACAATTTCGATCGAAAAATCCGAACAGCTTGCCGAGCACCTGAAAAAAGCCGGCATCCCGCACCAGGTGCTGAACGCCAAGCAGCACGAACGCGAAGCAAAAGTGATCGCGCAAGCGGGACGCAAAGGCTCGGTGACCGTTTCAACCAACATGGCCGGCCGCGGCACCGACATTTTGCTGGGCGGCAATCCCGAAGCCATGACGCGTGAATATTGCATGAAGAACAAGCTCGCGATTCCGCACGCGGCGGCCGCGGCCGTGATCGGCACGGAAGAGCCAGGCGGCGTGGCCCCGCCGAACATGGTGCTGTTTCAGATTGAGGGCAAAATCTTCGAGGTGCCTCTCGATCAATGGAAACCTATTTACGATGATTTCAATCAACAGTGCCGCGCCGAGCACGACGAAGTGATCGCGCTGGGCGGGCTGCACATCCTTGGCACCGAGCGGCACGAGGCGCGGCGCATTGACAATCAGCTTCGCGGCCGCGCCGGCCGCCAAGGCGATCCCGGTTCGTCGCGCTTTTTCCTTTCGCTCGAGGACGATTTACTGCGCGTATTCGGCGGCGAACGCGTGAAGGCTTTGATGTATCGCCTTGGAATGACGGAGGGCGTCCCGATCGAATCGCGGCTGATCTCGAAGCGGATCGAGACCGCGCAGGAATCGCGCGAAGCGCAGAACTTTGAGGCGCGCAAACACCTGCTCGAATACGACGACGTCATGAACAAACAGCGCGAGACGATCTATTCGATTCGCCGATCCGCGCTCGAAGGAAAAGATCAGAAACAATACGCCATGGGCATCGCGGAAGAATTGACCATGGAAATCGTCAACAACTGCTGCCCGCCGAACGAACACCCCGGAAAATGGAACACCACGTCGCTCGCCGGCGAAATCCTCGCGCAATTTGGAATCGATCTGAAAACCGCCGGCATCGATCCAACGGCGGCGACCCATGCCGAGCTTACGGATGCCGTCGTGGCCGCCGTCAAGCAACGCTACGAGGACAAAGAGAAGCAATTCGGCGGCGAAATGATGCGCTGGCTCGAACGCCGCGTCATCCTGGACCGCGTGGACACGCAGTGGAAAGATCACCTGCTCACACTCGATCACTTGAAGGAAGGAATCGGACTCCGCGGTTATGGCCAGAAGGACCCGCTGGTCGAATTCAAGCGCGAGGCCTTCACTCTTTTTGAAGACTTAATGGGCCGCATTGACGCCGAAACTGTCCGCTATCTCTTCTTGATTCAGCCCGCCAAACCCGAAGACCAAGCCAAGGAAATCGAGCGCAGGCAACGCCGCCAACAACAGCAAATGCAATATCAAGCCGGCGCCGCTCAAGCTGAAACGCCGAAGCCGGTGCGCACCGGCGCGAAAGTTGGACGTAACGACCCCTGTCCCTGCGGAAGCGGCAAAAAATTCAAGAAATGCCACGGTCAAGCTGCCTGAATTAACACTCTCTCCTGACATATAAGGTCACTTTTCCCGAATCGGAATCATCTGACAATGTAAGCAGGCGGCCGCGCGCCTGTTGACTCGCCGGAAACTTGTGTTCCGTTTTGGATGGACACGCAGCGGAGCGCCCCGGAGAATGAATCATTGAGTGGCAGGGATTCAGCGGTAACAGGAGGGTCGTCACATGCGTAGAGTAGCTCTGTTAGTTTTTGCGTCCGTGCTGGTGTTCTCGCTTGGCGCCGCGGCACAGGACTTGGATGTCGCGATTGCGCCGAGCACGCCCGCAGGCGCCGCAGCGACACCCCCGGCCTTCAAAAGTGGTACTGAATATCCGCTTCGCGTGGACATCAGCTACCAATTCACCGACTTCCGAAACGAACACGGCTTGAATTATCACGACAACGGAATCAATACAAATCTTACGGGCTACCTCGGTCATGACTTCGCGCTCGAAGCCGACGTTGCCGCCGGTTTTGGAACCGCAAGCTTCAAGGCTACCAACGGAAGTCCGGTCAAACTCAACGCCGATTCTGTGTTCTATGGCGGCGGAATCCGCATCGGACCCGAGCGCACGCACTTTCAACCGTTCGTCCATGCCCTAATCGGGGGCGAGCGCCTGCAATTCACGCAGTACTCCTCCACACTCGGCCACAACAATGGTCTTGGATACCAACTGGGCGGCGGGGCAGACCTGAAGATTGGACCGCGAGCATACTGGCGCATCGAAGCGGATTATCTCGGGACGCACATTTACTCCGCGGCTGAAAACAACATCCAGTTCGATACAGGGATCGCGTTCAGCTTCTAACGCGGCCAATTTCTACCATTTCCGGAGCCGGCCTCGATTCTGCCCTCGTCCGCACAATCCGGCCAGGCACCGAGGCCGGCTCTTTTGCTTTCAGAACAATCGGCCTTCGCGGGTTTATTGCGCCGCCCACATCACTCCAGTGATTTACCACGTCCCGGTGAAACCGGCGCTCAAGCCAGACACGACCACGCCGCTACGTTCCCAGCCCGGCTAATTTCTACCCGCATCGCAAGAAAGCGACGCGCTCGAACGCCACCGCCATCCCGTAACATACTCATTCGCAACAAGATCATTCGCACTATCTACTGGTAACAATCGTGCAGCCCCTGATGTCCGGGGTGAGAAATGCCCGCTGACCTCCGCTGTCAGATTATCGAATGCCAACGTGACGTCGCACCGGCTCTCGCGGTGCACGGCGTCTGCGTCGGACATTTTCTGGAAATGGTCTTGGTCCGCCTGGATGTAGCCCTCGTGCTGTGCCAGGAAGGCAAACCCGTTGAGGCCGGCCAATTTGATTGGCTCCTGTCTCAGGGAGATTTCGCCGCCCGCGCCCTGGCGAAAGATGGCGGGGCTGCCGACCCGGTCGAGCGCACTCGCCTGCTGGAACTCCTCCTGTGTCTCGCAAATCTGCACGAGTACGCACAGCAGCACTCGATTGACGCGACGCTCCCTTCGCCTCTCGGCCTCGTGGCTGGCGCGCGGTAAGCGCGGAGTTCCCCGTGCAATTTGAAGCCACGCTTCCAGCCGAAATCTCGGCGATTTCAAACGCTGTCGATACCGCCCTCGGACTCGTGCGCAGCTCAGGCCGTGGCCATGGCAAGGAATTCGAGATCGAAATGGCCCTGCGCGAAGCCCTGGCCAACGCCATCGTGCACGGCTGCAAGAACGATCGAACCAAGCACGTCGAATTCGGCATGGACTTCAACTCCGCCGGTGGAATCTTGATCGTAGTGCGCGATCCTGGCCAGGGCTTTGACCCAGCCGGGCTCCCCAGCCCCACCCACGCCGACAATTTGCATTCTGAGCACGGACGCGGCGTGTTTTTAATCCATCGGCTTATGGACGAGGTACGCTACGAGCGGGGCGGCACAGAGATCCACATGCGGAAATACTGACTTCGATGGCGCAAGAGAACTCTCATCCCGATCGTTATCATGCCCAGATGCCGGCGATTCCGGGCGTGCCATCCGGCAAGCGCGGTGGCTCCGCGGGGCTCGGCTCAATGCTCTCACGCGTACTGATTGCCATATTCGCGGTGTTGCTCTTCGCGGCGCTCGCGCTGGCTGTTCGCCGCCACATGCTCGCTGCGGCAGCCCCAAAACCAGCCGCGGCGCTCCAACCACAGGATCTGCCAGACTCGGTCACCTCGGTGGCGCCTCCCAAATTGCCGGCGCCGACCGCGGACGCCACCACAGCGATCGCTTCGCTGGCCGAGTTGGCGAAGCCCTGGTCATCTCGCGCCTTCACGTTTGTTCGGCCGCTCACGCATGAGAACATCTCCGCCATGGTCGTCCGCCTTCCAGGAGCGACAGCCGCCAGCAGCGGCTCGTATTGGGCGTTTTCGCTTACCGAGCCCTTCGGCACCTGCCAGTTGCAATTCGTCACCAATCTCGCCACTTTGGCCAACCAGTACGGCTACGCCGCCAAACATCCCATGGTTGTAGATCCATGCACGCAAACGGTCTTCGATCCGCTCCGCATGGGACAGCGCTCCGATGGAGCCTGGGTCCGCGGACAGATTGTGCAGGGCGGCGGTTTGCGCCCTCCGATGGCGATCGAGGTAGCTGTGCGCGGGACCTCTGTGTACGCTGATCGAATGGAGTAGTTCACCGCTGCGACGGGGATTGCGCAGCAATTTGCCCGCACCTTTCCGATATTGGGACTCACGCCCACCCGAAACTTCTACTGTCCCGGCTCTCCACATTCATCCGCAAAGCCGTACCTGCGTACTATTTTGCGGATGGAAACCAACTTCATGTTTCCGATTGCAGCTGACGCCCATAAAGGCTACAAAAGGAAAGCACTTAAAATGTTAACTATGGTGCTGCTTTGGAATTTATTTTGCACATAAAGTTACCAAATTGCTCTGCTCCTGAGTAGAGACTAAAGATGTATAGCGTGGATGCCGGGTAGCATCCGTGCAGGCGTAGCTGAATCACTAAAATTCGAGAGCTTGCTGCCAGAACCTTCGACGTTGTCGTTGGCAATCACATTTTCTTGCAGAGCGCTTCCCAAACCCGTGCGAGGGGAGAGGAAAGTCATGAAGAGAGCTCGACCGATTTGCGGAATACTGGGCTGCCTGGGCCTGCTGATTACGGCCTCCGTCGCAGTTCGCGCCCAAAGCATCGTGACCGGCGCGGTCAGCGGCACAACCACGGACCCTTCGGGAGCCGTCGTGGCCAATGCCACCGTAACGTTGGACAACGTCGACACCGGCACATCGGTGCAACCGGCTCTGACTAACGCTTCCGGCGATTTCCTGTTTCCTTTGCTCAAGCCCGGGAACTATCTCGTATCGGTCAGCATGGCCGGCTTCCGCACCGCCGCGTCAAAGGTCGAAGTCCACGTGGGCAACACCTCCACCGTCAATCTCAAGCTTGAGATCGGCCCCTCGTCCCAGACTGTAGAGGTCACTGGCGCTGTACAGGGTGTGCAGTCCGAGGACGCCAATATTTCGACGGATATGAACCTGAGCGTCGTGCAGAACGTCCCCAACCCGGGCGGTGATCTGAGCTTCTACGCCCAACTCGCGCCGGGCGTAACCATGGCCACTGCCAGCGGCGAAGGCTACGGCAACTTTTCCGCCTATGGCCTGCCAGCGACCTCGAACCTTTTTACGATCGATGGAGACGATTACAACGACCCCTTCTTGAACAACATTAACACCGGATCGAGCAACCTCCTCCTCGGCTCGAACGATATCGCGGATGTCGAGGTCGTGGTCAACGGCTACACCGGCCAATACGGCCGGCAGGTAGGCGCGCAGGTGGACTACACCACCAGGCCCGGCACCAACGGCTTTCACGGGAATGCGATCTACAATTGGAACGGCACGCCACTGAACGCCAATGATTTCTTCCAGAACGCCGCCGGCCAATCCAGGCCTTTCATGAACAACAATGCGTGGGCGGCCTCGCTTGGCGGCCCGATCAAGAAGAACAAGGCCTTCTTCTTCGTGGACACGGAAGGGATCCGGTATGTTTTTGGAACTAGCTCAGAGGTCTTTCTTCCCACGGCAGACTTGGAGTCCTACACGTTGGGGAACATCTCTTCGGCGGATGTCCCGTTTTACGAAAAAATATTCGCTCTTTATAACGGCGCTCCCGGCGCCGCGCGCGCGACACCTGTCGATGATAGCTGCGGATCCTTGGGAGACATTCCGGCGTCCGGAAGCGGCGGAACGACAACCGATTGCCTTAAAAATTTCGCCACCTCGGGATCGAACGGCAACAAGGAATGGATGTTGATCGCCCGGGCCGATTTCGATCTCACCGGCAAAGACAAGTTCTTTCTGCGAGCCAAGATCGATCGCGGCGTACAGCCCACGTACACCGATCCCATCGACAACTCTGCTTTCGGCATCCTAAGCTCTCAACCGCAATACGACGGGCAATTGAATTACACGCATATCTTCAATTCCAACATCGTCAACAGTTTCATCGGTTCCCTCCTCTACTATTCGGCATTTTTCAACGCCGCCAACGAATCCAAAAGCCTTGGCGTCTTCCCGGACATCCTCTACAGCGGCGATACCAGTTTGTTCCCACTGGGGATCGGTTCTAACGTCGACGGTGAAGCGCTCTCCGACGCCCCGTATCCCTCGGGGCGCAACGTCCTCCAGTGGCAGCTCGTCGACGACATCTCCTTCCAACACGGCGCCCATGAGTTCAAGATGGGAGTCAATTTCCGCCGAGACGACATCAGCGACTACACCGCGAGTGAGGGCGCCTATCCCGTCATAAACTCGTCGTTGGCCGATTTCGCAAGCGGCATCGCGGACACTGCCTCCATGGAGTTTGCGGAAAACGCCGGCCAGCCTTTGGCTTTCTCCAGTCTTGGCTTTTATTTCCAGGATGCGCTTCGCGTGAACTCCCGGTTGAAATTGACGCTCGCGATGCGTTTGGAACCGGGCTCGGCCGGAACATGCCAGGACAGTTGCGTAGCTCGCACGCCCGACGGCTTCAATGAGTCGGCTCACGACCCCACCGGCGATTTGCTTCCTCTCAATCAGTTGGAGGTCACCGGCATCAAGCAGATTTTGCCCTCCGTCAATAAGGTCGTCGTTGAACCTCGCATCGGTGTGGCATGGGCTCCCTTTGACCGAAATACCGTATTGCGTGGCGGCGTCGGCTTATTCGCGGACCTTTATCCGGGCGACATTCTCGACGACTTCACAAGAAATTCTCCCGAAGTGAACGAATTCAGCGTCTCTGGAACGAGCATTTCGACGGCGGAGCCAAACAACGCGCAAGCCGTGCTCACCGCCTGCAATACGGCCTACAACCACGCGTTCTCCAGCGGTGGAACCTTCGATAGCTATCTGGACTCCGATATCACCTTGGGATCGATGACGGAAACCGCCTCCGCGGCCGGCTGCGAAACGCCTGTGCTCTTCGATGCGGTCAGTCCCTTACAGGCCCCGAAGTATCTCGAATGGAACCTCGAGTTGCAGCACGCTTTTGGCTCGGGCACCACGCTCTCCATCGATTACGTCGGCAACCACGGATGGGATGAAATCGTCATCAATCCCTATCTGAACAGTTTCTACCAGCCTGGAACGTTTGAGAGTGTCCCCAGCTTCGGCGATCTGCCCCCTGCCCCACCCGACGCTCGCGTTACCGACGTGCTCCAGATCACCAACCAGGGTAGATCCAACTATGACGGTCTGACCGTTTCTCTACAGAAGCGGCTCTGGCACGGGCTGCAGGGCGCCGTAAATTACACTTACGGCCATTCCTTGGACGATCTCTCGAACGGCCTATTCGAGGCGTTCAGCTTTTCCGATAGCCTCGACTACCAGATCGATCCCTACAACCTCCAGAAATACAACTACTCGAGTTCCGACTACGACGCCCGCCACACGCTTAACGCGTACTTCGTGTGGGACCTTCCCTTCAAGAGTCGATCTGCCTGGTTGAATCGGGTCGTCAGCGGCTGGACCATTTCAGAAACGTTCTTCGCGCGCACCGGTTTCCCATTCAGTCTCACCGATGGCGATACGGGGTTCTTCCTGTTTGCGGACGCCACAAACTTGGACTTCAATACCTCGCTGGCACAACCGATCTCGAAAATTCCCAGCTCCTGCACCAGCATCGATCCCAATGCGCCTTGCTATACCTCGTCGGAGTTCAACTCTTCTCCCACCACCTTTGCTACCGTGCCCCGCAACTCGTATCGCGGCCCGGGCTTCTTCAATACCGACCTGACCGTGCACAAAACCTTCCGCATTACGGAACGCGCGGCCTTCACCTTTGAGGCCACCGCCTACAACGTTCTGAACCACGTGAACTTCGCGAACCCGGGCAACGACCTTGCCGGCTCCACTTTGGGCTATAGCGACGCCACCGTATCCTCGCCAACCAGCCCTTACGGCGCGTTTGCCGAGGCAGACACCGATATGCGCATCGTGCAGCTCACAGGCAAGCTCGCGTTCTAATCTCCAACCAGAAACTTGCACAAAAAGGGCGGCTCAAAAGGCTGCCTTTTTTTTGTGCCCTCCACGTAGCTACGGACGAACGGGAATGATCAGGCCGGTCCGGCCCGCGAGCCGGCTCCCGTGGCACGATTCACAATCGAATCGTTCACCTCGCCCCTGCCGGCAACCGTGCCCCCTGTGGAAATTAATTCGAATACTCACTCAGGTATTGACATAGCTATATATACGCGCTAAGCTTTTGTATGTTCGCTCCCACCAGTTCAAATTCCTTCGCCGCTTGCACTCCCATAGGCCTGCCATTTCCTTCGGCGTCCGCTCGACTTCCTCGGTTTGCCGTTCAGGATTCCTCAAAAGGCTTTATCGTTGTGCCTCCCACATTGCTGCGAAGCGCATCGCATCAATCACCGCATTTTTCCCACCAACAAACACTTTGTTTTCAGCATTTTAGCAAATGGGTGCGCAACTCACTCATAAGGCGAGCTTTCAACCCGCTGTGTTTTCAAGCTTATGCGCACTCTTTTCCCGCAAACCCTGTGTTCATAACATCTTATGAATTGGGTACCGGGGGTGTACCCCCTTCACATCGTCCCGTTCCCCGTCTCCACATGCGCTTAATCCCGACCGTCGCCTATGTACTTGTAGGGGCGGAGCTTGCCTCCGCCCGCTTTGCGTCACACCCCGATGCCCCGGAATCGGCACATCTTATGAATTGGGTACCGGGGGTGTACCCCCTTCACATCGTTCCGTTCCCCGCCTCCACATGCGCTTAATCCCAACCATCGCGTATGTACTTGTAGGGGCGGAGCTTGCCTCCGCCCGCTTTGCGCCACACCCCGATGCCGCGGAATCGGCGTTCGGGCCGATCCTGCTCCATCTTCTACGTGCTTTCGAGGTTCGGGCCGGCGGGCAACGACTTCGCATGTCCGAGGAAAAATTCCAACAGCCGCGCCTCCGCCCAAAAGCGATCGATTCCCTTCCATCGCGAGATAAACGCGCAATGGCCGCCGTGCGGCGTCGCCTCAAACGTCACATTCGGATTGTCGCGGATGCCAGGCACATCGAACGTTCGTACCGGCACGAAGGGATCGTCTTCGGACGTCAGGATATGCGTCGGAATATTCACGCGATCCACGACGCGGAGCGCGCTCGAACGCTGGTAATAATCCTCCGCATCTCGGAAACCGAACTGCGGCGCGATGATGGCATTGTCGAAGTCGCGTACCGTGCGCGCGCGGGCAAGGCCGTCCAATCGAATCATCCCGGGGAAAGCACGTGCTTTGCGCAGCGTGCGAGCTTTCAAATTTCTTACGAAGTGTCGCAGGTAAATAACATTTCTGGGCTCCGCAAGAGCATCGGCGCACACGGAAAGATTGAGTGCCGGACACACGATCGCCAGCCCGCGCAATTCGCGGGGCGCATCGGCGCCAAATTCCCCCGCCATTTTCATCACCAAATTTCCGCCCATCGACCAGCCGGCGAAGAAAATCTCGGGCACGCGATCCGTCTCGATCAGCTCCGCGAGCACCGCGCGATAGTCTCCCGAAAGGCCGGAGTTGTAGAGCGTCGCCGAATACGGCTCGCCCGCGCCGCAATTTCGTTGGTTCAATCGCACCACGTTGAAACCCGCTCGAAACGCTTTCTCCGCGACGCCCCGCATGTATCCGGATTCGCTCGATCCTTCCAGACCGTGCACCAGCACCAGAACCGGACACTCTTGGCGCGATGGCTGCCAATGCGCTCGTCCGAGCAATTGAACCCCGGGCGCAACGGCAAACAACCGCGTTTCGGGCGCGGGCAAATCCGGAAAACGCCGGCGCAGCAGCGCCGACACAATCGTCATGGCGTGAACATTGCGCAGCAGTGGGTGAGGCTCGAAAGGTCGCATCAGCGGGCGCGCCTATCATACTCGACCTCGTGTGATTGCACTGTCGCGCCGCCGTTGCCCCTGCGATTATTCAGCCCCGTAGGGGCGGCACATTTTAGCCCATGGCGTAAGCCCTGGGTTCGCATCCAAAAACCGCGAAAGCCCCGGAGGGGCGACACAAAAGTTAGGCATGTTTCTGCCCAACGTCGGAACGTTACAAAACACGCGGCTCGCTTGACCTCAAGTGCGACGCCACCTAAAATATCGGTCTTGAATATCAAGATCTCTGATTTCGATGTCATCCAATTAGCAGCCCAGCGGCGTGCCGCTGGGCTGAAACGTTTTTAGGGCTGTTTTCCACGCGAAGGAGCCGGAATGCAAGGACCAATCGTCGAGGGTCTGACGTTTGACGATGTGCTGCTGCTGCCGGGAAAATCTTCCGTTCTGCCAACCGAGGTGGACACGCGAACCTGGTTGACGCGAAGAATTCCCCTGAACATTCCCCTGGTTTCCGCCGCGATGGACACCGTCACCGAATCGCGCCTGGCCATCGCGCTTGCGCGCCAGGGCGGCCTCGGATTCATCCACCGCAACATGGCGCCCGATCGCCAGGCTGAAGAAGTGGATCGCGTGAAGCGCTCGGAAAGCGGCATGATCGTGGACCCGGTGACGATTTCTCCCGAGGAAACTGTGCGCGGCGCGCTCGAAATTATGCACAAGTTTCATCTATCGGGTCTGCCGGTCACGCGCGGCCCGTTGCTGGTGGGCATCCTGACAAACCGAGATCTTCGCTTCGAGAAAGATTTGGGGCAGCCGGTCAGCGGAATCATGACCAAAGAGAATTTGATCACCGTGCCCGTCGGCACCACACTTGAAGAAGCCGAGCGCATCCTGCAAAAACATCGCATCGAAAAACTGCTCGTCGTGGACAAGGATTTTCACCTTAAGGGCCTGATCACGGTAAAGGACATTCAGAAAAAATTGGATTATCCGCGCGCCAGCACTGACGAGCACGGGCGATTGCGCGTCGGCGCCGCCGTCGGAGCGTCAGGCGATTTTCTCGAACGCGCGGTGGAAGTCGCGCGGGTCAAGGCCGACGTGCTCGCCGTTGACACGGCGCATGGCCACTCCACGCGCGTAATGGAAGCCATCCGTTCGATCAAACACCGTTTGCCCGATGTGCAATTGGTCGCCGGGAACGTAGCCACATATGAAGGGGCGCGCGATCTGATCGCGCTCGGCTTGGACGGCCTCAAAGTCGGCATCGGTCCCGGTTCGATCTGCACCACGCGCGTCGTTACCGGCGCCGGCGTTCCCCAAATTACCGCCATTATCGAATGCACACGCGCCAGCGGAGAATCCGGCGTGCCGATCATCGCCGATGGCGGAATTAAATATTCCGGCGACATCACGAAAGCAATCGCCGCCGGCGCATCAGTCGCCATGGTGGGCGGATTGATGGCCGGCACCGAAGAAGCGCCCGGAGAAACCATCCTCTATCAAGGCCGCACGTTCAAATCCTACCGCGGCATGGGCTCGCTCGGAGCGATGGAGGCGGGCTCAGCCGATCGCTACGCCCAGGAAATGGCGCTGCCCGGCAAATCGGTTCCCGAGGGTGTCGAGGGCCGCGTGCCTTACAAGGGCGCGCTTTCCGGGTTGGTCGATCAATTGATCGGCGGACTGAAAAGCGGAATGGGTTATTGCGGCGCGGCCACGCTTCCCGAGCTGCGGGAAAGAGCGCGCTTCGTTCGCATCACTTCGGCTGGACTCCGCGAAAGCCATGTGCACGATGTGATCATCACGCGCGAGGCGCCCAATTATCAGGTCGAGTGATTCCCCGCGATCGAGTGATTCGCCACCCGCTCGCGAATCGGGCAAAAGTATAAGACGCCGGCTCGGTCCGTGGATCGCAGCCGCGCTGTGGGCCGGATGGATTTTTTTCGCGTCGACTGGAAATTTTACAAGCGACAATACCAGCCACTACATCATTCCGTTCCTACAGTGGCTGCTGCCGCACGCTTCGCTCGCGACGCTTCAGTTCGTGCACTTGGCGATTCGCAAGAGCGCGCACGTTGTCGAATATTTTATTTTCAGCGTGCTGCTGTGGCGAGCTTTTCGCGCCGAGGCAAGCCGATGGCAATTTCGCGCGGCGTTCCTGGCGGCCGCCATCGCCACGGTGTACGCGGCCACCGACGAATTCCACCAAAGTTTCGTGCCCGGCAGAAGCGCATCGGTGCACGACGTAATGATTGACGCGTCGGGCGCGATCCTCGCGCAAATTATTGTGTGGATTTGGATGCGGCGCCGGCGTGATGAATTGATTGCGTAAAAAATAAAAAGGCCGCTCCAGTTCGGAGCGGCCTTTCGATCGCCGTTGCTGCCGCGCAAATTGCGTTGGGGGCATTGCTTTAACGAATCGCGCGGGCTCAGTTCTTAGTCGGCCTTTTTTAAACCTTCTTTGACACCTTCCGGCGATTCATCCTGCTCGGGAAGATTTTCTTTCCCGCGCTTTTCCTTCTTTTCCTTCTTGCGCAGCTTCGAGCCGAGCAACTCGAGAATGGCCACACTGGCGCCGTCGCCCACGCGGAAACCCGCACGAATAATTCGCGTATAGCCGCCCGCTCGATCCGAATAACGCGGAGCGATATCGGCGAAAAGTTTCTTGGTCGCCGCTGGTGTCATCAAGTAAGCCGCAGCCTGACGACGCGAATGAAGCGTGTCGCGCTTGCCGAGCGTAATCATCTGCTCGACGAGCGGACGCGCCGCTTTCGCGCGGGTCAGAGTCGTGGTGATGCGCTCGCGCTCAATGACGTTGGTCACCAGGTTGCGCAGCGTAGCCCGGCGATGCGCGGGCTGACGCCCGAGTTTTGAGCCTTGGTTTCGATGTCGCATAAGAGAAGTTCGCGCGGAACTACAAGCCCGCCGATTCCTCCGGTGTGGGCGGCGCGGTCTGGCTCGGGAGCGGCGGCCAGATGATACGGCCGTGCTCGTCGAATTTCATGCCCAGGCTCAAGCCCATCTTCTGCAGGATTTCCTTGATCTCGTTGAGCGATTTTCTGCCGAAGTTCTTGGTCTTCAGCATTTCGTTTTCGCTCTTCTGCACGAGTTCGCGAATGGTTTGAATGTTCGCGTTCTTCAGGCAATTGTAAGAGCGGACGGAAAGTTCGAGCTCTTCGACGGAGCGGTCCAAATGTTCGACGCGCGGATCGTTGTAAGGCTCGATGGATTCTTCGCTGATTTCCGGCTGCTCTTCAAAATTGATGAAGATGCTCATGTGATCTTTCACGAGCTTCGAGGCGAGGCCGATGGAATCCTGCGGCGTGATCGCGCCGTTGGTCCAAACCTCGAGCGAAAGCTTTTCGTAATCGGTCATCTGGCCCAAGCGCGCAGCTTCGACGGAGTAATTGACTTTGCGCACCGGCGAGTGGACGGAATCAACCGGAATGTAGCCGATGGGCAAATCTTCATCGAAGTTGCGGTCGGCGGCGACGTAGCCGCGGCCGTTCTTCACGCGCATTTCGAGCTGCAATTTTCCGCCTTCGCTGACGGTGGCGATGTAAACGTTCTTGTCGAGGACGGCAAAATCGGCATCCTCTTCAATCGCGGAGGAGGTGACTACGCCAGGATTTTCGATGTTCACGTAAATCGTCTTGGGCTGATCGTTGTTGAGCTTGAGCGGCACTTGCTTCAAGTTCAGAATGATGTCGGTTGCGTCTTCGACGACGCCGGGAATCGAAGAAAACTCGTGCAGCACGCCTTCGATCTTTACGGCCGTGATGGCCGCCCCTTCGATCGAGCTGAGCAAGGCGCGCCGCAGCGAATTGCCCACGGTAGTGCCCCAGCCGCGCTCAAACGGTTGCGCCGAAAACTTTCCGTACTTGTCGGTCAACGACTCGAGTTCCGCCGCCAGCCTTTTTGGTTTCTGAAAACCCTTCCACATTGTTTGCGTCCTCCTCCCCGCGAGTGCGGGGCAAAAAGCAGATCGAAAATTGTTGTACGCGCGCCGCGCCGACTACTTCGAGTAAAGCTCGACGATGAGTTGCTCCGTGATGGGCGGCGTCTGAACGTTTTCGCGCTTGGGTAAAGCGACAACTTTGGCCTTAAATTTCTCGCGATCCTGATCGAGCCAGGGCACGCCGCTTTGGCTCTGCGCGACATTGCGCGATTCGAGGACCATGGCGTTTTGGTGCATATCTTCTTTCAGGCTGATCTCCTCGCCCACGCTGACGAGATACGAAGGGATGTTGACCTTTTTGCCGTTCACGTGAACGTGGCCATGCAGAACAAATTGGCGGCCTTGCGAACGGGAGCTGGCAATGCCCATGCGCCAGATCGCATTGTCCAGACGGCGCTCGAGCATGACGATCAAGTTCTCGCCGGTGGGGCCTTGCATGCGCTCGGCCTTTTCAAAGTAATTGCGAAATTGCCGTTCGAGAAGGCCGTAGGTGCGCTTCACCTTTTGCTTTTCGCGCAACTGTAGACCGTAGCCGACCAGCTTCTTCGCACGGCGTGTTTGGCCGTGCTGCCCCGGCACGAAGTTGCGCTTTTCAATCGCGCACTTCTCGGTGAAGCACCGTAGACCTTTTAGAAAAAGCTTCTGCCCTTCGCGACGGCAGAGCCTGCAAACCGCTTCTCTGTGTCTTGCCAACGACGTGTCTCCTTTTATTTCTGTTACTTAAATCTTGCCGAACGTTTCAAACGCGCCGGCGCTTAGGCGGACGGCACCCGTTGTGCGGGATGGGCGTTACGTCCTTGATGTGCACGATGTGCAAGCCGGCCGCAGCCAATGCGCGAACCGCCGATTCGCGGCCCGAGCCTGGACCCTTGAGACGCACTTCAATGCTCTTCATGCCGTACTGATCGCGCGCAACACCGGCCGCGGTGATGGAGGCCTGCTGCGCGGCGTAGGGCGTGCCTTTGCGCGAACCCTTGAAGCCGATGGAACCCGCCGATGACCAGCAGACCGCGCGGCCATCGGGACCACAGATGGTGACGATCGTGTTGTTGAACGTGGCCTGAATGTGCGCCACGCCGTGCGGCACAACGCGGCGCTCGCGCTTTTTCTTGAACTCTTTTTTCTTCTTGGCAGATTTCGCCGCTGCCGCAGTTGTTGCCGCGACGTCCTGCACTTGTTCTTTGGCCACGTCGTTCCCCTCTCCCGCGAAACTTGAAAACTACTTCCTGGCGGCGACCTTCTTCTTCGCAGCCACGGCACCCTTGCGCGGACCTTTCCGGGTGCGCGCATTGGTGTGCGTGCGCTGCCCGTGCACGGGCAAATTGCGCCGGTGACGCAGGCCGCGGTAGCACTGAATTTCGATGAGCCGGCGAATGTTCATCTGAACCTCCTTGCGGAGATCCCCTTCGACGCGGCCTTCGGATTCAATCGCCTGGCGAAGGCGATTGACTTCCTCCTCGGTGAGATCCTTGATCTTCTTGGTTTCCTCGACATTGGCCTTGGCGCACAACATGCGCGCACGCTTCAAGCCGATGCCATAGATCGAGGTCAATCCCACCCAGAGGCGCTTCTGCGGCGGTAAATCGACGCCTGCGATACGAGCCATCTATGCTTCCTCCCGATTCCCCGCTAATCGATTCCGGCTTGCCGAATCCCGGTTGCCGACTAACCCTGACGCTGCTTGTGCTTGGGGTTGACGCAAATCACGCGCACAACTCCACGGCGATGGATCACCTTGCACTTGTCGCAAATCTTTTTGACAGACGCTCTAACTTTCATGACTTCTCCCTCGCGCCGCTCACTTGTAGCGGTAAACGATGCGCCCTCGCGTGAGATCGTAGGGCGAAAGCTCGACCGCGACCTTGTCTCCCGCGAGAATCCGAATAAAATTTTTCCGCATCTTGCCGGAAATGTGCGCCAGCACCTTATGCTTATTTTCGAGCTGCACGCGAAACATCGCGTTCGGCAAAGGCTCGATTACCGTGGCCATCACTTCGATGGCGTCCTCTTTCGGGTTGCCGGCATCGGCTTTCGGTTTGTCTGGCGGACGCTGTTTTCTCATGATCGCTCGTCTCTTCTCACCAAGCCGAACCAGTCGCTTCGCGCGGGCGCGTCAAAATCCACGGGCCGGACGCGGTTACGGCGACGGTGTGCTCAAAATGCGCCGAATAGCTACCGTCGGAAGTCACGGCAGTCCAGCGATCATCGAGAACGCGGACATCGGGTTTGCCGGCGTTAACCATCGGCTCGATCGCGAACACCATGCCTTCCTGCAGCTTCACACCCTTGCCCGGATCGCCGTAATTCGGCACGTTGGGCTCCTCATGCATGCGCGTCCCGATTCCGTGACCGACGAACTCGCGCACGATCGAAAAGCCATTTCGCTCAACCCATTCCTGCACAGACGATGAAACCTCACCAAGGCGATTCCCGGGGCGAACTTTATCGATCGCCTGATCGAGCGACGCCCGCGTGACATCCAGCAATTTTTCAAGCTCAGGCCGAATCGCACCGACCGGAACCGTGAGAGCCGCGTCGGCATAATAGCCACCCAGCTCGACGCCGAAATCGATCGACAGAATATCGCCATCGCGCAGGCGGCGATCGGACGGAATACCGTGCACGACTTGCTCATTCACGGAAGTGCACAACGACGCCGGATAGCCGCGATAATTCTTAAACGCCGGCCGCGCTTCCTGCTCGATGGCACGCCGCTCCGCGAATTGATCCAATTCCATCGTCGTCATTCCCGGCTTCACCATTTGCCGCAAAGAATTGAGCACGTCCCACACGACCAGCCCAGCGCGGTGCATCGTTTCCAACTCCGACGGAGACTTGCAAACAATCATCTCAGTTCACTCGCGTCAGAATTCCGACTAATTCCCCGGTCACCGCATCCGGCTCGGCGTCGGCATCAATATCCGAAAGCAGGCCCTGATGCGCGTAATATTCCACGAGCACCTTGGTGCGCCGCCGGTACGCGTCCAGACGCGGCCTGACAACTTCTTCGCGATCGTCGGGCCGGGCCACCAAATCCCCGCCGTCGTTATCGCAGCGGCCCTCCACCTTCGGAGGCCGCTCGTAAATGTTGTAAATCTCGCCGTTCACCGCGCAAATCCGGCGGCCGGTGAGCCGCTGCAGCAGCCGGTCAGGGTCCACTACAAAGTGCAGGACAATTGGCCGGCCAAACCCGCATCGCTTCAAAATCTCGCCCAAACATTCGGCCTGGGGAATCGTGCGCGGAAACCCATCAAGCACGAAACCAGGCGCACAATCCGGCATGGAGACTCTGTGCTCCACCATGCCCAGAACAATTTCGTCGGGCACCAACTCGCCGCGCTCCATCAGCGGCTTAGCTTTCAGCCCCAACTCCGTGCCGCCGGCAATCTGCTCGCGGAGCATATCGCCCGTCGAAAGCTGCGGGAGCCGAAACCGCTCAGCCAGCCGACGCGCTTGCGTTCCTTTGCCCGCACCAGGAGGCCCGAGTAGAATTATCGCGCGGTTGCGGATCGGAAGCTCGTCGCCGGGCTTCAGATCAGCCATACCGCCTGCTCCGCAGCTTCCCCTTCTTCACGAAGCCTTCGTAATTGCGCATCACAAGCTGCGATTCGATCTGCTGCACCGTATCCATCGCGACGCCCACGACGATGAGCAGCGAGGTGCCGCCGAAATAGAATGAGATGTTGAAGCCCTCAAGCACGAACCGCCACATGTGATTGTCAAACCAAGCGCCCAGGGCGCCGGGCAAATGCTGCAAATGGATTCCAGCGATCATCCACTCCGGCAACAAACAGACAGCGGCGAGGTATATACCGCCGACGAACGTCAGCCTCCGCAGAATCCAATCGATATGCTCAGAGGTGTTGCGTCCGGGACGAATGCCGGGGATGAACCCGCCGTACTTGCGCATGTTGTCGGCAAGCTCCGTGGGATTGAACACGATACCCACGTAAAAAAACGCGAACACAATGATCAATATGACGTAAATGAGGGTGTAAAGCGGCTCACCCCAAGAGAGGGCTTTGGCGAAATTATCGACCATCCCCACCTTTTTACCGAAAAAAAGATCAAGCGTGCCGGGGAACGTCAAAAGCGAACTGGCGAAAATCGGCGGAATCACGCCGCCGGAATTCACGCGCAGCGGAAGATAGGTCATCTGCCCGCCCATGACGCGCCGCCCGACGACACGTTTGGCATACTGCACCGGGATACGCCGCTGACCGCCTTCGACGAACACGATGAAACCAATCACCGCCAAGAAGAACGCGAGCATCACGACAATGACCAAGCCCGTAAACGGTCCCCATTGCTCGGTGCGCGCCTTGCTCCAGAGGTCGCCCACGCCGCGCGGAAGGCCGACGACGATGCCGGCGAAAATAATCAAAGACATTCCATTGCCCACGCCGCGCTCGCTGATCTGCTCACCAAGCCACATGATGAAGGCGGAGCCGGTGGTGAGGGTCAGGACCGTCATCAGCGTGAAGGACCAGCCCGGGTTGTACACGAGAGCTGCGCCACCAGGACCGCCGCCGGTGCGCTCGAGTGTCGCGGCGATTGAAAGCGACTGCACGACGCTCAGGATGATCGTCAGGTAGCGCGTGTACTGCGTGATCTTGCGGCGGCCGAGTTCGCCTTCTTTTTGCAGCTTTTCAAGGTAAGGCCAAACCACCTGCATCAACTGCAAGATAATGGATGCGGTGATGTAGGGCATGATGCCCAGAGCGAAAATCGTCATGCTGCGAAAGTTGCCGCCGCTAAAAAGATCGATAATTCCCAGGACCGAGCCCTGGTTCTGACTGAAAAGCTGCTGCAAGACGTCGGTGTTGATTCCAGGCGTGGGCAGGAATGCACCGAGCCGGTAGACCGCCAACATAGCCAACGTAAATAGAAGCCTCTTCCGCAGGTCCGGAATGCGGAACATATTGGCGCAGGCTTCAAAAAACTGATTCATTAAAGGACCTCGGTCTTCCCTCCGGCCTTGGCAATCTTCTCCGCAGCCGATTTGCTGAAAGCGTGGGCGCGCACCGTCAATCCCGGCGTCAAATCGCCGTCGCCCAAGATCTTGATGCTGGTCCTTCTGCCGCGCACAAGGCCCGCTGCCCGCAAAAGTTCGGGGGTGACAACTTCGCCCGCATCGAACGCGTTCAGGCTCTCGACGTTAACGACAGAATATTCGGTTCCGAACGGGCTGCGAAAGCCGCGCTTGGGAATTCGGCGATGCAGCGGCATCTGGCCGCCTTCAAAACCCGGGCGCTGCGAGAAACCCTTGCGCGAGCGCTGGCCCTTGTTGCCTTTGCCGGCGGTCTTGCCGAGCTTCGATCCCATGCCGCGGCCTACGCGCACTTTGCGGTGACGCGAACCGTGCGGCGGATGAAGATTCGAAAGTTTAACTGCCATGGCTACGATTCCCCTGTGCGACGATCTTCAAAACAAATCAACTGCGTCCGAGTGCGATGAACTCTATTCAACGACTACAACAAGATGACGGACCTTGTGAATCATGCCGCGAATCGACGGCGTGTCTTCGCGCTCCACGACTTGCTGCATGCGGCGAAATCCCAAGCCGCGGATGGCCGAGCGCATGGGCCGCGGGCAGCCAATGAAGCTGACAACCCACTTAATTTTTACCGTGCCGACTTTTTCTTTGGCCATTGCTTGTGCCCCATCCCGGCGCGTTCGTCCGCCGACGACTCCTACGCCAATTCTTCGACCGTCTTGGAACGAATCTCCGCCACTTTATCGATATCTTTCAAGCGCAGCAGCGCGTCAAATGTAGCTTTGACCACGTTGTGCGGATTCGACGTGCCGAGCGATTTCGTGAGCACGTTGTGAATTCCCGCAACTTCCATCACCGCGCGCACCGGGCCGCCGGCGATGATGCCGGTGCCGTCGGGCGCGGGCTTGAGGAGCACCTGGCCCGAGCCGTACAAGCCGATCACCTGATGCGGAATCGTGGTGCCCTTCAGATTCACCGCGAGCAAATTTTTCTTGGCCTGTTCGATGGCTTTGCGAATGGCCATGGGAACTTCGCGGGCCTTGCCCATGCCGAATCCGGCGTGGCCTTGCTGATCGCCAACCACCACGAGCGCGGAAAAGCTCAGGTTCTTACCACCCTTGACTACTTTGGTGACGCGCTGAATCGAAACGACCTGATCCTTTAAATTGTTCGCGCTGACCTCGATAGGCCGCCGAACCGACAGAGACTCGCGTAGAATGTGTTTAGACATGCGTTAGAATTTCAACCCCGCTTCGCGCGCCGCTTCGGCCAAGGCCGCGATTCTGCCGTGATATTTGTAGCCACCGCGATCGAAAACGACGAGCTCAACGCCCGCGGCGCGAGCACGGTCGGCAATTTTTTTGCCGATGGCCTTGGCCGCGGCGACATTTCCGCCGGCCTTGAGGTCCTTGCGCGTGTCCTTATCGATGGAACTGGCCGCGGCAAGCGTGCGTCCGGTGCGATCGTCAATGACCTGCGCGTAAATGTGGCCGATCGAGCGATAGACGGAGAGGCGCGGCCGCTCCGAAGTGCCTTCGACGCGCACACGCACGCGGCGATGAACTCGCTGGCGATGCGCGTTGCGCGAAAGTTTCCGAACTGGTTGCAATGCCACGTCGAATCTCCTTGTGGGACGAGCCTAAGCGCCCGTCTTGGCCGCTCCGGCCTTACCGGCCTTCTTCTTCAGTCTCTCGCCCGTGATGCGAATGCCCTTCTGCTTGTATGGGTCCGGGGGGCGCAACGCGCGGAGGTCGGCAGCGACTTGCCCTACTTTCGCGCGATCGGCTCCCGAAACCGAAAGATGCGTTTGCTTTTCAACCGTGATCTGAATGCCGGCCGGGATCGTGAACTCGATGGGATGCGAATAGCCCAAGGCGAAATTCACGATCGGACCTTTTAATTCGGCGCGATAGCCGACGCCGACAATGTCGAGATCCTTCTGAAAACCTTTGGTGACGCCTTGAACAGCATTGGCCACGAGAGCGCGAGCTAAACCGTGCAACGCGCGCTGTTCGTCGCTCTTGCGCAGAGCGAGTAATTCCGCGCCCTTCTGCTCAAACGTGATGCCTTGCGGCACATTGACCGCGAGTTTGCCCTTGGGGCCTTGCACTTCAACCGAGCCCGGCTGGATCTGAATTTTTACGCCAGCGGGAATCGGAATGGGTTGTTTGCCGATGCGTGACATTTTTTCTACCAGACCTCGCAAAGCATTTCGCCGCCGACGCGCGCTTTGCGCGCCGCGCGACCGGTCATCAAACCTTTCGGCGTGGTCAAAATATTGATGCCCATACCGCCGACGACCGCGCGAATATCGGTAGCGCCGGTGTAACGGCGGCTTCCGGGGCGCGATACGCGCTTAAGATCGGTGATCACGCTGCGGCGATCGGTGGTGTATTTCAGAAAAACGCGCAGCGTGCGGCGCGTTTTGTTTTCTTCGACAAGCTTGTACGTCGAGATGTAGCCTTCTTCTTTTAGAATGCGCGCAATTTCCACTTTCATGCGCGAGGCAGGGACGTCCACACGAGCGTGCTTGGCGCGCACGGCGTTGCGGATGCGCGTGAGCAAATCGGCGATGGGATCGGTTTGCATACTTACCAGCTCGCTTTCACGACGCCGGGGATTTCTCCCTTGAGCGCCAAGCCGCGGAAACAGATGCGGCACATCTGAAACTTACGCAAATAGCCGCGCGGGCGGCCGCAAATGCGGCAACGGTTGCGCACGCGGACCTTGAACTTCGGCTTTCTGCGCATCTTCGCGAATTGACACAATCGCGCCATCGGTTCTCCCTTTTAGCTGCGCAGCGGCACGCCCAACAGGCGCAGCAGCTCGCGGCCTTCCTCGTCATTTTTCGCGGTGGTGGTGAGGGTGATGTTCATCCCCGTGATTTTTCCCACGCGCGTGTAATCAATTTCCGGAAACACAAGCTGGTCCTTCAGGCCAAGGGTGTAATTTCCGCGGCCATCGAAAGCGTTGGGCGAAAGGCCCTTGAAATCGCGTACGCGCGGGAGGACCACATTGCAGAGGCGGTCGAGAAATTCGTACATGCGCTCGCCCCGCAGTGTGACGCAACACCCGATGGGCATGCCGCGGCGAATTTTGAAATTCGCGATCGATTTCTTGGCGCGAGTGACGACGGCGCGCTGTCCCGTGATCTGGCCAAGCTCAAGCGCGGCAACGTCAAGCAGCTTGACGTTCTGACTGGCTTCGCCCATACCAATATTGACGACGACCTTGGCCACTTTCGGCACGGCCATCGGATTCTTCCAATCGAAGCGCTTCATCAACGCCGGAACAACGTCGGTGCGATAGCGCTGGCTTAATCTGCTGATCATCGAGTGCCGTCTCCTGCCCTTCCGGTCGATCTGTTACTTCTGAAGCCAGCTACTTTTCAAGCGTTGTGCCGCAGCGGCGGCAAATGCGCACCGAGGTGCCATCGGGCATGTCCTTGCGGCCCATGCGCGCGTGCTTGTTGCACGACGGACAAACAATCATCACGTTCGAGACGGCGATCGACGCTTCGCGCTCCACCATGCCGCCCTTGATATTCTTCGAGGAATCGCCGCGCGTGGCACGCTTGATCATGTTGGCGTGCTCGACGGTAATCCGGCGGCGGCGCGCATCAACGGCAAGAACACGGCCTTCTTTTCCTTTATCACGCCCAGCCATGATGCGCACCTGATCTCCCTTGCGCAATCCGGCTGTGGTTGCCTTGGCTACGATTCGGCTCATTGTTTTTCGCTCACCATACTTCCGGCGCCAGAGAAACGATCTTGGCGAAATTCTTTCCGCGCAGTTCGCGCGCTACGGGGCCGAACACGCGTGTGCCGACCGGTTCATTCGCGTCGTTGATCAGCACGGCGGCGTTATCGTCAAAGCGGATGTAAGTTCCATCACGGCGGCGATGCTCTTTGCGCGTACGGACAACCACCGCGCGCACGACTTTGCCCTTCTTGATCGGGCTATCGGGCGCGGCTTCCTTGACCGAGGCGGTGATGACATCGCCCAGGCCAGCGCGGCTGCCGGCGTCTCCGCCGAGCGGCAAAATGCACATCAGCCGGCGAGCGCCGGAATTGTCGGCCACGGTCAACCAACTTCTCATCTGAACCATTTGCTGCTCCTCACCCGATGCAGTCGATTCGCGCGATACCGCGCGCTACGCGGCCCTATTTTTGCGCGCGATCACTTCGGCCAAGCGCCAGCGTTTCAACTTCGATAGCGGGCGCGTGGAAACGATGCGCACGCGATCGCCCACGCGCGCTTCGCGCTCTTCATCGTGCGCGTAAAATTTCTTGGTCTTCTTAATGACGCGCTGGTAGAGACGGTGCCTCACCAGCCGCGCAACCTTAACCACAATGGTCTTCTCCATCTTCGCGCTCGTGACGATGCCGACGAGCTCCTGGCGTGCCGGACGAGCCGGCGCGGCTTCAGTCTGCGGCTTTGCTTCAGTGGGCATGCGCTTCCCCCAATTCGCGCTCTCGCAGCACGGTTTTTACTCGCGCCAAATCTTTTCTCGCGATACGCAATTTCGTGACGGCCTCGGGCTGACCCGAAGAGATCTGAAAGCGCAGGCGAAACATTTGCTCAGCGAGTTCTTTTTCACGCGCGCGAAGCTCGCTCGTATCCTGGTCGTGCAATTTCTCGGTTTTCCGCGCCATCAGAGGCTCCCCGCGCGGCTGACGAAGCGGGTGTGAATGGGCAGTTTGTGCGCCGCCAACTCCATGGCTTCCGTGGCCGTAGCCAAATCGACGCCCGACATTTCAAACATCACGCGTCCGGGCTTCACAATGGCGACCCAGCGCTCCGGCGCACC
Source organism: Candidatus Acidiferrales bacterium (assembly GCA_049790315.1). Taxonomy (GTDB): domain Bacteria; phylum Acidobacteriota; class Terriglobia; order Acidiferrales; family UBA7541; genus DASPOJ01. The sequence continues at coordinate 5,527 of JBAQYV010000064.1, read as the reverse complement.
TTTGCCTTTGCCCATGCGGGTTTCCGCGGGCTTCTTGGTGAAGGGCTTATCCGGAAAAATGCGAATCCAAAGTTTGCCGCCACGCTTGATGAATCGCGTGATCGCCACGCGCGCCGCTTCAATCTGCCGATCGGTGATCCACGCGGGCTCCATAGCCTTCAGGCCGTACTCGCCAAATGCAAGCGTGCCTCCGCGCCAAGCTTTTCCGGCGCGACGGCCGCGCTGCTGTTTGCGGTACTTCACTTTCTTGGGCATCAACATCGTCTTGGTCCTTAGAAATCTCTAATGAAATCCGCAGCGCCGCATCAATCGGCGGCGACTGGTTCCTTGCTCTTGCCGGCGCTATTCCCGCGCTGGGGAACGTTTTCGCCCTGATAAATCCAGCATTTCACGCCGATCACGCCGTAGGAGGTGTGAGCCTCGGCGAGACCGTAGTCGATATCCGCGCGGAGCGTTTGCAGCGGCAAACGGCCTTGCAGATACCATTCTTTGCGCGCGATTTCAGCGCCGTTCAAGCGGCCTGCTACGCGAACCTTGATGCCCTTGCAACCAAAACGCAGCGCGGAATCGACGGCTTTGCGCATCGCGCGCCGGAAAGCCACGCGCTTTTCAAGCTGCAACGCGATGGATTCGGCCACGAGTTGGGCGTCAAGCTCAGGACGATGGACTTCAAGAATGTCCATGTGCACTTCGCGCTTGGTGCGCTTTTGGACTTCGGTCTTCAGCTTTTCGATTTCCGAACCTTTGCGGCCGATGATGATGCCGGGGCGCGCGGTGTATAGCCGGATCAGCAGCTTGTTGGCGGCGCGCTCGATTTCGATCGAGCTGATTCCGGCGGCCTTCAGACGATCTTTCAATTGGCGGCGCAGCACGACATCTTCATGCAACAAATTGGCGTAATCGCGATCGGCATACCATCGCGACTTCCAGGCCTTGTTGTAGCCCAGACGAAATCCATAGGGATGTGTCTTCTGACCCAAAGTTTCCTCCTACTTCTCTTTCTTCGGCCGACGCGTGGATTTCTTCTGACCCGAGAGCGCTTCGCGCGCTTTTTTGACGGCGCCACGCACGCCCTTCTGCGATTCTCTTTCGGCCGCGGCTTCCGCAACGCGGTCGTGCGCAGCCAAATGGTGCTCGGCGACGCCGACGACGATGTGACTGGTGCGGCGCTGATAGCGAAACGCACGGCCCATCGGCGCGGGGCGCAGCCGTTTCCAGCGCGAACCTTCATTCACAAAACAATGCGAAACGAACAATTCATCGACATCGAGCGTGGCGCCGGAGTCTTCGGCCTTGCGCTCCGCGTTAGCGATCGCGCTGCGCAAAACTTTTTCGACATCTCGCGACGCGCGCTTCGGCGTGTACTTCAAAATCTGCAAAGCGCTTTCGGCGCGTTGGCCGCGAATCAGGTCAATCACCAAGCGGACTTTCTGCGGAGACATGCGCACGTGCCGAGCCATGGCTCGAGCCTCGATCACCGGAGCTGTGGCCGCGGCGGACGGCGCGGTGGGGCGTGGCGTAATTGTTTGGGTGGCCATATCGTCTATGCCTTGGGAGCCGCAGGCGCAGCACCGCCCGCCGCCGGAGCGGGTGCTCCACCAGCAGGGGCGCCGGCCAGACCCGCGGCGCGTTCGAGCGCAACCTTCACGGCATGGCCTTTGAATGTGCGTGTCGGCGCGAATTCACCGAGATGATGCCCAACCATCTGCTCCGTAACGTACACGGGAATAAATTTCCGGCCGTTATGCACGGCAATGGTATGGCCAATCATCTCAGGCAAGATCGTCGAACGGCGCGACCACGTCTTGATGACTTTCTTTTCGTTACGCACGTTCAACGCTTCCACTTTCACACGCAAGTGGTCGTCAATGAACGGGCCTTTTTTAAGTGAGCGTGGCATCCTGGTTCCTTAAATAAAGTCAGCTTTCCACGTGACGCAACTTAACCCATTGCGCGCGGCGCATCTTGCGAAAACCGCGCACGGGGCCGGGCACACGATGCGACACCGGACAAAACGGGCAGACAAAACGCGTGCCTTGCACGTTCGGAGCACGCTCCACCGTCACAGCCCAGCCGGCCTTGCACAACCGATAGAGCACGACTTGCGACGGAGCGGCGATAGCTCGCTTTGGCGCCGTCTTGGCGCTGGCGGCGGGCCGAGCGCGCTTGGCTCCGCGCGCTACTCGCCTTGCGACCGCTCTCCTGGTTCTGTTTCCGGTTGCGCTCATAATGCCTTCCTTTTCCACCCCATACTTCGCCTCGCCGGTCAACGTACTTTCGGGCCGCTCGTCAATTTCTCTTCAGAATCGCTACGGCTTGCGCCGCTGAACGATCACGCGATCGGCGCGCTTGCTGCGACGCGTCTTCGCGCCCAAGGTCGGAAACGCCCAGGGGGTTACAGGGTGATTCCCCTTCACGCGGCCTTCACCACCGCCGTGCGGATGGTCCACCGGATTCATAGCCACGCCGCGGACGGTCGGCTTGACACCGTGCCAGCGCGTGCGGCCAGCTTTGCCGTAGGTGACATTTTCGTGATCGAGATTGCCAACCTGGCCGATGGTGGCCATACAATCCAGGCGAAACTTCCGGATTTCACCGGATGGCAATTTCACGAGCGCGATGTCACCCTCCTTCGAGAGCAATTGCGCCGAACCGCCCGCTGAACGCACAACCTGCGCGCCCTTGCCGGGGTAAAGCTCAAGATTGTGAACCTGCGTGCCGGGCGGAATGAACCGGATCGGCATCGCGTTGCCGGGCAGAATGTCCGCGCCTTCGCCCGTGGAAACCGTCGCGCCAACTTCAAGACCCACGGGATGCAAGATGTAGCGCTTTTCGCCATCGGCGTAATGCAGAAGAGCCAAGCGCGCCGAGCGGTTCGGATCATATTCAATCGCGGCCACGCGCGCGGGGATTCCCTTTTTCTCGCGGCGGAAATCGACATTGCGGTACTGCTGCTTGTGCCCGCCGCCGCGATGCCACATGGTGATTTCACCGTGGGCATTGCGTCCGCCGGTGCGATTCTTGACTTCGAGCAGCGATTTCTCCGGCGTCTGCTTCGTGATTTCGCTCTTATCGAGCATGGTCAAGAAGCGGCGCGAAGCCGTATAGGGCCGGAAACTTTTTATCGCCATGATTCTTCGCCTTTCGCGCGACTACGCGGTCTCACCGTACTCAATCATCTTTTCGCCAGGCTCGAGCTTGACGTACGCTTTCTTCCAATCGCTCCGATGACCGCCAGAACGGCCACGGCGGCGAAATTTGCCGTGATAAATCGCGGTGCGCACGTCGGCGACTTTTACTTGAAACGCCTTCTGCACGGCCTCTTTGATCTGCGTCTTGGTAGCGGCTTTCGCGACTTCAAAGACGGCGGTGTGCTGCGTTTCTCTTACGCCGAGGCCTTTCTCAGTGATGATTGGCCGGCGAATAATTTCATAGAGCGTGAGGGCCATGTCTTAGTCCTTTTTACCTTTGCCGCGCGGTTTGCCCGGCGCTTTACGTGGCGCCTTGCTTGACTTCACGGGCGCTTTGGCCGACGACGCCTTGGCAGCAGGCGCCCTCTTGGGCTTTTCTGCCGCCGCAGCGCGCTCGCTGGGCTTCGCTTGAGCCGCTTGCGGCGCCGACACATCGATTTGAACGACTTGATCCGCAGCCGGACGCCCGCCGCCGAGCGATTGGCCGAGGCGTTCCGCCGCCTGCTTGGAGAGCACCAGGCGATCGTGGCGCATCAGGTCATACACCTCGAGGCCTTTGGGATGGATCAGCTTCACGCCTTCGAGATTTCGGCTGGCGCGCTCGAGATTGCTATTGCCTTCGAGATTCACGAGAAGAATCGTTTTCGTTTCGCCGTCCAGCAGATCGAGCACCTGACGAAACGCTTTGGTCTTGTGCGTTTCGAGCGCCCAATCGTCCACGATAGTCAATTTTTCGGCGGCCAATTTTGCCGAGAGCGCGGAACGCAATGCGCCGAGACGAATCTTCTTCGGCAAGCGGTACGCGTAACTGCGAGGAACAGGTCCATGAACCGTGCCGCCCTTGCGCCAAATCGAACTGCGAATCGAACCAACGCGCGCGCGGCCGGTGCCTTTTTGCCGCCACAATTTCTTGCCGGAACCGGACACTTCGCCGCGGCCTTTGACTTTGTGTGTGCCGGCGCGCTGCCACGCGAGATACCAGCGCACAGTTTCGTGCAGCAGGTTTTGATTGATCCTGGCGCCAAACACGGCATCAGAAAGTTCAAACTGCCCGACCGTTTTGCCCTTCAAATTTTTGACGTCCACTACCGGCATTGTCGTCGCGCCCTTCGTCAATCGTCGTGCGATTCGCCTTGCGCCGTGCGTGCTACTTTTTCGCTTTCGCCTTCGGTTCTACTTTCACAACTTGCTTGCGCGTTTTCTTAGCCTTGCGAATCATGATGCAAGTGCCGTTTGGTCCCGGCACCGAGCCGCGCACCATCAGCAAATTCTCTTCGGCGTCTACTTTGACGACCTTGAGGTTTTGCGTCGTGACCTGTTCGTGACCCATGTGCCCCGGAAAATGCTGGCCAGGCCAAACCCGCGATGGGAACGAACTGCCGCCGATGCCGCCCGGCGCGCGGTGAAACATTGAGCCGTGCGTGGCATCGCCACCCTTAAAGTGCCAGCGTTTCACACCACCGGCAAAACCCTTGCCCTTGCTGACTCCGGTGACATCAACCAAATCGCCCGCGGCGAAGCGATCAACCAAGATGCGGTCTCCGGCTTTCGTTTCATCGGCGGAATCGTCGATGCGGACTTCGGCCAATCGCTTGAGCGGCGCGACATCGGCCTTTTTGAAATGGCCGGTCATGGCCTTGTTGACGCGCTGCGGCTTGATGAATTCGATCAAGCCCAATTGCGCCGCGTCGTATCCGTCCTTTAGTTTTGTGCGGCGCTGCACGACGACGCACGGTCCGGCTTGCAAAACGGTGCAGCCGATCGCCGCGCCATCGTCGCCGAAGACCTGCGCCATCCCCAGCTTGATTCCCAGAATGCCGTTGACTGCCATGATTGCTTTGTCTCTCCGCTCTATTTTCTAGTGCGTGGTTACGACTTCACCGCGTGCTCGCGGCCGAAGGCCTTGATTTCGACGTCCACACCGGGCGGCAGGTCGAGTTTCATCAGCGCGTCCACTGTGTCCGGCGTGGGTTCGAGAATGTCGATCAGCCTCTTGTGCGTGCGCATTTCAAATTGTTCGCGCGATTTCTTGTCCACGTGCGGAGAGCGCAGCACGGTCCAGCGGTTGATGGTGGTCGGCAAAGGAATTGGGCCGGCAACTTCGGCGCCAGTGCGGCGCGCCGTATCCACGATTTCACGCGTGGACTGGTCCAAAACACGATGATCGTACGCTTTCAGACGAATGCGAATTTTTTCTCCGGATGACATAGGTTACTCGATGATCTCGGTTACGGCGCCGGCCCCGACGGTGTGCCCGCCTTCGCGGATCGCGAAGCGCAGGCCCTTCTCCAACGCCACCGGCGTGATCAGTGATATCTCCATCGCTACGTTGTCGC